>MEWP01000041.1 GCA_001775395.1 candidate division Zixibacteria bacterium RBG_16_53_22 | reverse complement strand
GCCAGGTCCTTCAAATAAGGGCTTGACTTTGAGGTTGGCTCAAATATCTTTACTGGTCGTTTTGAATTTTATTGAGGAGGCTTTAACTAAAAGATGGCAATACTCTATCCATTTCTAATTGTCGTTCACATATTGGTCTGCGTTGGATTAATAATTGTGGTGTTGCTTCAATCATCCAAGGGCGAGGGCTTAGCCGGAGCATTCGGCGGCGGCGGTTTGAGCGGCGCGGTGTTCGGCGGTCGAGGCGCTGCCACGTTCCTTTCCAAGGCAACCAGCGTCTTGGCTGTCTGTTTCATGGTGACCAGTATTGCCCTTACGCTTCTGTCATTCAGTGTCCGCGGCACAGGATCATCAGGCGTGATAGAGAACTTGAAATCCGGATCAACCGAGATTATTCCTCCGGCGGCGTCTTCAGTTCCGGGTGAGATTCCTCCAGGTGGGGATACAGGCTCGGCCGGCAGCGGGATTTTCGAGCGAGGCCAACAGCCACAGCAGCAGCCCGATACGACAAGGTAATCGAAGGGCCGCGATTTTTTGGGAATTTCCATATGTCAGGCCTGATGACCTGACACCACTTTTTCAGATACGAGCGGAAGTGGTGGAATTGGCAGACACGCCATCTTGAGGGGGTGGTGCCGAAAGGCGTGAGGGTTCAAATCCCTCCTTCCGCAGATATGTCCGGGAGGCCATCGGGAATCGATGGCCGTTTTTATTGGTGTTGGCCAACTTGCATGAGAAGGCTTTCGGCAATAATGGGATTCCAAGGTGGAGGTGTCAACTCATCTTCAGCCGATAAACTCTATTCACAGGATGCTGTTCTTTCTTGCAGTCGTTCCCGGCATGCTTGTGCATAATATCATGTTATCTCGCCGCCCGGCCTCAAGGAGGATTCCGTTGACGACTTGCTCTCGTTGCTCCTTGCAGATGAAATACCTGACTGCGGGCAGGCCTCCAATCGGATATTGCGCCGGCATAGATCCCAATTTCTACTCACCATTTAAGTGATTATTAAATAGTGGCTTAGCTCGTGTAGGCCGGCTTGGGGCCGGTTCCCCCGTAACCGACTCGTCATAAACGTCAATCACGGCTTGAGCAATTGTCGGGTGGTTTGAGAATTGTGCTCTTGTCCTCTTGGTGAATGTGGCTGAAAAATCTCCTTATTAAAAAATGGCCCGTTCCGGGAATAAAAGCGGTCTGAAATTGTGATAACTACAAAACGACAGGTTCTGTGCGAAGAGAATTAGCAGGGGCGATTTTTGATCTCTTAGCCATACCTATTCGGGGGTCATGTCAATCAGGAAATTCCTTCAAAATATTTCACGAAAGAACTTGACTAAAACCCATTGTGCCCCTATAGTTTTGCCGAAAGTAGAGTACTTGTGCCAATAGACCATTATCGCTTCTTATAGCATGGAGGCCTTTAACAATTAACCAAGAATGGAGGCAAACGGCGTTAATAGTTCAGAATTATTAATTGAGTTAAATCTAAATTATTAACCTTTTACAAGGAGGGTGAGGTTTGTTGAGGAAACCTGCACTATGGCTGGTCGCCATTATGGTTTTGCTGGTCTGGTCATCGGCATGGGCCGGAACCACCGGCAAGATCGCAGGTAAGGTTACCGACAAAGAATCCGGCGAACCATTGCCGGGTGTCAATGTGATCATAGTCGGTACCACCACTGGCGCCGCCACCAACATTAACGGTGAATTCTTCATAGTCAATGTGCCGCCCGGAACATACGTGTTGCGGGCTAACCTGATCGGCTACGGCCCCATCGAGGTCAAGAATGTCCTGGTCTCGGTCGACCTGACCACCAGCGTCGATTTTCAACTGAGCACGCAGACAATCGAAATGGGGACAATCACGGTTGAGGCCGTCAGGCCCTTGATAGAGAAGGATATCACCGCGTCCAGAACCACCATTTCTCCCGCACAGATCACCGATTCCGCGGTAGACGGTATTGTAAATGCGGCCAACCTAACGGCTGGCGCTGTTCTGGGATCGTTCCGCGGAGGCAGAATTAATCAGGGCGAGGTGATCTATATGCTCGACGGCGTGAACCTGGCGAGTCCGCTGGGTGAGTCACGCGTCGGACGGAACCCGGGTTCCGGCAGCAGCACGGCTCTGGCGACTTATATTCCTAACGAAGCCATCGCCGAGGCTGAGGTTTTAACGGGTGGATTTGGAGCCGAGTATCCAAACGTCCAATCCGCGATCGTCAACATGGTTACCAAGGAAGGCGGAGCCAAGTATACCGGCAAGATCAAATCGCAGTCTTCCCCCGAGGTTCTGTTTGGATCAAGTAACAGGGAAGATCACGTCTTCGATGTCACCAGGATTGTCGGAATCGATACAATTCAGGAACAGGTGGTTGTCAACGGCTCGAAAATCGACAAGGACAACCGCTCCAATTTCTACGACATGCGCCAGCATGAGTTCTCATTTGGAGGGCCGATCCCGATAGCTCCTGCCGATATTCCCGGTAAGCTTTCCTTTATGGCCTCGGGAATATACACTTTTAATCGCAGCTATCAGGATGAGAGGTCCTGGTCGAAGAATCAATCTCTTCTGGGCAAATTGACCTATGAGCTCACGGCATCGCGGAAAATATATATTTCCGGGCTGCGATCATTTGGTAATGGCCTTCCCTGGGATAGGTCGAGAATGCTCACCTTCACCTGGGGCGAACCGACCTACTTCTATGAGTACCCCCGGTCCACTGCCACCAATCAGAGGGAGTTGGTATCATCATCGTTCACACCGTACAGTTGGATTGTGGCGCCGGGTCATGTCGAGGATCAAGCTGATACCGTGTTCTTTAATTACCTGGCTCAGACCACGGGTGATACAACTTGGTTGACCACGCCGATGTTTGGCAATTATGGCGCGGTGCCGGATTCACTGCTTGGTCCCGCCAGGGATGCGGTTGACAGAAGCGGCATCGCCAAGAGCTATTCCAACTACGACATGGGCAATACGGTTGCCAGATCCGAAACCTGGTCGAACCAGTTCTCGATTAATTTTGTCAACAATATCAGCGCCAAAACCTTTTACAACATAGGCTATTCGCGCTTCCTGACCGCCCAGAAAGCCAGGGTATACGATCCCTGGGATGGCCATCCGATTTCAGACAACGAGCTCGCTGATGCCAGATTCTCGCCCAAGATCACCCAGATCGCCGGCATAATCCGCATCAATCCCATGTACATTTCCCGGTTCAGGCAGGATGACCGCACCATCACGCAAACGCTGAAGGCCGATTTCTCCAGCCAGATCAATTCCTACAACTTTATCAAGTTGGGAGTCGAGGGCAAGAGTTATGATCTGCTATACGACTATCGCTCGGTAGCCTCAGGCAACAACGAGTACAATGCGCAGTACCACGAGAAACCGAATCAGCTCGGAGTTTACGCGCAAGACAAGATCGAAACCCAGGGGATGATCGTCAACATCGGTATGCGCTATGATTATTTCGATCCCAAAACGGTAGTCCCATATGATTACCTTGCTCCGCTGAATCCGGGGTATAACGACGTCAACAACCCGCTGTACGGCGAAACATGGGATCTGCGCGCCCGCCTGAAAAACCCGGTGTCAGCCTCTCAGAAACAGCAGTTGTCGCCGCGCATCGGCATAAGCTTCCCGATAACTGAGCGCGACGTGCTGCACGTAACCTACGGCCATTATTTCCAATTGCCGGTGTTCGACGACTTCTATACGAATCACGCCTTTGATCTGAGGGGCGCCTTCAAGTATATCGGCAATCCCAATTTGAGCGAGCAGAAGACGGTCGCTTACGAGGCCGGCATTGACCACGGCTTCAATGACTACCTGAAGCTGGCCGTCACCGGCTTCTTCAAGGATATCGCCGATCTTATCAATCACCGGAGATTCTACAATCAGGAAACAGGCGATATCTTCTGGATCAACTATAATTCCGATTACGCCAGGGTCAAGGGGTTCGAGGTTACGCTCAGCCAGAGGCCATGGAAGGGGCTTTCGGGAATTGCCACCTATACATATCAGATAGCCAGAGGAAGAGCCTCCGACAAGACTCAAACGTTCCTTGATGACTATTACAACAGGATGCCAAGGACCGAGGATTTCCCTCTTGATTGGGATCAAAGGAATACATTCAAGGCCGATGTCAATTATGCGACTCCGGAAGCCTGGGGAATGATTCTTGGCGATCTTGGTTTGGATGTAGTCTACACTTTTGGATCGGGCCGGCCTTATACTGGGACATCCAGAGTAATTGCGCCCAATATTCCACCCATTAACGACAAGCGATTTCCAAATTACTTCCAGATTGACATGCGCATCAGCAAGGGCTTTAAAGTCTATGAGAGTGTTCGCGTCGATGCTTTTGCTGCGATTCAGAATCTCACCGATGAGGCCAATATCAACTTGAACGTGACCAACGACGACAACTTCGACGCCGAATACTACGATGATACGGGTAATCCTGCTGGTCAATATGGAGATCCGTCTTATTGGACTCGACCAAGGCGCATTTTGCTTGGTGCACAGTTGCAATTCTAATGGAACCGATGTCTGAATATTTAGGGAGGAATAGGAAAATATGCAAAGAGGAATGACCAGGGGACTGGTTGGCTTGCTGGTAATAGCGGGTTTGACGCTGATTATCAGTGTGCCAGCCCTGGCCCTCGATAAGCGAGTGGCCGAAAATCCCCTCTTGCGTTTTCCGGGATATGCCAAGCCGACCGTGGCTGATGATACCGCCTGCACCGTGGGTAATGTCCACAACAGGATAACCAACTCCACTGTCGAGAAGGCAACCGGAACAAACGATTGGACAATCTTGATGGGCGACGACGCTTTGGAGCTGCCGTCGATGAGATGGCAGACGCCATCGAACTATGCAGCCATCAATGATTACCTCTATTTCGCCAGTTTCAGAGTGGGTATTGGCGAAAAGCTGGTGCATTTTTCAACTGATACTTCGGATCCAATCGAAGTAATATCGTCCAACAGCGATACTACGGCAGTCAGTTTGTTTGATGCTTACTGGCATATATCCGACCAGTCACCGCTCGTCGGCTCGGGCGACAAGATTAATGTCCTGGCCCACTGCAGATCCTATGCCTGGTCGGAGTCTTATCGCGATGATTTCATCATCTATGATTTCTGGTTTAAAAACCTTAACGACTCCGCGCTTGCGCCAGTCTATATGGGCCTCCACGCCGACTGCGATATCTCCGTCCCCGAGGGCGGCTCGGGCGCCCAGGCTTATTCACGCGACGATTTGCCGAATTATTATCGCGACGACGTCACGCATGAATTTATCTCGTTTATGTTTGACGGAGATAATCCCAACGTCGCAGGCGATGATATCGGGGGCAACAAGATCCCCAAGGAATGCCAGGGATTTATCGGTTCCAGGCTCCTTTATTGCCCGCCGACAATAGGCGGAACCGTTCCCGGAATACAATCCGGGCACGGCTGGTGGGACTGGAATTCCGACCCGGGTACCGATCCGGATTGGATGCGTCTTATGAAGGATGGGCTTTGGCTGGCTCCGCCGCCATCGGTCCATGACTACCGCTTCTTGCAGAAAATGGGGCCATTTGAGATCCCGGCTAATGATTCCGTAAGAGTCGTTTACGCCTTTGGCGTAGGCGAAGGGCTGGACGGGCTTCGCGCCAATCTTGAATGGGCCAATCAACTCTTCCAGCATAGCCAGGATCCTGAATTCGGTTATCGGTGGCTGGGCCCATCGGCCCCGCCGTCGCCGACATTTACTCTGGTCGAGCCGGGTGACAGGCAGGTTAATTTGGAATGGGATTCAGCCGCAGAATCGGCCGCCGACCCGGCCACAGGGGACCTCGACTTTGAGGGATATCGCCTGTGGAGGAAAACCGGCGCCTCGGGTGGCTGGACCATGCTTCTCGAAAGCGACCTGGTCAACGACATCGGGCTCAATACCGGTATCATTCATTCATATGTCGATAGAGACGTCGTGAACGGTTTCCAATACTTCTACGCTATCACGGCGTATGATCGTGGGAATCCGGCCGAGGACATCGAATCATTCGAATCGGGCCGATCCGGCGCGGTCAATGTCGAGCCGGGGCGTATCGTGGGGACGATCGATGCGGCCAAGTCCGGTCCTCATGCGGTACCCAATCCGTTCGTGCTCACGTCGCCGGTTGGTTTCGGTTTCGATCCCAGCAACACCAATCCGTCGCAGGAGAGGATAATGTTCGTAAACCTGCCGGCCAATGCCGATGCCAAGGTGACGATATTTTCTCTCACCGGTGATAAGATCATTGAGCTTCCGAAGCAATTTGCGGAGACGGTCGTCAACTGGGATTTGATCACCAAATCGCGACAGAAAATTGTCGCCGGTGTCTACCTGTTCGTGGTCGAGTCCAATGCCGAGGGGTTCGAGGACTTTATCGGCAAATTCATGGTTGTTCGCTAAAAACTGGAGGTAAAGAAAGATATGAGAAAGTTTATCATACCTGCGGTTCTTTTGGCCGTATTGGGTCTTTGCCTTCCGGTTCAAGCCCAATTTGCCAAAGTAGGCACCGTGGGACTAAAATTCCTGGATATTGGCGTAGGCGGCAGGGCGCTCGCCATGGGTGAGGCCTATGCTGCGGTGGCAAATGACGCCTCCGCCGTTTTCTGGAATCCCGCCGGTATCGTCCATATTAGTACTGGCGATGTCTTTTTCGGCTACACCAATTGGCCGGCCGACATAAACCTGTATTCCGGGGCTATCGTGAAGAAAACCGGCATCGGCCATATTGGAGCCCATTTCAGCATCCTCAGTACCGGCCTGATGAATCGGACCACTTATGAGAATCAGGATGGAGCCGGCCAGGGCACGTTCGTATTTGAGGACTGGGCCATGGGCGTATCTTACGCCCGTTACCTGACCGACCGCTTCTCCTTCGGCACCAACTTCAAGTTTATTCGCGAGAAGCTGGCCGATTGGGACGAGAAGGGCTGGGCATTCGACATAGGCACCTATTATGACACCGGCTTCAAGTCGTTGAGAATCGGCATGGCCATCCTCAATTTTGGCCCCGATTTCCGTTACGATGTCCCGGATTTCGATGGTGTCCCGGTCGCGGCGCCATACAACGGCCATGCTGACGGCCTCGATAACGACGGCGACAGTTTCGTCGATAACGATCAGGAAGAGGCCGCCGTGCCGTTGCCGCTGTCGTTCCGCGCCGGTATCGCATTCGAAGTGTTTGAGTCCGCGTCGTCGAAAGCCACTATGGCGGCCGAGTTGATGCATCCCTCGGACAACGAGGAGCATTATAATCTCGGCGGCGAGTATTGGTTCCAGGATCTCATCGCATTACGCGCCGGTTACAAGCTCAATCTCGACGAGGGCGGATTCACCGCCGGCGCCGGCATTAAGCTCCCGGTCTTAAGCGGTGCTTTCTTCGACTATGCCTATAACGATCTCGGCAAGCTGCAGGGAGTACATCGTGGCTCCTTCAGCTTGTCGTTTTAACGCAACGCCAATGAAGGAGGATTAAAGTGAACTTACTTAAGAATCCGGTCCTGAAGGTGGTTGGGTTGTTGGCGTTGGCGAGTATCTTTTTTGCCGGTTGTAGCGAGGATCCCACTGATCCCAGCAAAAATGCAACACCTGAAACCTCCATCACGACCTATGCGATAAATACGGCTCCCGATACTGTCGCCATCTTTTCCGTAACGGTTTACTGGCGGGCTTCGGATCCGGATGGCCGTCCGGAATATTATCGCTACTGGGTAACTTCCGGAAACACAACTGTAATTAGTCAGATCGAGACGTTCGAAACGAGCGCCACGGTGCAATTGGATTTCGAGAATCCCGATACGTCCTATACTTTCAACGTCCAGGCCAGGGATAGTCAAAACGAATGGGATCCTACTGCTGCGCAAGCGAATATCGCCATCAATGATATTCGTGACGTCACCGGATTTCCCCCCAGCACGGAACCTCTCACAGTTCCGCCCAATGGGGCGACGACTTCCCGCGGCGTTCCATTCGTCGTCAACGGCGTTGATGTCGACGGCTATGTCTCGGATTTCGAATGGGCGGTCGATGATACCGCCAACTGGACATCCGTTCCGGCCACCTATGTGCTGCCGGGCGGAGTCTCTACCCTGGAATTAAACCTTGGACCTTCCGCGCTCTCGCTTGGGCCGCATACCGTCTTTTTCAGGGCGGTGGATGCCTGGGGAAATGTGGACCCGTCGCCAATGAGCGTTTCGATCAACGCCGTTAGCGGTTTCGCTCCGGAACTGACGCTGTCGGTTAAGGAAGATGAATCGTTCGTGGTCCCATTCACGGAGCCGACTATCGAGTTGCTGACTATCAACTTCAACACCACCGTAGATTTTTATTACGGTGCCATCAGGGATTACTATGTCGCCACCTCGACCGGCATCAACGATACGACGACGGACGCGTTCGTTGCAATGCCCGATGTCGGCGGGGGGGATTACTGGATAGAGGTAACAGCCAACGACATCGGCGGTAATTCCACCGTGGTTATGGTTAATTTTTCGGTGGTGGTGCTGAATGCGCACCAGGGTATTCTGGGAATCAACGGTATCGATTGGGCGACATATGGAAGCCAGGCCGTTGCTGTCTGGAACAACGCCGTTGCCTTCGGGAATTTCCCACATTTCAAATGGTGGGATTTGTTCCTGATTCCTCCAGGTGGAGGCAGGCCGTTTCCCGATTCGGTATTGGGATCCGGGGCTCTTCCGGCCTGGATGTTTGATACTCTGTTCTTTTCGGCGGTGGCTTGGTTTGGCAACGAGTTCAGCGGTGATGAGGTCTTCTGGCTGGACTTTGCCGACGATGGGACGATTATGAATTACCTGAACAGCGGCGGCAATTTGATTCTGGCCACAAGGTTCGCTCATGACTTCTTCTTCCCGGAGCTTGACGCTTTTGCGGGTACCAATCCGGATAACTGGTTAATAAGCGTCAATCCGGCCAGCGCTGTGGCCGTAGCCGACAGCCTTACCAATATGACCAGAATCGGTTCTCATTCATTCACCGATATCCCGGCAACCTCGAGTTCGATGACGGTTCTTTTCGAGGATCCCGCCAATTCGGGATATGCCTTGGGCTTCCTGGCCCAGCCCGCAGGTAAGGGCAAATTTGTCTTTATCGGCGGTCGTAACTACCGCTGGACCAATGCCGATTTGAAGGCCAATCTCGATGTCATCTACCGACATTATTGCGGTATGAGAGATGAATACTAGACTGAGAGCTAAAAGGAGAAACAAAATGAATAACAGAATCAAATTCCTTGCGGCGGCCGGTCTGGTACTTTCGATTGCTATGATTTTTGCCGGCTGCAGCACCGAAGACCCGTGGAGCCCAACCGAGACTGTGGAGCTAAGCCTGACTCTGATTTCAGGGCCTGCAAACTCCGATACAGTTACATTGGGGTATATAATTTCCTACTCCTGGGCCGCTTCCGGCGGGTCGGGCCAGGTGCAGTATCAATATCGCCTCGATGCCCTTAATTGGTCCGCACTTTCCCGAAATACCTTCGCAACGCTCGAGGGGCTGAGCGAGGGCGCGCATGCTTTCAGTGTCAGGGCTCAGGATGCCGGTGGAGCTTCCGATGAAACTTCCGCCGATTTCTTTGTCATGGCACATGCCGCCACGCCCGATACCGATATCCCGAGCGTGACCATAACGGCATCGCCCCCGGAAAGCTCGTTTGTGGCTACCGGTTCCACCATTTCATTCACCTGGGAAGGGGCGGATGTCACCGCGGGCGACAATCTTCTCTATCGCTATTTCTTTGCGGCAGATACATCGGAGTGGTCACCCGGGCGCACCGTAACCTTTTCAAATGTGGCAGCGGCCGATCCGGCCAGCTTCGTTGTTTGGGCGATGGATCCAAGCGGTAATATCTCGGATCCCGACGCCATCACCTTTATCGTTAAGAACGCCACCATTCTCTATGTCGATGATTATCAATGGCTGGATCCTTTCCAGAATGTCGACATGGTAAAGGAGCGCGAGCAACAGGCATTTTACAGGGCGGCCTTGGAAGGCTACGCGTTTGCCGAATGGGAAGTTGCCACGCAGGGCATGCCCGATTCGTCCTTCATCACGAATTTCAGCACCGTAGTTTTCGCCTCCGACAGCCATCTTGGTGATGCTTCGGATACCTGGTGGACTTATGTCGGCGATGCCGGTGGCGGCGTTATGCGCCACTACATGGAAAGCGGCGGGCACCTTATCGCGGCCGGTGCCAACATCCTGCAGTGGATTTACAACACCAATCCCCCGCAAATCGGCGATTTCGAATTCGACTGGCTCGGGATTGATTCCACGGCCGGCTGGGATTTCTGGGATGATTTCACCTGGGCGGTAAACGCCGGTAATGTCGCTCAGCTTCCGGATTCGATGAAAATCGACGTCGGTAAGAATGGTGACCAGATTGATTACGCCGAAGACATCTTCGCATTCAGGGAAGGCGCAACAGCCCTATACGTCAAGGGACTGGATATCGATGGCGGTGAGCCGGCTGATTATGGCGAATCCGTGGGGCATATTTATGCTCCGGGCGGAGTCGTCGCAAGATCGGCCATGCTCAACTTCGATGCATTCTCGATGCCGTTGGATGATATTCGCACGACTTTCAGGTATATTTTAACTGAATTCGGCGAATAGGTGCAAGCCAACACTCTAATAAAGCCCGCCCGCCAAAACGGCGGGCGGGCTTTTAATTTAGCTATGAGAGCTCTAAAACGCCGGCTCTGCCCGCTCATCATTCTTGCCCTATTGACGGGCGCCGTGTCGGCCGATGACGGATTAGATTGGCATCTGCGCGCGCTGCTGTCAGATTCGTTCCTGGCGAATGCGCAGATAGGTCTCTCCATTTATGATATCACCGCAAAAGAGCCGCTATTCAGTCATAACGATACGCTTCTTTTCAATCCGGCCTCGAATCTCAAGCTGTTCACCAGCGCCGCGGCCCTGGAGTTGTTGGGACCATCATATAGATTCAGGACGCGGATTATGTGTCGCGACAAGATCGAGAATGGCAGACTTGCGGGTGATCTGGTCCTGGTCGGTGGCGGCGACCCTTTGGTTTCAGGCCGATTTCGTTCGCATATTACGGAGGTTTTCGAATCTTGGGCCGACAGCCTGATCGCCAGGGGAATAAGTCGGATTGATGGGGGTATCGTTATCGACAATTCCTTCTTTACGGGGCCGAGCCTCGGCGCCGGTTGGTCGTGGGACGACCTGACGTATTGGTACGCCTGCCCGCTCTCGGCGCTGTCGTTTAACGATAACTGTGTCGACCTGAAATTTCTGCCCGGGCCGACAATCGGCTCACCGGCCCTGATAGAATGCGATCCAAACATCGGCTATATCACATCTCATAATATGGCGTACACCCTGCCGCCGGAGTCGAGTTTTACCCTTGATTATTATCGTATCCCGTACACCAACGATGTGACCTTTTTCGGCGGCATACCGATCAGCGACACCGCCGGTGAAATCGATTACGTCTCGGTGCATCGACCGGAAATCTACGCCGCCACTGTTTTCGGCAGCGTCCTGACAAGGAAAGGCGTCGATTTAATAGGCAGGATAACGGCGATCGATGACCTGGAGATATCCAGGAGAGCCGATTACTCGCGGCCCAACCTCATTTCGCTGTTCACCTGGGAGTCGGATACGCTCGGCGTAGTCGTCAAAGTAATCGACACCAACAGCCAGAACTTTTTCGCGGAACAAACGCTCCTGACACTCGGCGCGGAGAAGGCCGGCGAGGGGAGCTTCAAAGCCGGCTTACGGATTATTACCGCTTTTCTTGACAGTATCGGCATAGGCCCGAATGATCTATCCATGTATGACGGCTCGGGGCTTTCCTACATCAACGCCGTCAAGCCGCGCGCCGTGGTTGACCTTCTCCGATATATGTCGGCCAGGCCGAATTTCGAAACATATTACCAATCGCTCGGCAACCCCGCAGTTGACAGGTCGGTTCGCGGCAGGCTCGACGGCATCGCCGGTCGCGAGAGGATCAGAGCTAAAACCGGGCATATCGCCGGGGTGAGCACGCTCTCGGGCTATATGCGGGGATCGAAAGAGAATCATCTAATCGCGTTTTCGATCATGATAAATAATTACACCTGCCCCAGGGCGCATTGCGAGGCCTGGGAGGATAAAATAGTGGCATCGCTCCTGGAAGTTTATTGATGGATTTTTTTCATTATAAGAACGGCGAGCTTCATTGTGAGGACGTTCCTGTCAGGAAAATCGCCGAGAAATATTCGACGCCGACTTTCATCTACAGCCTCAAGACTCTGGCCCGACATTTCAAGGTGACATCGCGGGCATTCGGCGATATTCCACATATTATCTGTTATGCCGCAAAGGCCAATCCCAATTTGGCAATCTTGAGGGTGGCGGCTCTTTGCGGCGCCGGTTGCGATGTTGTCTCGGAAGGCGAATTACGCTCGGCATTAAAAGCCGGAATCAATAAAAATAAAATTGTCTTCTCCGGTGTCGGCAAGACCGATGACGAAATTGCGGCCGCGGTCAAAGCCGGAATTCTCTTTATTTGCGCCGAGTCGATGCCAGAGCTGGAGACGATTGCCTCGACCGCCGGGCGACTGGGCAAGGTTGCCCGGGTCGCGGTTCGTGTCAATCCCGATATCGACCCGGGCACTCACCCCTACATAGCGACCGGTCTCAAGGAGACCAAATTCGGCATGGATGAACGATCGGCGCTCCAGGCATATCGATTCTGCAGCCGGAGCAGGTGGCTGGCGCCTGTCGGTATCTCGATGCATATCGGGTCGCAAGTTGAAACCACGCGGCCGTATTTCGAGGCGGCCGCCATGATTGTGAGTCTGTTCAAACATTTGTGGAAACAAAATATACGCTTGAAGTATATAGATATCGGTGGGGGATGGGCAGCCCATTTCCGGCACGATAACAAGCTGCCGTCTCCTGAGGATTACGTCTCGGCCGTAAAAGACCTCTTCACCGGCTTGCCGGTTACGGCAATTGCCGAACCGGGGAGATCGGTGGTTGGCAACGCCGGGATTTTTGTTATGCGGGTGATAGTGGTTAAACGGAATCCGGTCAAGAACTTCTGCATAGTCGATGGGGGTATGAACGATTTTTTGAGGCCGGCGCTCTATGGGGCGCGGCACGCGGTGGAGCCGGTTGCGCCCAGGAAGGGGCGCAAAGGAGTATATGATGTTGTCGGCCCGGTATGCGAAAACAGCGACTTCTTTGCTTTCGGCGTCAAAATGCCGATAATCAGAAGTGGGGATTTGATTGCCCTTTTCACGGCCGGAGCCTATGGGGCAACCATGAGCTCCAATTACAACAGCCGTCCTCGCGCCGCCGAGGTTGCGGTGGCCGGCAAAAAGATTATATTGGTTCGGAGAAGAGAAAAATTAGCTGACCTGGTTGCCGGTCAGGATATGACCGGGATCGATGATAAATTAGTGAGGGGACTTCAGTGATTAACAGCAGGCCGTCTTTTGTGGAAATAGACCTGGGGGCATTGAAAAGCAACATCGCGGTTGTCAAATCGTGGGCCGGCGAGGGTGCCCGTATAATGGCGGTGGTCAAGGCCGACGCCTACGGGCATGGCGCCGTGAAGGTCTCACAGACGGCCCAATCCGAGGGCGTCGATTTCCTCGGCGTGGCCTTTCTGGAGGAGGCCTGTGAGCTTCAAAACGCCGGAATCAGAACTCCCATAGTCATACTCTACCCCGAGGACGATGAACGTTCGTTTGAGGCTGTCAGACGCGGATTCTATATCACTATTTCGGATCAGATCCAGCTTGAGCGTATCAGGCGCGGCGAAAGCGAAAAAGGCCATCCGATCAAGTTCTTTGTCAAGGTCGAATCTGGCATGAATCGCTATGGAATGCAAGCCGACGAAGTTATAGCGGCGGTGGAGGAAAAGGGAGCGCGGCCTGGCGAGGACCTGGTCGGGGTCACGACCAACCTGGCCGATCCCCTGATGAGAAGCGCCCGCCTTGCGGCCAGGCAGGTCGACAATTTCATGCAGGTAATGGAAACTATCAAGCAGCTTTCACAAAACGGCTTGTATTATTCCATGGATTCCTCCGGCTCAATCTGGAAAAACCGTCATGCGGACGGCACTCTTGTCAGGGTCGGGCATCTTCTATACGGCCTGGTGCCGGGCGGCGTAGACAGCCGTGAGCTTAAGCCCGTCATGTCTGTCAGGAGCCGCATCGCCGAGATACATGATCTTCGGCCGGGCGATGGTGTCGGTTATGGGTTTTCCTACGTGGCCTCGAGGCAATCTCGTGTGGCGACAATTCCGATGGGGTATGCCGATGGTTACCCGTGGTCTCTGTCAAACAAAGGATTTGTGATCGTGCGGGGCCATCGGGCTCCCGTCGTTGGCCGCGTCTGCATGGACGCTTTCATGGTTGACGTTACCGACATACCGGCCAGCCAGACAGGAGATGAAGTGGTGATAATGGGTCGGGACAGCCAGGAGAGAATCGATGCCCACCAGCTCGGGCGATGGGCCGGTTCATTCTCATATGAAATCTTATCCGGCTGGAGCAAGAGATTGCCGAGAATTTATAAATGATTGCCAGGGTGAATATTTGTGTGGCTGATGTCAGGGCAGAGCCGAACAATAGGTCGGAGAGGGTGAGCCAGGGCCTGCTCAACGAAATTGTGCAAGTTTTAGGTGAGGCCCCTTCATTCTCCATGGTCCGTTTTTCCGATGGCTACAAAGGATGGATAGCCCATCAATTCCTGTGCCCACATGATAAATTTCCGGGGGACGGGCCCTATATAGTCCAGGCCAATATCGCATCCGCTTATGATAAGCCGGATATATCATCGCGACCCATTGCTCGCATCCCCTATGGCTGCTGCCTGTACGGAGAAATGGCAGACGGTTTTCTCGAAATGCCGACCGAGCGCTGGGGCAGTCTTTACGTTGAGCAGATTAATCTGCTTGAAAAAAGCGAGATAGCGCCGCTGGAAAACCTCATGTCGGACAAGATTGTGATCGAGGCCGAGAAATTCCTTGGAGTTCCATACCTTTGGGGCGGCCGTTCATTTTTCGGCACTGACTGTTCGGGATATGTTAAGGCAATTTTCGCCAGATTCGCCCGAGAACTTCCACGCGACACCAAAGAGCAGATCAAGGCGGGAACCGAGGTCGGTAGAAAAGACGTCAGGCGGGGCGATCTGCTGTTTTTTCCGGGGCACGTGGCGCTGGCGATAACCAATACCCTGTTTATTCATTCCAGCCGCCTTAACGGCGGCGTGGCATATAACAGTTTCGATTCCAAAGAAAGTAATTACAGGGCCGACCTCGATAAATCGTTCAAGACTGCGCGGAGGTTGTTGGCATGAGAGCGCTGGGGAAAACCATCTCCATAGCGTTGGTATTCATATTATCACTAATTGCGCTTATGGAAATCAAGGGCAATACTATGTCGGGAAAAAGGCTTCATAGCATGGTCTTTATTGAGACCAGCGCCGATTGGCAGAGATGCGAGCTCATCAATTGCCGGTTGCTGGAAAAAGAAAATTCGATCGGCTTTATCGACCTCTCCGCTCCGGGAAAGCTGATCACGGACAAAATCGACCCCGGATTTTCGTTCACACAGCTAATATTGTCGTGGAACGCCACCAGGTCGGATTCGATTTCGGCACTCCATTTCATCGTTGACGTATCGCCCGACTCGCACAGTTGGCACGGGTTCGATTACCAGACCTGGGGCTCGGGCGAGGTGTCCCAGGCGACGTCGGAGTGGGTGAAGAAGGTCGACGGCATCGGCCGGATCAATGTTGATTTCCTGACGTTGGAACAGCCTATGCGTTATGCCAGGGTAATTGTCAGGGCGCTGGGGAACGGGCAATCGGGGGAGATTTTTCTTCGCCGAATGGCTGTCGCTTTCTCAAACGATGATTCCGGCTGGGACGATTATCGCGCTCACCACGGGATAGTCAGGAGACCCGCATATTCGCAGGTAAAGCTGGCTGTTCCCTATTACACGCAGCGGAGTCTGCCCAAGAGCCTGTCCGGCAATTGCTGTTCGCCGACCTCCGTTTGCATGGTCATGAATTATCATGGAATTGAAATTACTCCGGCGGAAATGGCGCATCGGGTATATGATCGACGCGGCGGAATCTATGGCAACTGGCCCCACAATGTCGCGGCGGCGTTCGAAATCGGCCTGGGAAAAACCTGGGTCGAGGTCCATTGCGGTTTCGATGAGATCTATGACGAGGTCGCGGCCGGCAGGCCTGTGGTTATCAGTATCGCTTACGACTATGATAAACTTCCGCGCTCGCCAATCCACGAGGCCCCCGAGGGACACCTGATCGCCGTCGTCGGATTCGATGGCCCCGAAATCGTGATCTGCAATGACCCGGCCGGGCATTATGCCGAGGATGGGATTGTGAATTACCCTCGCAAGGAACTCGAGGAAATCTGGATCGGGCATGGCGGTATCGCCTATCATCTATGGCCGGAACAGTAAAACCCAGGAGAATCGGTCCGGGCTCGAATATAGCCATAATCGCCCCGGCCGGGCCGCCGCGGGCCGACAGACTTCGCAAAGGGCTTGAATTCCTAAGAAAACGTGGTTATAAGCTGAGAATATATCCCCAGGTAAGGCGCAAACTGGGGTATTTGGCTGGTGATGACAAGGCGCGCGCCTCGGCCCTGATGGAGGCCTTTTCCGATGAGTCGATAGACGGCATTTTCGCCGCCAAAGGGGGATACGGTTGCCTGAGGCTCCTGCCGCACATCGATTATAAGGTCATTGAAAATAAGCCCAAAGTATTCGTCGGCTATTCTGATTTGACAGCGTTGCTGCTTTCGATATATAACAAATGCGGCATCGTGACATTTCATGGCCCTATGGCGGCGGTGGAATTCGGCCGCAGGCTGCGGGAATATACAGTCGATCATTTTTTCGGGGCAATTGAAGGCAGCTTACTGCCGGCGACGATAAAAAAGCCGACCGGATACAAATTTGAGGTGATAAATGACGGGGTGGCCGAGGGGATTATCATGGGAGGAAATCTCTCGCTTATGGCCAGAATGGCTGGAACGGGCTATCTGCCATCGTTCAAGGGCAGAATCATTTTTCTGGAGGATACCGAGGAGGAACCGTATCGCCTCGACGCCTACTTGGCCCAGCTTTTCATGTCGACAGATATTAAAGACGCGGCCGGATTCATCCTGGGAGAGTTTACGAGGACGGAACCGCGATATGGACATGTCAAGGGCTGGAGCGCCGCGCAGGTTCTCAATGATTATTTTTCTCGTCTGCACCGGCCGGCGCTTACCGGATTCCCCTGCGGACATGGAAAAGAGAAGATTACAATACCGATTGGAGTTCGAGTCATGTTGGATGCGGACAAGAAAACAGTCACATTTCTTGAGAGCGGGGTGGAAAAATGAGATTAAACTATAAAGAGCACGAGATACATTTAAAGAGCACATTCCGCACCACGCATGGGGCCTCGGACGTCAAGCGAGTCATTGTGATCGATATCGACGGCGGCCTGGGGGAGGCCTCGCCGGTGCACTATTACGGCGAAAATCTCGAAACTGTGAAGATATTCCTCGAAAAGGCACAGGCGGTTCTGGGCGACGACCCGTTTACCCTGGAGGAGCTCGGAACAAAACTCGACCGCGTATTGGCCTGGAACCACAGCGCCAAGGCGGCGATCGATATGGCGATGCACGACCTGGCCTGCAAGAAGCTCGGCATCCCGCTATTTAAATATTTTGGAATCACTCCGAGAACCGATCTGGCAACCTCGTTCACGATCTCCATTTCCGATCCGGACACGATGAAAAAGCAAACCGCGGAATCGCCGGGCTATCATGTCTACAAGGTCAAGGTCGGCGTGCCGGGCGATATCGAGATGGTGGCCGCCGTGCGCGATGCCACCAGGGCGCGAATCAGGGTTGATGCCAACGAAGGCTGGACTGCTAAGGATGCTATCTGGCGAATTAAGGAGTTGGAGAAGCTCGGCGTAGAATTCATCGAGCAGCCGCTTCATCGTGATGATTTCGACGGTTTCAGGCTCCTGCGCTCGAAGATCGACATGCCGATAATTATCGACGAGGGGATATTCCGGGCCGGCGACATACCAAAGTATGTGGGGCTGGCCGATGGTATCAACATCAAGCTTTCCAAGTCGGGTGGCCTGCGCGAGGCATTCAAAATGATTGCCGTGGCCCGGGCTCACAAGATGAAGATCATGATCGGATGCATGATCGAGACATCAGTGGGAATAACTGCGGCGGCCCAACTGGCCTCTTTGGTCGATTATGCCGATCTTGACGGCAACGTTCTGATCTCAGATGATCCATATACGGGAGTCAAGATAGTGGATGGCTGCCTGAGGCTGCCGGACGGTCCCGGCCTGGGAGTCAAACCGGCCAAATGAATATCCGCATTCTTATCATTCTATTTTTATTGCCCGGCGCCGTTCGCGCCGAACAACAGCTTCAGATTATCTATCCCTCGCAGAACCAGCAGATTCCCCTTGTCGACTCGACATTTATATTCGGCAATGTAACTCCCGGCGGCCGGTTGTGGGTCAATGATGTCGAAATCCCGGTCCACCGCGACGGCGGTTGGCTGGCCTTTGCCGATGTCGCGCCCGGGCCGTTTAGATTCCACCTGATCTCGATTCTTGCCGATGATACTCTCTGGCGGGAGTGGCCAATTCAGGTCGGGCCCATAGAAGTCAGGCCAATCGACAAAAACTTGCCGCGATCGTTCAACCCCAACAAGAAGGCGATTTTCGGTGTAGGAAGCACCATCGAGTTCTCGTTCGAGGCTCCCGCGGGAGGCGCTGGCTGGTTCTATTTCAACAGGCTTTACCCTGTGAAAATGTACCAGTTGCCGATTGAGGCCGCAACCATTTCCGGCGAGGTTTTCGGCGCGATAGCGCGGGGCCTGCCCGATACCGGAATGGCGCTCTACAAGGGTTATTACACGTTCACCCCGGCCGATACAGTCGTGCGCAATATCTGTTACATCTACCGGGCAACGCGCCTATCGAGTATCGAAAACCCGGTCATATATGAAGATTGCCTGGATTCCATTATCACGGTCAATCCGGCTTTTCCCCCGACAGTTGGAATTCTCTCAGGAGTCAAAAACATTATCCGGACCGCACCGGCGAAGGGATATAAATTGCTATATCAGCCGCCGGGAATCAAGGTGCACATCACGGGGATGCGAGACGATTTTTACGAGTTATCGCTAGCTGGAAGTGTGACCGGATATGTCAATGTCGATAGTGTCATCATTTTACCACCGGGGACTCCTATCCCTCGCGGAGAAGTCTCATATATCACTGTTGACAAAGCCGATGCTGGAATTGAAATCAGCTTTGATGTTGGGGCGAAACTGCCATTCGAAATAACGGAGAGCCCCGACATGTCCGGTCTGGAAATCGACCTTTTCGGTGTAACCGGCAATGTCGATTGGATTCGTTATAACGTCAAAAGCCCTCTGGCGAATCTTTTGCAGTGGTCCCAACCTCAAGATGACGTCTTTCGGCTGACAATGGATGCTGATTATATCTGGGGCTATGAGGCTTATTACGACAGCACGAGATTTATCTTGCATCTTCGGGATAGGCCGAGAAGGCGAGGCTTCCCGGCCGGGCCGCTCAAAGGCGTCAAAATTGCTATCGACCCGGGCCATTCTTCTGACAACGGCGCGGTGGGGCCGACCGGATTCAAGGAGAAGGATGCCAACCTCTGGATTGCGCATGAGGTTCGCAAGATGCTCGAATCGCGCGGGGCGGAAGTGCTCATGACCCGCTATGGCCATGAGCATGTCACGCTCTACGAGCGGCCCGATTTGGCCGAGCAGTGGAGCGCCGACCTGCTAATTTCGATCCACAACAACGCCCTTCCCGATGGCATCAATCCGTTTCAGAACAATGGCACGTCGGTATATTACTACTTTCCGCACTCCAAACCCCTGGCGGAGGCGATTCATCGGCGCCTGTTGAAGCGCACGAATCTTCCGGATCACGGGCTTTACTATGGCAATCTCGTTATAACGCGTTACAGCTCGGTGCCCTCGGTGCTGGTGGAGTGCGCTTTCATGATGATCCCCGAGCAAGAAGCAATGCTGAAAACCGACAGACTCCAGCGCCAATGCGCCAAGGCTATTGTAGAAGGCATTACGGATTTTTTGAAGCAAAAGTAAGTTAGGTGCCCGCTTGCTCCCGCCTTGTGCGGGGGCACCTGAGTCCTTCTATTCCGCAACTCGCAACTCGCAACCCGTCACTGTTTCAACGCCCCGGCAGTGATCCCCTCGGTTATCCGACGTTGGAATATCAGGAATACGATAATCACGGGCAGAGCCGCGATGGTCGAGCCGGCCATCGTGACCGGCCAATCGCTTGAGCGCGGGTCCTGCATCAGAGCCAGCCCGACCGGCAATGTGTACATTTCTGTGGAATTTACCAATATTTTTGGGAATAGAAATGAATTCCAGGTTGTCAGGAAGGTTTGGATTCCAAGTACAGCCAGGGCTGGGGTGGTCAGCGGCAGGACCACGCGGAAGAAAATCGACAATTCCCCGGCGCCATCGACCCGGGCCGCATCCTCCAAGTCCGAAGGCAGGCCGTCGATATACTGCTTCATCAGGAAAATGCCGATCGGTGAGATGAGCCAGGGGATCGTCAGGGCCCAGTACGTGTCGAACCACCGGAACTTAAGCATCATCTGAAATATAGGTAGGATTAATATATGCTGGGGGATCATGAGCATGGCCACAGCCGAGATGAATATCGGCCAGGTGATCCGTCGCGGCCCTCGCGAGAGGCCGTAACCAACCATGGCGCAGAGAAGGATATTTCCCGCTGTCACGATTAGCGCAATGACCGTCGAATTAAGGGTATACCGCCCGAAATGGCCCGATTTGAACACGGTGGTGTAGTTCTGGAATGTCAGAGTCACCTTATTCCAGTCGATAGCGAACGTGCCCGGCGTCTGAAACGACAGCACGATCATGTAAATCATCGGGAAGACCATGACAACGAACACGGCAACCAGCAAGATCGTTATGAGCCAGTTGCGGAACACTATATAGTCCTCTTGACATTAATCAACTTAAACTGGATCAGCGAGAACACCAGTATGATCAAGAATAGTATATATGCCGCCGCCGAGGCGTATCCGATATCGCCCCGTGTAATTCCTCGTTCATAGATAAAGAAGACAGTTGTCAGGGTTGAGTTAAATGGCCTGCCGCCTGTCATTACGAAGATTTCGATGAAGATTTGAAACGAGCGGATGGTGTTAAGCACAATCACGAAAGCGAAAGTCGACTTGAGTAGTGGGATCGTGATATTCCAGCTGCGCCGCCAGAACCCGGCGCCATCGACCCGCGCGGCCTCGAATAGCTCGGTCGGAATGGCCTTGATCCCAGCCAGAAAAATGAGCACGTAGTAACCAATCGCCACCCAGATATCCATCGCCATGATCGCCCATAAGGCGGTATCCTCCGATTGCAGGAAACCGTTCGCAGGGGGGGAGAGTCCGGCGAGTTTAAATAATATATAAATATACCCGCCGCGCGAATAGAGGTTGTAGAAAATCAGGGCGATCACCACCATGGCTGTAATCGATGGTATAAAATATGCGGCTTGAAAGACTCGATGGCCGGGGACTTTCTCGGCAACCAGCAATGCCAGGACAAGAGCAATCAGCGTTGTCAGCGGGATCGTGCCGAACACGAAATAAAATGTATTTGCCAGCGACGTGGTGAAGACTGGGTCGCGCAGCAGACGGACATAATTGGCGAATCCCACATATTCACCCTGGCCGCGCAGGAGTTGAAAATCAGTCAGGGAAAGGAAGAACGAGTAGAACAGCGGATAAATCCAGAAAATGATGAAATAAACGATCCAGGGGATCGCAAAGAGCAATATCTTAGTCCGTTTCTGCAAGACGATACGACTCCAGCTTGGCGTTGATGGCTTTGTTGGCCGTGGTCAAGATTTCGCTGGCTGTGCCATGTCGAAACATGGCGGCCTCGATAGCATCCTCGATATCCTGCTCGATATCAACCCAGAGCGGCGTGGGCGGGTTCGAGATCGAGTGCTCGAGTTGGCGAATCTCGGCCGCGACATCGGGATCGGCGGCCTCCAGATTGCCATATGGCGGGAATCCGAACCCGGCGGCGACGCAGAGAGCTTGCGAATTCTCCCGACGGGTCAGGAACTCGGCCAGCTTCTTGGCGGCTTCGAGCTTTTTCGAATCGGCGCTGACTGCCAGGTATTCGCCGCCAAAAAAGGAGGTGCCGGTGTCGCCGGTGGGCGTGAAAAACTCGACCAGCCGGTACTTGAACGAGGGCGGATTGAGCTTGAGCTGTCGCAGCAGCCAGCCGCCCGAAACCACGAATCCAATCCTCCCCTCGCGGAAATATTCCTCCAGGCGACGCTGGCTTTCGATTAGGCCACAGTCGCAGAGTCCGAGGTAATATTCCAGCGCCCGGATTGCCTCCGGTGAATCGAGCCGGGCCGTAGAGCCATCCTCGCTTAACACCTGGCCGCCGTTGCTCCAGAGGAACGGCAGGAACTTCTTGTAAAGCCGGTGCCGCTCGGCCGAGTTGCAGCCGAACCCGAAATAATCCTCCCCCATGCTGTCGACCCGAGCGCAGGCGCCCGCCATCTCATCCCAGGTACGGGGCACGCCCAAGCCGACCCATTCCAGCAGGTCCAGATTGAAATAGAGTATCCGCGTGTCGAGCATCCAGGGGACTGCGTAAAGGCCATCATTCCATCGGGCAGGGTAGAGGTAGTTTTCCCGCAAGCCCGATTCCTGTTCGGCCAGCAGGCCATTGGCGGCAAACTCGGCAATCCAATCGGATCCAAGCTCCATAACATCGGGGGCCGCCTTGGCGGCGAACGAAATCACCAGCTTCTCGTGTCCGTTGGCCCAGGTGAGATCGGTAATTTTGACATGAATTCCGGGATTCTCGCGCTCGAATTCGCCGACCAGGCGCTCGATCACCGGCTTGGTATTGGCATCCGACCAGAATTGCCAGAAATTAATTGTATTGTCTTCTTTACCCATGTCGGAGCACGACAGGGACAAGATGAGCGAAATTGCCGCCAAAAATCGCATGCGCTCATTCTACATTGGCTTTGCGTTCCCTGTCAAGATGGAAAGGTGCCGGTCCATAGGGTGTCACAGCTTGTCCGCAGGGCCTTGACGGCTGTGACCCCCTCAAAGTGGCGTCAGGTCCTCAGACCTGACGCTATTTTTCTATTTTTAACGGGCACGGCATGCCTTGCCTCTACATAATAAATAATGGCCGGGGCTTTTCCGGCAAGGCCGGAACCTTGAGGCCAAGCCCCGGATTTTCCGGCCCTTGGAAGGGCCGGCTGTTAGAACAGGGTGCGATCGTGCGTGGCGGACGTCCTCGAAAAGTCGGCCGTCGGACATGACCGTGACCCTCTATCCGACCCGTCCTCTGTAGAAAGGCCAGATAAAACTTGACACAACCCGCTCTCCCCGATAAAATCAACTCAATGCGATTCTTGCCATGGACATTGCTCTTTTCTACCCTGATTTTTTCGAATATCTCCGCCTATCAGCTCCATGTAACCGACCAGCCTAACGACGACGGCACCAGGTTGAATATTCGATGGGAGCCGCTTCCGCCATCGGAGCTGGCGGCGATTGATCCCCAGATGTATAACCTGGAGCGATCGGTAGGAGAGACCGACTCATTTATCGTGGTCAGCCAAATTTCCCCAGAAGATACCACATACACCTTTATCGACGCCGGCCTGATATCAGGGAAGCCTTATTACTATCGCCTGAGCCATATCGATTCTCTGGTAGCATGGCAGTCTCCACTGGCCGGGCCGATATCGCCGATGGAGAATTGGTTTAATACCGCCAGGACGAATGTCTTGATCGGAATTATCGTTGTCGGCCTGATCGTGGCCGTGTTCATTTATCGAGGTCGACGCGGCAAAAGCCTTTATCTCCGCCCCATCGCCGGTTTGACTGCGGTCGATGAGGCGATTGGCCGCGCCACCGAAATGGGCAAGCCGATACTATACTCGTCCGGTAGGGGAGGGATGCAGCGGCCGGCCACCATGGCCAGCATGAATATCCTCGGCTCTGTGTCCGAAAAAGTGGCCTCTTATGGAACGCCCTTGATATTCCCGAACAACGATCCGGTTGTGACAGCCGTGGCCCAGGAGGTTGTCAAAGAGGGTTATACGAAGGCCGGGCATCCAGATTCCTACAAGCCCGAGAATATCTACTTTGTGACCGACAGCCAATTCGGTTATGCCGCGGCTGTCGACGGTATCATGATGCGCGAGCGGCCGGCCACTAACCTCTTCTTTGGCACATTCGAGGCCGAATCGCTGATTCTGGCCGAGACCGGCAACGCTATCGGCGCCATCCAAATCGCCGGCACCGACTCATCCATCCAGATGGCCTTTTTCATGGTGGCCTGCGACTACGTGCTGATCGGCGAGGAGCTCTTTGCGGCCTCGGGCTATCTCTCTCAGGATTTGCAGGTGATTGGCTCGCTCAAAGGCTCCGATCTCTCGAAAGTGATCATTATCGTAATATTGATCCTGGGAATAATTATGGCCTTTTTCGCCCAGGGCTGGTTTG
>MEWP01000040.1 GCA_001775395.1 candidate division Zixibacteria bacterium RBG_16_53_22 | reverse complement strand
ATCAAGATAGGGGCCGACAAGGTCATCATTTTCGATTCGCCGAAGCTGGCGCACTTTGTCGATGAATCATGCGCCAAGATAATGGCCGATGTCGCCGGAAGCGGTAATGCCACCGCCATTTTCGCGGGGGCGACATTTTACGGCAAGTCGCTATTTGCCAGACTGGCGGCCATGCTGCAATCGGGCTTGGCGGCTGACGTGACGGCTCTGGAGTGGGACGGCGACAACCTTCTGGCAACCAAACCAGCCTATGGCGGCAAGGCGATAATCAAGATCTCTCCTGTCGGCCCGGGACCGCAGATGGTGACACTCCGTCCCAAAGCATTTCCGGAACCAACTCCCGACCCGAGCCGGGCGGGCGAAAAGGAGACGCTTCCATTTGACGAGACCAGGTATGGCTCGCGGGCGAAAGTGCTCGAGCATGTCTCCGAGGGGGGCCAGGAAATCAGCCTGACAGATGCCGATATCATAGTCTCCGGCGGCAGGGGGCTTCGGGCGCCGGAAAATTTCAAGCTGGTGCGCGAATTGGCGGCCGCCATAGGCGGGGCGGTGGGGGCCTCGCGGGCCACGGTCGATGCCGGCTGGATACCGTACGCGCATCAGGTGGGGCAGACCGGAAAGACTGTCAACCCGAAGCTTTATATCGCCTGCGGAATCTCGGGGGCGATACAGCATTTGGTCGGCATGCAATCATCGAAAACAATAGTGGCGATCAACCGCGATGCCGAGGCGCCGATCTTCAAGGTGGCGACATACGGCATTGTCGGTGATATATTTGAGATACTGCCGAAGCTGACGGAGAGACTGAGGCAGATTAAGGGGTGACTTTTCGCGTCAGGATGTCATCCATATGAATTTCATTCTGACGCACAACAAAATAAGAAGCGTGTCATTGCGAGGAGGCCATTTGGCCGACGAAGCAATCTCATGAATTATGCAATGAGATCGCCACGCCCCTCGGAAACCTCGGGGCTCGCGATGACGGGATTATGATTTAGGCGGATAAGAGAATTATGTCAGAAACCTCCCTTACAATTCTCATCTGGACCGCGATTTCAATCGGTTTTATCCATACCCTGATCGGACCGGATCATTACGTGCCGTTTATCGCGATCGGTAAGGCACGCAGGTGGTCGGTCTCCAAAACTCTGGCCGTGACATTTTCTTGCGGGGTGGGGCATGTGCTGTCATCGGTGATCATAGGGGTAATCGGGATTGCGATTGGCACTGCCCTCGGAGACCTGGAATCGATAGAGAGCGTCAGGGGCGATATCGCCAGCTACGCGCTCATAGGATTCGGTATGCTGTATGGTATCTGGGGCCTGTACCGAGCCAAGCGAAGCCACCGGCATGGCCATGGTCACCTGCCCGGAGGAAAGCATCTGGATGAGCACGATTCGAGATCGGTCACGTTCTGGACGCTGTTTATAATCTTTGTCCTCGGCCCGTGCGAGCCGCTGATACCGCTTCTGATGTTCCCCGCGCTGGCCGGAGGCGCGGCCGGCGCAAGCCCGGCGGCAGCGAATAACTGGCATGGCGTGGCGCTGGTGACGGCGGCGTTCGGAATTACCACAATCGGTACCATGTGCGCGATAGTCTATTCGGCCATCAGGGGACTGTCGTTGGTAAATACGGCCGGGCTGGAACGTTATATCCACGCCCTGGCGGGCGGGATCATCGCAGTCTCGGGGATATCTATAAGGTTGTTCGGATTGTGATCAGGTCGTCGCCAAGCTAATCAAATATTGCGGAGGGAATTGAATTTTATTAATTTCCCGATGCCAGGGTAAGTATAAGGATAATTAATTGGGAGAGGATATGGACCTACTCGATCTCATCAAGACCCGAAGCTCGATCAGGACTTTTGTCGATAAGCCTGTCGAGGACGACAAGATCGCGCAGATACTCGAGGCCGGCCGCTGGGCTCCTGCCGGCGGCAACAAGCAGCCCTGGCGGTTCGTTGTCGTGCGCGATAAGAAAAAGCAAGCTGAATTTGATCCCCGATTCCATCAGCCCTGGATTCTCAATGCCCCGGCTATCATAATAGTGCTGGCGGCGCCATACGATACCTGGGAGAAATATGACGAACTTGACCAGATGTATATCCAAGACGTGGCGACGTCGACACAAAACATCCTTCTCATGACCCACGCTCTGGGCTTGGGCGCAGTCTGGGTGACCACCTTCTCGCGCAAGGCGGTCCGCAAGACGCTTGGTATCCCGAAAGAATTTTTTATCCAGGGCCTGGTTTGCCTGGGGTATTATGATAAGAACGCCGGCACCGAATACCATGGTGAAATCATCCCCAACAAGAAAGACCGGCCGCGACGCCCGCTCAACGAGATAGCCTTTAATGGCGAGTTCGGCAAGCCCTGGACAGCGACGCCGGAATAGCATCGATTAGCTGACCCTGATTAGATCATAGCGGGCGGCGTAACATCGCCACCCAATTCATCCCTCCAGATGAAATATGCAATTGAATTCCTCGCTTCGTGCGCTTAGCAGCACCTGGCCTCATTCGTCATTGGTGAAATCCGACTGATTATGGCCCGCCACGGGGTTCCGGTCGATTTCGAATACCAATAGAAACCTCCAATTGGTCATTTGGGACTATATTTTGCTTGCGATAAGCCCATATTTTGCATATCATGTTTGGGGTGTCCGGCCCCGATTCAAGGTGGCTTTCGAATTGGCCGATAGTCTAAAAGGTGGGTATATGAGAGAGAAGGTTTAATTTAGGTTATGGCAAATTTGAAGATGTCGCAGACAGTCTCGCTTCGGCCCGAACTGTCTGTCAGACCGGACCTCATCCAGTCCCTCAAACTCCTTATGGAGCCTATACTTAACCTCGAACAGGTGATTCGCCAGAATCTGGCTGAAAATCCCCTATTGGAGGAGGTCGAGGAGCCGCCCGAGGAGACCAACCAGCCGGAATTCCGCGAACCGGAAAGGCAGAAAGAGGATAACCTAAGTAAGATCGACTGGCAGGAATTCCTTGGAGAGGATAACGAGTGGGTTTCGGGGCAATATAAGGATTTATCGGAAAATGACGAGGATAAGCCCGAGCGGATTCAGGCCGCCGAGAAGACCCTCTACGACCATCTGTTTGACCAGCTTGGCTTTACGCGCCTGACCGAGGACGAACTCGATATCGGCGCTTATTTAATCGGCAATATCGATGACGCGGGATTCCTGACCAGCGATGTCGCCGCTATGGCCGAGGATCTTCGAAAGCCGCCGGAGCAGGTCCAGAAGGTGCTTGATATCATCAGGACTTTTGATCCTCCCGGTGTCGGTTCGCGCGACCTTCGAGAGTGCCTTCTGGTGCAACTCAGTGAGCAGGGGCTCAAGGACACGCTGGCTTGGGAGCTTGTCGACAAGCAGCTATATGTTCTCGACAAGAAAAGCCCGATGCAGCTGGCCAAGATGACGGCCTCGACTCCCGAGCGAGTGGCCTCGGCGCTGGAGATAATCAAGGGTTTATCGCCCAGGCCGGCCCAGGGGCGGTTTACGCGGGCGGCGGCGGCGGTAGTTCCCGATCTGATCGTCGAGAAGTTGGACGATGGATTTGTGGTCTATCACAACGACAAGAATCTTCCCCGGCTGCGTATAAATCAATCTTATAAATCGTTGATCAAGCGTGGCAATAAGACCCCGGAGACGACGAAAAATTATGTCCGCGAGAAGCTCGAACAGGCCCGCTGGCTGATAAACGCCATCAATCAACGTCGAAGCACCATGATCAATGTGATGGAGGCCATAGTCGAGGAGCAGATCGACTTCTTCGAGCATGGCGAGGATCATCTCAAGCCCCTGACCATGGAGCAGATTGCCGACAAGGTTGGCATGAACGTGGCGACCATTTCGCGCGTGGCCAACGGCAAGTATGTTCAAACGCCATTAGGGGTCTACGAGATCAAGTATTTCTTCAACACCGGTGTGGCCACAGCCGGGGGCGACGATCTTTCCAAGAGAGTGGTCAAGAACAAGATACAGGCCATAGTCGAGAAGGAGGTTCTTTCATCGCCCCTTTCCGATCAGGAAATCGCCGAGTTGTTGAAGAAGGAGGGGATCACTCTGGCCCGTCGCACGGTGACCAAGTACCGTGAGGAGATGGGAATAAAGTCGGCGCGTTTCAGAAAGCAATCCCCCAAGAGGCCTGCGCCCGGGCCCGGGGGCGGCTCCTCTGAATCGATGATTTTGCCGCCCAAACCGGAGGGCGACAGCGGAATAGAGATGAGGGCCTGATATCCTCGAATTTCTCCGAAAATCCTTGCAGTTTGATGACAAGCCTCCTATAATTGTTTGCACCATTAATTATGCCTATTGTGAGATGGAAAACGAGTTACTTTCCGGCCCGAGCTTAGGCCGGAATTTATATTGTTAACCGGCCAAATGCCGAAACTCGAGGTGGGAGATGGATAAGAATCTGGCTTTGGACTTCGTGCGCGTAACCGAGGCGGCGGCGCTGGCTTGCGCCAGATGGATGGGAAAGGGGGATGCCAACGCGGCCGATCAGGCGGCGGTCGAGGCGATGAGGACGGTTTTCGATGCTGTCGATATCGACGGCACGATTGTAATCGGCGAGGGGGAGCGGGATGAGGCGCCGATGCTCTACATTGGCGAAAAAGTCGGCACCGGAACCAAGAGAATGAAAGTCGATATCGCTCTCGACCCGCTGGAGTGTACCAATTCGGTGGCCTTTGGGCGACACAATGCCATCAGTGTCCTGGCCGCGGCCGAGGCCGGCAATATTCTGCACGCTCCCGACACGTATATGGAGAAAATCGCGGTCGGGCCCGAGGCCAAGGACGTGATAGACCTTGGCGAATCGGTAGAGACAAATCTAAAACGGATAGCCAAGGCCAAGAATTACGACATCACCGATCTTACGGTGGTGATTCTCGAAAGGGAGAGGCACAAGGACCTGATCAGCCGGGTTAGGAAAACCGGGGCCAGGATTCATCTCATCCTCGATGGCGACGTTTCGGCGGCCATGGCCACGGCCCTGCCTGGCACCGGTGTCGATGTGCTGATGGGAACCGGGGGGGCGCCCGAGGGTGTGCTGGCGGCGGCGGCGCTGCGCTGCCTGGGCGGCGCGATTCAGGGACGGCTTGTGCCCCGAAATCCGCAGGAAGCCGCCCGCTGCAAACAAATGGGGATAAAGAATATCAACAAGATTTTCAAGACCGAGGAATTAGCCAGGGGGAACAATATCATGCTGGCCGCCACCGGGGTCACCGACGGGGACATGCTCAAGGGTGTCCGCTATACCAGCACCGGCGCTTACACGCACTCGATTGTCATGAGATCAAAATCGGGAACGATCAGGTTCATTTCGACGGAACATCACTTTACCGAAGAGCCCGACTATCATTAAGAAAGGGAGGCCGCAAGGGACCTCGGCTTCTGTTGAGAGGAAATGGAGGGTTAAGTTATGGACATAAGAATCACGGCTCGTCACTTTCAGCTTACCGACAACCTGCGCAAATTTGCGGAGGAGGAGATTAAGCGTCTCGAAAAGTATTACGATCACATAATCGGTTCGGAATTGACCTTATCGGTGGAGAAATCATCCCGCCAGATAGCCGAGTTGACTGTCAAGGTCTATGGCACGGTTCTGGCCTCCAAGGCCAAGGCTTTCGACATGTATATCGCGGTCGAGCAGGTCATCTCGAAGATGGAAGCGCAGATCAAGAAGTACAAGGCCAAACTCCGGGATAAGAAGGTCGCCAAGAAATCATCGCTGAAGACCCAGGCGGTCATATCGGCGGAGGAGAGCGAGAGCGAATAGGCCGATGACTACGCTAACCGTTGGAAAATTGCTGTCCGAGAAGCGGGAATTCTTCGAGTTCTTCCCGCTTCTCGATAACATCGGTTACGAGAAGAATCTTACCAACAGCCTGACCCACAGGCCGGGGCTGGCATTGGCCGGTTACATGGAGCGTTTCGCCCATAGCCGCATTCAGGTCCTGGGGCAAACCGAGATATCGTTTTTGCTCAGCTTATCGGATGAGCAGCTCGAGGATCGGATGCGCCAGCTATTCTCGTTCGATATTCCGCTTTTCATCGTGACCAAGGGGATGGTGCCGCCGAAGAAGTTTCTCGATCACGCGGCCCGGACCCAGACGCCGGTGTTTCAGACCAATCTCTCGACCACCGAGCTGATCACTCGCCTTTCAATCTATCTCGACAGCTTCTTTGCGCCTCAAACCACCATTCACGGCTCTCTGGTGGATGTCTACGGCGTGGGGTTACTTTACACCGGCAAGTCGGGGATCGGCAAGTCGGAATGCGCTCTCGATCTTGTGGAGCGCGGACACAGGCTGGTTGCCGATGACGTGGTCAAGATAACCAAGAAGGCAACCCAGGTCATAGTGGGAAGCGCGGTCGAGAAGCTGGGGCACCATATGGAGGTCCGCGGTATCGGCATTATCGATATCGAGAAGCTATTCGGGATTAGAGCCATCAGGCTTCAGAAGAGGGTCGAGGTCGAGGTTCGCCTGGAGGCCTGGGACGACAAGAAGGACTACGACCGCCTCGGTATCGACGAGCATCGCACGACCATATTGGGGGTCGAGATACCGGTGGTGGTGATTCCGGTTTCGCCCGGCAAGAATATCACGGTCATCTCGGAAGTTATCAGCATGAATCATATGCTTAAAGTCTATGGCGAGAACACCGCCCAGCGCTTCATTCAGCGCCTCTCCGAGGAGATCGCCCGTCGGCGGACCACGTTTACGTATCTCGAGGCCGACACCGAATAATATCCAGATACTGGCCCCCTCGCGCCTGTCAGCAGGGCTCGAACAAGATTTATTGCGTCACAAACCGGCCCGATCGTTATCCATATTCTCATGAAAATCGGCGTGGCTGATATCATGAGACCATGAATAGCGCATGTAATTTCAATCAGGCCATCGATTCGGCCGTTGGAACCGCAGCATCTCCGTCCAGGTTAGTCGATAGTCCAAGTCGTCGATAGAGGGAGTCATCTTAGCAGAAACATGATATGGTGAGCGGTAATATGGTAGATCAATATCGGGGGACAGGCAGGGCGATTATCGACAACATCCTGACGTTCGAGGTCGAGGACCGCTTCCATGTCGATAATCCGGAGCTGGAGCAGGTCAATATCAAGTCGCGGATAATACCGCTATTGCTTCGCCTGCTGGAGATGTTAGACCGGCAGAAGGCAAGCGCCACTTTTTTCGTGCTGGGCTGGGTGGCGCGGAAATTTCCGGAGGTCGTGACCTTAATCGATGCCCGGGGTCACGAGGTGGCCAGCCACGGGTTCACGCATGCCGATGCCAGGAATATGCCGAAAGCTCAATTCGAAACGGAACTGTGGCGTTCCCGAGCTTTACTCGAGGAAATTCTTCGCAAGCCGATACATGGCTTCAAGGCAGCGGCGCCCTATCTGGGCCGGAGTCAACTGCATTATTATAAAATAATCGCCGAAGCCGGCTACCGGTATGACTGCAGTTTCCTCCCGGAAACTTCCCGTATGGAGAGCAAAAGGCCGTTTCTGGTATCGACAGATACCGGCAAATCGATATGGGCTATTCCGCAGACCACTCGACGGCAGATGGGTGTGATGATCCGGATCGGGGAGAATATGCGAGTATTGCCGGGGTGGTACGGCCTTTCATCGATCGAGAAGTTAAACGAGTCCGGTTTCGCCGCCATGGTCAACATGAAGCTCTGGGAACTCGATTTCCATCACCCGCGCTCGACGAGCAAGAAGGTATTCAGGTACTCCGAATTCGGCAATTTAAGCCTGGCCGAGGAGAAACTTCGCAGAATCCTGGAGTATTTCAGGTTCACGTCGTGCCATGAAATAATGAAGATAGTCGAGAACCGGGAATCGTCAAAGGCGTAGAAAAGAACATCATATTCTTCATCCGGGGCGGTTAATTGGCCGCCCTTTTCATTATTATCCATTTTGAACTGGCGCGGACTGGCCCTCCAAATACCCAAATTCCCTCTCCAGTAATCCCGGAATTTTCCGAAAAGACTAACGGGTGTTCGAGAATTGACCATTCATTTCGGAGGGTTTCAAGTTGAATCGGTTTCAACATCAGCGGACGAAGATTATGATCGTGGTCGGGGCCAGGCCCGATTTCATGAAAGCCGCTCCTATAATCGAGAGGATGAGGCGATTCCACGATTTCCTGGAGCCGACATTGGTGCATACCGGCCAGCATTACGACGAGAAGCTATCGGGGCTGTTCTTCGAGGAGCTCAAGATGCCCAGGCCCGATATTAATCTCGGGGTTGGTTCGGGCTCGCATGCCGTTCAAACCGCCAGGATCATGATTGAATTCGAAAATGTCGTCCTCGAAAATGCGCCGCATCTTGTGGCGGTTGTCGGCGATGTCAACTCGACTTTGGCCTGCGCCCTGGTGGCCAGGAAATGCCATATCCCGGTCGCCCATATCGAGGCCGGGCTGCGCTCTTTCGACATGGGGATGCCGGAGGAGGTCAACCGGGTATTAACCGATCGGATATCGGATTATCTATTCGTGACCGAGAGCTCCGGATTCCAGAACCTGGTTATGGAGGGTGTCGATGAGGACAGGATATTCTTTGTGGGCAATGTCATGATTGATACGCTCATGGAGCACCTCCGGGTGGCGTCCTCGAGGCCGGTGCTTTCCAATTTGGGGCTTACCGAGAAGCGATATGCCCTCTTGACTCTCCACAGGCCGGAAAACGTGGATGACCGGGAATCGCTGGCTCGGCTAATAGAGGCCCTGGCGACGATATCGCAGATAGTACCGATTGTCTTTCCATGCCACCCCCGCACGCGATTAAATATTGATAAATTCGGCTTAGCCTCTTATTTTGACGATAACCGATTCCGATTGATCGAGCCTCAAGGTTACCTCAATTTCCTCAGGCTCGAATCGCAGGCGGCGCTGGTGCTGACCGATTCCGGCGGGATCCAGGAGGAGACGACGATAATGAATGTCCCCTGCCTGACCCTGCGCAAGAATACCGAGCGGCCGGTCACGCTGACCGACGGGACCAATATTCTGGTTGGGCCGTATCCCGAGAAGATATTGGCCGCAGTCGAGAATATACTGGGGGGCAAGATCAAGTCGGGGCAGGCGCCGAAATACTGGGACGGCCGGGCGTCGGAGAGAATCGTGGAGGTATTCTTGAGGATTCGCGAGGGAAAGCTATCACCCAGGGCGGGCATACCGGGCACGGCCAAGATCAAGACCATCGAGACATCAGCCGCGCAATGATAAGTCGAAGAGGAGTTAGGACCTGAGTCAAAGCACAAGACCTATAGCATTGGTAACCGGAGGGGCCGGATTCATTGGTTCGCATCTATGCGAGGCTCTGCTGGCCCGCGATTACTCGGTTCGCTGTTACGACGATCTTTCGCACGGTTCCAGAGATTTCGTCGACGGATACAAGGGAAATCACCGTTTCGAATTTTATCTCGATGATGTCTGCAACAAGCCGGCTTTGGAGTCGGCAGTCGACGGGGCCTCGGTCATCTTTCATTTGGCCGCCAGGAAGATCCCACGCTACGGCGATGCTCTTGGCACACTCAATGTCAATAATGAGGGCACCAGGAATGTTCTGGAGGCGGCGCAGCGGCAGAAGTGCAAAGTTATCCTGGCCTCGACCTCCGATGTTTACGGCAAGGGAGCGCCGCCTTTCAAGGAAACTGACAACCTGGTCGTCGGGCCATCGCATATCAGGCGCTGGAGCTATGCAGTCAGCAAGATATTCGACGAACATCTGGCGCTGGCGCATCACGCCGAGCAAGGCCTGCCGGTAGCGATCTTGCGCTTTTTCGGAAGCTATGGGCCGAGAAATCATCGTTCCTGGTGGGGCGGCCCTCAGGCTGTTTTTATCGAGCAGGCGCTGAGAGACGAGGAAATCACAATTCACGGTGATGGCTCGCAGACACGGTCATTCACATATATAGACGATCTGATTGACGGCATCATGCGGGCCTCCGGGTCAAGGCGGGTGATCGGCCAAATAGTGAACCTCGGTTCCGAGGAGGAAATCAGCATTCTCTCCCTGGCGCGTCTGATTTATGGCCTGACCAGGCCCGATGGTTCTCCGAGGCTGAAATTCATACCCTATGACAGTTTCGGGGGCGGGTATGAGGATGTCAGCCGTCGCCTGCCGGACCTCACCAAGGCTAGGGAGTTGTTGGGATTTTGCTGGAGGACATCGCTGATGGATGGCCTTGTCAAGACAATAGAGTGGCATCGAAATATGGAATTAAAATTGAAAGCTTAAAGTGGGGTTTGAATGGCGGCACAGCCACCCGTATCCGGAGACTGGGCGCCGTAACCGGGATAGGGCGGAAGCCTGAGCTATCGTTTTGAAATAAATCGGGTTAACGGGAATGGGAACATATGGGAATGGGACATGGTTTGAGAATTATTCAATCGACATTGCGGTCCGCATTGATGGGCTAATTATCAATATCGAGGTGAAAGCGGTTTTGCGATTAGAACAGCGCCGAAATCGATGTAACGGCGCCTCAGGATGGAGTTGACTCGGTAATATCACGATTCATAAATCGGTGGTAATTATCCAATGCCTCCAAAAGACGGGTGGGCGGAACAGCAAACAGAAGTTGACATTTTTCGATAAATCATATAAGCCTTAGTCAATAGAATTTAGGAGACGGTAGAATATAATCATGTGCGGCATAGCCGGATATTTTCAATTGCATTCCGAGGCCAGGCCTGACAGGGAGTTGCTCGGGCGCATGGTTAATATCATCCGTCACCGCGGCCCCGACGAGTTCGGCGCTTATTTCGACAACAGGTGCGCCCTGGGGCAGGCCAGGCTTTCCATAATCGATCTTGCCACCGGATCTCAGCCGCTCTCCAACGAGGACGGCACTCTCTGGATTACGTTTAACGGCGAGATTTATAACTATGTCGAATTGCGCCCCGAACTGGAGAAGCTCGGCCATAAATTCCGGACCCACTCCGATACCGAGGTTATCATACACGCCTATGAGGAATGGGGTAAGGAATGCCTGGGCGTATTCAACGGCCAGTGGGCTTTCGCCATATACGACAAGAAGAACAAGTCGCTTTTCATTTCGCGCGACAGGCTGGGTGTCAGGCCTGTCTTCTACGCGACCATGAACGGGCGTTTTTATTTCGCCTCCGAGATCAAATCGATATTCTGCGACAGGTCGATTCCCCGACGGATTGACCTTGCAGGATTGGATGAGATTTTCACGTGGTGGACGACCTCACCGCCCCGGACCGCGTTCGAGGGGATAAATGAGCTTGAACCGGGTTCTTACGTCGAGGTCAAAAACGGAGGAGTTTCCGGCGGCCGCTACTGGCGCATGGAATACCCGGAGACTTACGACAAAGAGCGCAGCCTCAACTCCTGGGCGGAGGAGCTGCACGCCCTCTTAGTGGATTCTGTCCGTTTGCGGCTTCGCGCCGACGTACCTGTGGGGGCTTATCTATCCGGCGGCCTGGACTCCTCGGCTACGACCTCGCTGATCAAGCATTTCACGACCAATCGAGTCGAGACCTTTTCTATCGCCTTTCACGATAAGGCTTATGACGAATCGGAATACCAGAAGCAGGTGGCCGATTATCTCGGCACCAATCATCACCAGATACAGTGCGGATACCACGACATCGCAGAGAATTTCCCGCGCGTCATCTGGCACACCGAACGGCCGATCTTGCGCACTGCGCCGACTCCCCTCTTTATGCTGTCAGGACTGGTCAGGCGCAATAATTTCAAAGTTGTCCTGACCGGCGAAGGCTCCGATGAGATTCTGGGCGGCTACGATATATTCAAGGAGACGCTGATCAGGAGATTCTGGGCCAAGAATCCCGATTCGGCCTGGCGTCCGGCATTGCTCCGTCGGCTCTATCCGACGCTGCCGCTTTCGGCCAGCCGCGCCAGGTACTACCTCGAGACGTTTTACAAGGCCGGGTTGTCGGAGTCGGACAAATATTATTTTTCGCATATCCCCAGAATCAATACCACCACGAAGATCAAGGATTATTTCACCGGCGGCGTCAGAGAGGCAATAGGCGGATACGAATCTGTCTGCGCTTTCGACAGGCACATACCCGCTAATTTCTACCGCTGGCATCACCTGGCGCGAGCGCAGTACCTGGAGGCGACCTCGCTTCTCTCGGGTTACCTGCTCTCGTCGCAAGGGGATCGCGTTACAGCCGGCCACTCGGTCGAGGGCAGATTCCCGTTTCTGGATCACAGGGTAGTCGAACTTGGGGCCAGGATTCCACCGGCGCATAAAATCCTCGGCCTGAAGGAAAAACTGGTTCTCAAGAAAGCCATGAAGGATGAGCTTCCGCGCGAGATTACGGCGAGGGTCAAACAGCCGTATATGGCGCCCGATTCCAACAGTTTCGTACAGCCCGATTCCCCGGATTACATAGATGAGATGCTTTCCGTGGCGGCGATCGAGAAATTTGGCATTTTCAAGCCGGCCTACGTGGCCAATCTGAGAGAGAAGTGCGCCAAGCTTTATCATGCCCACTTGTCGTTTAAAGACAACATGTCATTCGTCGGGATTTTGTCGACGCAGCTCTTGATGGACCAGTATATTGATCATTTCCAGCCGGCCGAAGGGCTCGGCAGGGAATCGTTTAAAATCTGGCATGATTATTCCATATGAGTCGACTGATCGACCCGTATTTTCGGGCGGCGGCTTTCGGAAGGTTAAACATTGACTAAGTCGGTCCGAAAATATTCATTAAGAGTCGCATTTGAGAGATTACCACAATACAAACAAAGGGAGAAAATATGATCGGGGTTAAAAGCGCCGATGAAGCGATGAAAATCATAGATGATAAGGGGATAAAATATATCCGTCTCTGGTTCACCGACGTGCTGGGCGTCCTTAAGGGAATGACCATCACGCGCTCGGAAATCGAGCACATATTCACTCACGGGCAGGGGTTCGATGGCTCGTCTATCGAGGGTTTCGTGCGCATCGAGGAATCCGACTTGATGGCGCATCCGGATTTATCGACGTTCGCGGTCTTCCCGTGGCCTATTAACGACGAGAAGATTGCATCCGTTTTCTGCGACATCAAGACACCGCACGGCGAGCCCTATGTGGGCGACTCCCGCTATGTGTTGCGTCGAATGGTCGACCGCCTTAAAGCCGAGGGTTATACCGCCTATATGGGACCGGAAATCGAGTATTTCTATTTCAAGAATTCAAGCAAGCCCGAACCGGTCGAATATGGCGGGTATTTTGAGTATTCCACGGTTGACGAGACCACACGTCTCCGTAAAGGCGCTGTCGGCGCGCTGGAGGATATCGGCATTCCGGTGGAATGCTCGCATCACGAGGTGGCCCCCAGTCAGCACGAGATCGACCTCAAATACCAGGACGCGCTTCGCATGGCAGATTATGCCATGATGTACAGGATTATTGTCAAGGAGCAGGCGCTGGCACATGGTTATTACGCCACCTTCATGCCCAAGCCGATTTTCGGTGTTAACGGTTCCGGCATGCATACCCACCAGTCGCTTTTCAAGGACGGCCGCAACGCCTTCTATGACGCATCCGACAAATACCGTCTGTCCGATATCGCCAAGCGCTACATAGCGGGCATACTCGTTCATATAAAGGAATTCACACTCATCACCAATCAGTGGGTTAACTCCTACAAACGTCTGGTGCCCGGTTATGAGGCTCCAGTCTACATATCCTGGGGCCGACGCAACCGCTCGTCGCTGGTAAGGGTTCCGATGTATCAGTTGGGCCGCGAAAGCTCGACCAGAATTGAGGTGCGCAGCCCCGACCCGGCCTGCAACCCTTACCTGGCTTTCGCCGTGATGCTGGCCGCTGGATACGAGGGGATCAAGAAGGGGTATCCGTTGCCGGAGCCGGTCGAGGAGAACATTTTCGAGATGGATTCTCGCCAGCTTAAGAGGAAGAAGATCGACACCCTGCCGGGCTCGCTCATGGAGTCGCTGAATTTCTTCAAGAAATCGGACCTGATGCGGGAAACGCTCTGCGACCATATTTTCGAGACGCTGATTAGCAATAAGATGGTCGAATGGGATAATTTCCGGACAGCGGTGACCGATTACGAGATCAAGAGTTATCTGGGCACGCTCTAAGGGGCCGGTGACCAAGGAAGATGACGATTATTTAATTCATTGTCTAAGGGAGTGTTACGTTGCGGGATGTAATCAAGGGTTTCATATTGGACAATTTCATGATGGGGCGCAGCCCCGACGAGCTTACCGATTCCGATTCCCTGCTCGACAAGGGGGTCATCGATTCAACGGGGGTGCTGGAGCTTGTCGGATTCATCGAGGAGCGGTTCGGTGTCGAGGTGAAGGACGAAGACCTGATGCCGGAGAATCTCGATTCGATAAATAACCTGGTCGGATATTTGGAGCGGAAGAAGGGGAGCAGGGTACTCAAGTGACATTCGAATAAATAGGAATGCACCTCATGTCTCAGTAGAAATAAACGGCGTCGGGTCAGGCGACCCGACGCCACACTATTTTCTGCCATTTTTATTAATATTGTTTGGTAAAATTAGGAAGAGCACCTATTTCAGGATTCCAGGTTCGGATGTCTCTTTCGCGCGCAACGCCTAAAATGCCCTCGTCAGAAGATGCCAAAACCGGACCTGATTCACCCGCAAGACAGCCAAGCATTCCCTTTGTCAATATTATAAATTGAATGGCGTCTACCAAATCAAGATTATTATTATGCATGATTGCCTTGACTCTATCAAATAAGTCGGTATCGGTAAAATCATATTTATAGATTTTAATGCGTCCGCCATCTCTAATATGACACCTTAATAGAAAAACATACCGCAAATATTCCTCTAGGCTAATCGGATTCTTGTTTTTACTATTTTTCGCTGCCCTTCGCTTCAATATTCCATAAAACTCATGCACGCAATATTCAGCTGTAAATACCATCACAGAATTGTCACATAGAACCGATAATATGTCTTCAGTGCCCAATTTATGAAGATAAATTTTGGCTAAAGCAGACGTATCAAGCCAAACAAATCTCAATGGAGTTGATACTGTGAGTGGATCGTCCATTGTAACGTCCCAAGTGCACTTGATCCGTGCTTCAAAACGCAACGAAGATCACGTGCGTGAATAATTCGCCCTTATCGAAAGTTCATTTTCCGTGGCAATGTTTATATTTCTTGCCGCTGCCGCAGGGGCAGGGGTCGTTGCGGCCAGGGGTCTTGGCCACGCGGATTGGTTTGGGCTTGTCCTCGCCGCGTTGGGCAGCCTCAGCCATCGGGCCGGCATAACCCTCGGGAGCGCTTGCGCGGACACCCATCCCCACCGCCGACTGCTTGGCGGCCACCATCTGGCCATGAGGTAAGCGGGTCGGCTCGGTGGCCGGCTTCATTTTGAATATCATTCCGACCACTTCCTCATCGATTCTGCCCAGCATCTCCGCGAACGCCTTGTAGGCCTCCTTCTTGTATTCGATCACCGGATCGCGTTGGCCATAGGCGCGTAAGCCGATCCCGGTGCGCAGCTGGTCCATTTCGTAGAGGTGCTCTTTCCACTGCGTGTCGTAGACTGAGAGGAAAGCGTAACGTTCGAGGCGGCGCATGATATCCTCGCCCAGGATCTGTTCCTTATCGTCGTAAATCTTAAGCGCCGCGTTGGTGATGTCTTCGATCAGCTTGTGCTGGTTGAGGCCTGCGAGGGCTTCATCGGCGTAATGGATATCGAGCAGGAATATTTTGCGCAGTTCCTGGCGAAGCCCCTGGAGATTCCACTCCTCGACATATGTCTTTTCGGGGCAATACTCCCAGACCTTTGCGCCGACGATATCGCGCACCATGGCCTGGGCCTCCTCCTTGAGGATTTTGCCCTTGAGAATTTCGGTGCGCAGGCCATAGATGACCTCACGCTGGGAGTTCATGACATTGTCGTATTCGACCAGATTCTTTCTGATGGAGAAGTTGTTGTATTCGACCTGTTTTCGCGCTCGCTCGATCGCTTTCGTGACCATGCGATGATTGATCGATTCGCCCTCTTTCCACCCAAGCGTGTCCATGATGCGCTCGATCCGGCCACCGCCAAAGATGCGCATCATGTCATCCTCGAGCGAGAGGAAGAATACGGAGGCGCCGGGGTCGCCCTGGCGGCCGGAACGGCCCCGCAACTGGCGGTCGATTCGACGCGACTCGTGCAGGTCGCTTCCGATGATATGCAGGCCGCAGGGGACATCGTCGTCGCAATTGAGCTCTTTATAGAAAGGGCACTCCTGGTCGCCGCTGATGCGCGAGACCAACATACAATAACTGGATTTCAACACATCCTTATGCAGCTTGATGTCGGTGCCGCGGCCGGCCATGTTGGTGGCAATCGTGACTGCGCCGGGCATGCCGGCCTTGGCCACGATCTCGGCCTCCTGCTGATGGTACTTGGCGTTTAGCACCGAGTGGCCGATCCCCTGGCGCTTCAGCATGCGCGAGAGGGTTTCGGAGACCTCCACCGAGATCGTGCCGACCAGGATCGGGATATTCTTGTTGTGGAGCCTGACTATTTCCTCGATGATGGCGTTATACTTCTCACGCCGCGTGCGATAAATGACATCGTCGAAATCGATTCTGCGGACCGGCTGGTTGGTGGGAATGACGACAACGTCGAGTTTGTAGATTTCCCAGAATTCGGCGGCCTCGGTCTCGGCGGTGCCGGTCATGCCGGAAAGCTTCTCGTACATGCGGAAGAAGTTTTGAAGGGTAACCGTGGCAAGGGTCTGGGTCTCACCCTCGATAGTGACACCCTCCTTGGCCTCGATTGCCTGGTGGAGACCATCGGAATAGCGGCGGCCGGGCATGAGGCGTCCGGTGAACTCGTCGACAATCAGGACCTTACCTTCCTGCACCACGTACTCGACATCCTTTTCGAACAGCTGGTAGGCGCGCAGGAGCTGATTGATGGCGTGATTTTTCTCCGATTTGTCGGCGTGGAGCCGGTAGAGCTCCTCTTTCTTGCGGGCTTTTTGCTCGGGCGTGTAGACTTCGTCGGAGTCTATCTGGTGGAGGCCTTCGGTGATATCGGGTATCTCGAAAAGCTTCTGGTCCTCATTGGAAAGCATCTTGATGCCGGGTTCGTTGAGGTAGACGGCGTGCTCGCGCTCATCGATTGTGAAATATAGCTTCTCATCTACCTCGTGCAGGATTTTGTCGCGACGGTAGGCCAGCTCTCGTTCCTCGACCAGTTGGCGGACACCCTTCTCCTTGTAGAGTTTCATGAGGCGTTTATTTTTGGGCGCTCCCCTGTGGGCCGCCAGGAATTTCTCGGAGGCCTCGTCGGTCTTGCCCTCATCGAGTAGCTTCTCGCCCTCATCGATCAGGCTGGCAATCAGCTGGTTCTGGCGCTTGACGACGTTGGCGACCAGGGGTCGCATGTCGTTAAAACGGAAATTGAGCGTCGATTCCACCGGGCCGGAAATGATGAGCGGCGTGCGGGCCTCATCGATCAGGACCGAATCGACCTCGTCGACGATAGCGTAGGCGAAACCGCGCTGGACCTGGTCCTCGGCGCGCACGGCCATGTTGTCGCGAAGGTAATCGAAACCGAATTCGTTGTTGGTGCCGTAGGTGATATCCTTGCCATACTGGATCATGCGCTGGGCGTTATCCATCTCGTTTTGAATACAGCCGATCTCGAGCCCCAGAAATTCGTAGACCTTGCCCATCCACTCGGAGTCGCGGCGGGCCAGGTAATCGTTGACAGTGACCAGGTGCGCGCCTCGCCCCGCGAGGGCGTTGAGGTAAAGCGGCATGGTCGCCACGAGAGTCTTGCCCTCACCGGTGGCCATCTCGGCAATTTTCCCCTGGTTCAACACGATGCCGCCGATGAGCTGAACATCGTATGGCACCATCTCCCATCGCGTCTCAATTCCGCAGACCTCCCATGATTTGCCCACCAGGCGACGGCAGGCCTCCTTGACTATAGCGAAGGATTCCGGCAGGATTTCGTCGAGCTTAGTATCAAGTCGCTTGCGATGCTCTATCTTGTACAGATCGGGATCCATCGTCTGGGGATCGAGCTCGGAGTCGAGCTGTTCTAGGAATGCTCTTAACTCAGTCTTGAATTCGGCCGTGCGCTGAGGGAACCACTCGTCGGGTTTGTCGTGAAGAGTTTCGTATATATCATTAATTTCGTCGACGAACGGGCGCAGTTTTTTGACATCGCGATCCGACTTGCTTCCGAAGACTTTCTCGATTACGTTCATTGCCATCTAATTGTCTCTCTTTTAGTTACGAGGGACCACAACATGCCATGAGACCCGGAGAATATGATCTGCACGGACAAGTCAGTCCCGCACCAGTCAGGGGCAAGCCCCGCACTCGCCCATAAGGTTCGGCAGGGGCAAGTATAGGAAGTTGTATATGGTGATTCAAGGGAAAAGTTTCAAAAGAGGGGTGGGAATCATAAAGTGCATCGTTATCATAAGTCTATTTGAAAAGCGAAGATATGTTTCTCCTTGCTCACCGCCCTTGAGCCTCATATCTTTGTTGCCGGTTTCGAAGTTCAAGCGTCAGGATGTCGTTTCGCTCCATCCTGACGCACAAGTAGGTGGTGGTACAATGATCGATGCTTTGTTGAAGAAGATTCGTGATGGCAAATTCGAATTCGTCGATTTGAAATTCACCGACATCCGCGGCGCCTGGCGCCACATCACGATTCCCGCCGATAAATTCACCGACAAAATATTCAAAGATGGTATCGGAATCGACGGCTCCTCGATAGGTTTTCTTTCGGTCAAGGCCGGCGACATGATCGTAATCCCCGACCCGTCATTCCATTTCATCGATCCTTTCTGGGAGATGCCGACCATTTCTGTGCTCGGCAATATTTACGAGGTCAATCCCACCGAGCCACATGCCCGCGATCCGCGGTTCACAGCCGCCAAGGCGATAAAGCGCCTGAAGAAACTGCTGCCCCAGGCCGAGGCTTTCATGGGGCCGGAGTTCGAGTTCTATCTGTTCGACTCGGTCCGTTATGAGCAAACCCATAATCATGGATTTTATTATCTCGGCGCGGAGGAGGCCGAATGGAATTCGGGCCTTGATGATGAGGTTCCCCAAGGACACTACATTCGATACAAGGAAGGATACCACGCCGCCCCGCCGCATGACCGCACATATGAAATCCGATCGTATATGTGCAAGCTTTTCCAGGAGACCGGCCTGAATGTCAAGTATCATCATCACGAGGTTGGCGGCGCCTCGCAACAGGAGATCGAAACATCGTTTGGCCCCATGTTCGAGATGGCCGACAAGTCGCAACTGGCAAAATACCTAATTAAGAATAGCGCCCGACGATTCGGCAAATCGGCTTCTTTCATGCCCAAGCCGCTGTTCATGGAACCGGGCTCGGGCCTGCATGTCCACCAATACCTGGCTAAGGATGGATTTTCGCTTTTCTATGACAAATCCAAGCCGCTGAACCTATCCGATATGGGGCGCTATTACTTGGGGGGTCTGCTCAAGCATTCGCCGGCGCTCCTGGCATTCACGAATCCCTCGACCAACTCCTACAAGCGTCTGGTGCCGGGATTCGAGGCCCCGGTGCGGATCAGCTACTCGATCGGCAACCGGACCGCCGCCGTGCGTATCCCAGGATATATCAAGGACCCATCGGAGATGCGCCTGGAGTTTCGGCCGCCCGATGGCACCGCCAATATATATTTCGCGTTTGCCGCCATGCTCATGGCCGGCCTCGATGGGATCGAAAATACGGTCGACCCCGGTGAGCCGTTTACCGGCGATGTTTCCAGCAAATCAGATTCGTTGGCCATGCAGAATCCATTCCTGCCATCGTCGCTCTCGCGGGCGTTGGAGGCGCTGGAAACAGATGTCGGTTTTCTTCGAGTCGACGATGTTTTCGCCCCACAGCTAATCGATACCTGGCTGAAACTGAAGCAGAACGAGGTTGAGCAAATACGCCTGAGGCCTCACCCGTGGGAATTCAGACTATATTATGATGCGTGATTAGACAATAGTATTGACCGAGCATCCGCAACAGGGGTTCAACATATTGAGCCCCTGTTTTTTTCCGGCGATCTGTGGCAGAAGATGCGGATACGCTCGCTCCTGCCGGGGGCCGCGTCCGCCCTCGGCGGAAAGGAAACCCCGCAGATATCGGTTCGCGCACCATGTTTCGCGCGGCACAAAGCCGGTGATCGAAACAGCGCTGGCATCGGGGGGGTTTCCTCTCCTCGCCAGGGGCGAGGGGCGCGGCCCCCCTGCGATATTGCAAACCGCGTCATTCCACGCTTGCCTTTTACCTCGGATATTGGTAGCTTTGGAAAATTCAGTGAAAATCACAATTCGCATGCTAATGTGGAGAGTATATGAAAAAGCGCAAAATCACCGCCGAGGACTTACTCAAGTTAAAATTCATCCGCTCGGTGCGCCTTTCGCCGGACGAGACGAAGATTGCATTCGTGGTAGAGACCGTATCCGAGGACAAGAAGAAGTATTTCTCGCACATTTACATGGTGGATGTCGATGGTTGCGGAATGCGCCAATTCACATATGGCGAGGTCGAGGACTCCAACCCCGCGTTCTCACCGGACGGTCGCTGGATAATTTTCTCCTCCAAGCGCCATGAGAAAAAGGGGCTTTATAAGATACCGGTTCATGGCGGCGAGGCCAAGCTTCTGGTCGCGGCCGACGGATCATTTTCGGATATATCAATATCGCCGGACAGCCGGACCATACTCTGTGTCTTCAAGAAGGCCGATGATGTCCCAAAGGATAAGGATGGCAAGAAGGAGGAGCCGGTCTTTAGGCATGTTACGCGCAAATTCTACAAGCTCGACAACGCCGGTTTCCTGCCGCAGGACCGGGGTCACATTCACCTTTACGACATCGAAACTGGTAAAGGGCGAAAGATCGCCAACACCAAGAACGGTGAACGCCAGCCGGTCTGGTTTCCCGATGGCAGGCGAATCGCCTACATAACGAACCTTCACCCCGACCCCGACGAGGAAGGGCTGCGTGATGATATTTTCGTCATGGCAATCGATGGCGGCAGAGCGCGCAAGCTTAATAAGCCCGCCGGCCCGGCCGAGGGATTGTCGGTTTCGCCCGATGGCAAATTTATCGCCTACCTGGGTCACACCGAGCCGGAGGACCCCTGGGGGGTGGCAATCTACCATGTTTGGAAAATCCCCGTTGCAGGTGGTAAGGCAATCGA
>MEWP01000039.1 GCA_001775395.1 candidate division Zixibacteria bacterium RBG_16_53_22 | reverse complement strand
TATCGATATTTTTACGCGTTTTTCTCATAGCATTAAATTAATATGTAGTAACAGGTTTGTCAAGCTCCAAATAGATTATTGTCTCTATTACAAAAACTCAGAATATCTACTTTTAATAACGAAAAAACGCCCAAAATGTTTCGATGAAAGAAGAGAAGGGATATTAGAGTTATGGAAACACCGAAGCTACAATGCCACCCCCCAGAATCGAACTGGGGACACACGGATTTTCAGTCCGTTGCTCTACCAACTGAGCTAGGGTGGCATCCATTAGAATTTCGCGCGGCAATATACTGCCACTGATTTGACCGGTCAAGCCCTTAATGCCGCGCTGTTACTCGTCGGGTCTGAATCTGTAGCTGATCCTGGCCTTGATTCTGGGATAGCTCCCTTGAATCTCCTCAACCTTTATCGTGGCCAGACCCCGATGTGCCCTCAAGGTGAAAATATCGCCCCGTGCAATTGCGACTGTCTCGAGTGGGGCGATACTTGCGCCGCCGGCGAGGAATTCGGTTTTTCTCAGGCCGGCCCCCAAACGGCTGGGCGAGGATAATCCAACTTTGTCTCTGGTGGCGTAGAGGTATATATCGCTTTGCGGATCCGCACCGGGAATTGAAATGCCCCGCTCGAAATTAAATCCGCCATTCTCCGCCTGGTGATCGTTTCCTATCACGAATTCACCCTCGCCAATCGACTCGAAGATGACCATATTGGATGGTTCCGATAAGGCTCCACCCGGGCCGAGTGTGCGAACCAGCGCCGTATAGGAGCGGCCGTCCCTGAGGCCCGCGATCGGATATGACTCGGTATTGATATTGCCGTCCGTATCGCCGGGATACGGGAAATCGTTATGAGGTTTCTGCGGGGCGTTATTCCATGTCAGCGTGTCACCGGCGCCGGCGGCCTCGGAGAGATATATATTGTACCCGGAAATCAGGATGCCGTCCTTGCGATCGACCGACCAGAACAGCACGGCCCGGCCATTGGCGGCCTCGGCTCGCAAATTATATGGCGCCGGAAGCCCGGAGGCAGGCGTCAGTTTGGGCTTGCGCGGGGGTTTCGGGCCGCACGCCAGATGCGCTGTCATGGCCGCAACAAACGCCAGGAGAATCGTCAGCTTAGCGGAAGAAATAATCGAAACCGAGGGAAAACTGCGAGACATTCTGCTTGATTTCGAATTCGCGAAAGTCCAGCGCGACGGTGTCCGAGTCACGCTCGAGGGTCAACAGGTGTGAGATGCCGGCGTGCCAGCGGCCGCGCAGGTCGAGCCATAACTTCCTTGTAATCTTGACCGCCACGCCTCCACCGAAATGGCCGCCGACAGCGGTGCGGGTATCCCGCAGCGCCTCCAGGGCGCGATAATGGTCGAGCCTTAAGGAAAATATGGAAATGCCAATGCCGATATATGGCACCACCGGCTGATTCGATGAAAATTCGAGAATTATCGGCATGGTCCCGGTGAAAATCGCCGACTGATAATTCAACTCGTGCCTGGTTCGGGATTCGGGAATGGCGCTGGCGGTATCGGGAATTTCGAATTCCTTGTTCATGCCGTATATCGAAAAGCCAACGTCGAGAGCAAAATTGCGATGGAATCTCGAAATATACCCGACCGAAAACGAGGCGTTGCCGCCAAAATTCCCGATGCCGTTGGTCAGGTGATTGGTGCTGTTGATATAATCAAAAAAGGCAGAGAACGAGGGGCCGCTCGTATACCCCGCCTGGACATAAAATCCATTAGTAAGGTAGCCGCCATCGGCCGGCGACCGGTCGCCTATGTTTTGGGCGAGGGCCGCGCTGCAAATGAGCAGCCATATCGTCGCGATCCGTTTCATAAGCAAGGGAATTTATTTCATCGCATCGCAAAATGCAACTCAAAACGACAGGAAAAAAGCTCGACCCGGGGCGGCGATATGATTCTCACGACATGGCAACCAATTATCGGGCTTGACTTACGGCGCCGCGGCCCGGTGGCGCCAGGGGGCCGGGTTGCAGGAAAAAATATTGACATTCGGTGCCTGGAAATTATATTGGCGGTCTGTATTAAAAAGACAGTTTGGTTTCATGCCGATCCGCATGAACAATATTTATCGGGAGTATTAGGAATGAGAAGAGCAAAATTAACCTGGATTGTAGTGGTCTTTGTGGCTTTCATTGCCTCGATCGTGCTCCTCTACCCGACCGTCGAATTCTACTCGATGAGCCCTCAGGAGCAGCAGGCCTTGAAGCAGAGCGATCCCGCCAGATACTACTCGCTCAAGGCCAAAGCCCTGCGGCTGGGATTGGACCTTCAGGGTGGAGTGCATATGGTCCTCCAGGTGGAGAATCCCCGGGGGGGCGAGATTTCGGGCAATATCCAGGACCAGGTGCTTGAGAAAATCAGGCTGCGGGTCGACAAGTATGGAATCGCCGAGCCGGAGATTGTCAAATCGGGCGCCGACCAGATAGTAGTCGACCTGCCGGGTTACACCGATATCGACACCGCCAAGGCCCTTATCGGCAGCACAGCCCAGTTGCAGTTCAAGCTTCTGAGAACCGGCGATGAGACCCAGAAGCTGGTCGAGGCGATAGACTCCGTGCTGGCGCTCGGTGTCGCCGCCGAAAGCCCCGTCGGTATAGCCAACCAGGAGGCAGGCAAGACGCCGGACGCGGATACGTCAGCGGCCTCCAGCCTCTTCAGCCAGGAGGCGGGCGATACCGCCGAGGCCATGGACGAGGAGGATTACGCCCGCAAGCACCCCTTCTCATCGCTGTTATCGGACTGGTCGGGCCACGCCTTTTATGTCACGATGGATAATTACCGCAAGATGGAGCAATTGCTTCAGAAGCCCGAGGTCCAGGCGCTGATACCATCTAACTACCAGCTTGCCTGGGCGACTCGTCCCGAGAAAAGGGGCGACCGCCAGTTCCAGTTGCTTTACGTTCTCAACCGCAATATCGAGATGACGGGTGAATCGCTGGTCTCGATTCGCGAGAACTACAACCAGATGCGTCAGCCGGTGGTGGTATTCGAGCTCGATACCGATGGCGCCCGCCGCTTTTCGAGCCTGACCGGCAAGCATATCGGCGAGCCGCTGGGCATAGTTATCGATGACCGCGTGGAATCCGCGCCCAATATTCAATCGCGCATATCCAAGAACGGCGAAATTACGATGGGCGGCAACGCCACCATAAGCGACGCCTACCTTTTGGCCACGATGCTCAAGGCCGGCGCCCTTCCAGCAAGTGTAGAAATATTACAGAGCACGATCATCGGGCCGGCCCTGGGGCAGGATTCGATAAACAAGGGCAAGGTGGCCAGCGTCATAGGTATCTTAATGGTGGTGCTCTTCATGGCTGTCTATTACAAAATTTCCGGCCTGATCGCCGATCTGGGCGTATTGCTGAACACGCTTTTCATCCTGGCTTTCATGGTCATCCCCGGAGTGAACTCGACTTTGACCATGCCCGGTATCGCCGGCATAATTCTGACGGTGGGTATGTCGGTCGATTCCAACGTGCTTATTTTCGAGAGGATCAGGGAGGAGCTGCGAACCGGCAAGACGGTTCGGGCGTCAATCGACGCCGGCTACGACCGGGCGCTTCTGACCGTCATCGACTCGCATGTGACGACACTGATCACGGCGTTGTTCCTGTTCATCTTCGGCTCCGGCCCGGTGCGGGGATTCGCCGTGACGTTGTCGGTCGGTATTATCCTGTCGCTTTTCACGGCCGTGTTCGTCACCAAGACTATATTCGATTTGCGCAAACAATACAAGACCCTGTCTATCTGATGGAGTAGATCGCCATGATGAGACTAATTAAAGAAACCAATATAAACTTCATCGGCAACCGCAGGTATGCCTTTGTCCTTTCGGGCCTGTTGTTGGCCCTGGGGATAATCTCGTTCGTGCTGATCCTGCTCGGCAAGGCCAACCTGGGTCTCGATTTCACCGGCGGCGCCGAGATCATCGGCAGTTTCGAGCGCCCCACGACAGCCCATGAGATTCGGTCGGCGCTTGACAAGGTCAACTTGGGCAAAGCGAATATCCAGGCCCTGACCGGCACCGGTTTCGTCAACTCCTTCATTATCAGGGTTCAGGGACGCATCGAGAACGCTATCCCGGAAACGACTTACACCGAGGATGGTCGCCCGATGGTCAAGATGGTGGCCGCCGAGGGTGACCAACTGGCCACCATTATAACCAGCGCCATCAAGCAGCATTTTCCCGATAACAAGTTTAAGATCGACTCGACCGACAATATCAGCGGCAAGGTGGGCAAACAACTGGCTAAGGACGCCACCTGGGCGGTTATATTCGCCTTCCTGGGAATACTGGTATATATCTGGATAAGATTCGATTTCCGTTTCGGAGTGGCCGCCACCATTGCCACGTTCCACGACGTGCTGGTCATGCTGGGGATATATTTCATTTTACAGCGTGAGATCACCCTGCTTTTGATCACGGCCCTGTTGACTGTAGCCGGTTATTCGCTGACCGACACGGTGGTGGTCTTCGACCGTATCCGCGAGAACTTGAAGCAGTTCCGCAAGCGGGCCGACTTCATGACGACGGTCAACACCTCGATCAACGAGGTGCTTCAGCGAACCATCATCACCTCCCTGACTACCCAATTGGCGGTGGTATCGCTGTTGATATTCGGCGGCGAGGTGCTTTTCGATTTCTCGCTGGCCCTGACGATCGGCATTGTGATCGGCACCTACAGCTCGATATTCGTGGCCAGCCCGATCGTCGTCGAATGGGAGAACCGCTCGCCCAGAAGGTTGAAGTAATCCTGGGGGCGTATTGCCATGTCACCGGATTCGGATGGACGCCCCGACATTCTGAAACCTGACAATAAAGATATCGAGACCAATGATCTGTCGGCGATTTGCGGCGCGGCCTGAATTGCGGATTGTATAAAAATGCCGGAGAAACCTCATCGCTTTTTTATTCTCATGGCGGCGTTGTTCGTCACGACCCTGGTGGTGTCGAACATAATTGCGGTCAAGTTGATTTCGATATTCGGGCTGATTCTGCCTGCCGCGGTGATTCTTTTTCCCATTGCGTATATCATCGGCGACGTGCTCACCGAGGTCTACGGCTACGCCCGCGCCCGGCAGGTGATCTGGATTGGATTCCTCTGCAATCTAATTGCCGTCGGTGCCATCTGGATCGCCGGGCTTCTGCCTGCCCCGCCATTCTGGTTCGCGGGCACTTATGAGTCGCCGACAGAGGCCCAAAGGGCTTATGATGCCATCCTGGGCTTTACGCCGCGCCTCCTGGCGGCCTCGTTCGCAGCCTACCTGGTAGGGGAGTTCCTGAACTCGTTTGTGCTGGCGAAATTGAAGGTGAAAACCGGTGGACGGTTCCTCTGGATTCGCACGATAACATCGACCATAGTGGGCCAGGGCGCCGATTCGGCGATATTCATAAGTATCGCATTTGCCGGAGTCCTGCCCGGCTGGATGATTCGAACCGCCATCATATCACAATGGCTGTTCAAGGTAGCTTATGAGACCGCCGCCACACCGCTGACCTACCTGGTGGTCAATTCCCTCAAGCGCAAGGAGGGGGTTGATTATTTCGACCGGGAAACGAATTTCAATCCGCTCAAAGCCATTAAATATTCGTCGGAATTATAAGAACACACAAAACAAACCTGTAGGGACACGGCATGCCGTGTCCGCTTTTTTATCCGATATATGAGGAGTTAGGACTGTTTTTATTTTCTCGCCACGCCGGCCACGTGGGGCGAGACGAAGGTGTAGGGCAGCCGTGGCGCAGGAGGACCTGCGCCAGGCACAACGAATAGGATTGAGCCTGTGCACCTCAAGATGAGACGCCTATTATAGAAAAATCGTCGCAAGGGTTTATTCTTCAGGTGGTGGGCGTACCTCCCGGTGCGCCCACTTTTGCTTTAAGCCAGCCGTGGCGCAGGAAGACCTGCGCCAGGCACAATGAATGGAATTGAATCAGCGTCAGGATGTCGCATTGGCATGCTTCATCCTGACGCACAACAGAAATTTGTCCAGCGCCCAGGCCTGGAATTTTTTGTAGAGACTCATGATACTAATAACAAAAAAGGCGCCTCAAAAGCGCCCGGCGATTTGATATTTTTGTTCCTCTACCCGTATTTCGTCAAGAAATTCGTAACATAATGGGCAATCAAGCTGGTGCTCAGAAAGAACGGCTTCCTGTCTATTGTCACATGAGCGGTGTTGCCGGCCACCTTGATATTGCCGGCCACCCCCAGGCCGTCGAAATCGATCTCGTTCCCATCCCTGATGACTTTGAATTTGTATTTTTCGGCGGCATCCCGAATTTCCGGCCAGCGCGCCTTCCAGTTGCCGGGCAATGTCACCGTGAAGGTATTTGGCAAAGTATCTCCTGGCTGTAAGAATATGTTGATTCACTAACTTCGTATAGGCCCGCCAGGTTCTATTGACTTTTCAAATTCGCAGAAAAGGTTTTGCTTGATTATTTTTGTTATGGTGGTAGGGGTTCAACATGTTGAACCCCTGCCTCAAGATTAATGGCATCAAGTGACCACCTCGCCGCGCCTATTGACCGCATGGTTTGGTGCCCAATGCGGGCCTTTACGGCCGGATTCTCTTTTTGCTGTCCTTGTCGAACAGGTACCATTTGCCGCTGACAATATCGACGGAAACTGTATCGCCGATTCGCAGGCTCTTTGGCGTGGTGGCCTTAAGGCGATCGTCGGAAACGGTGCGCAGGAGCAGCAATTCCTGACGCCCGAGATTTTCGATCGAGATCACCTCGGCGGTGATATCTCCCGAGCCCAGAACGATATCCTCCGGCCTGATCCCCAAGACAACATCGGCGCGCCCGCCCGGGGCGTTTTGTCCGAGCCCGATCTTCAATCCCCCGGTCGAGACGAAATCGCCATCGGATATGCGCCCGTCGATCAGGTTCATGGCGGGAAATCCCAGGAAGCCGGCCGTGAAGAGATCGGGCGGGTTGTCATAGAGCTCCTTGGGAGTCCCCGCCGAGACGATTCTCCCTTTGCGCATGATGAAGATAATATCGGCCAGGCTCATAGCCTCCACCTGGTCGTGCGTCACATAGATTGATGTTCCATTGACGCGTTTGTGCAGCGACAAAATCTCGCCGCGCATCCGCATTCGAAGCTCGGCGTCAAGATTGGACAGCGGCTCATCGAACAGATATAGCCGTGGCTGGCGCACTATGGCCCGTCCCAGGGCCACTCTCTGACGCTGGCCGCCGGAAAGCTCCCTCGGCTTTCGCGCGAGAAGCTCATCCAACCCTAAAAGCTCCGCGGCCCAAGTGACCAGCCTGGTCCGTTCATCTTTGGGCACGTTTCTCGAACGCAGACCGAATTCCAGATTCTGCCCGACCGACATGTGGGGGTAAAGCGCGTAATTCTGAAATACCATGGCCACGTCGCGGCGTTTCGGCTCCCACGAGGTGATGTCATCGCCGCCAAGGTGGATGGCCCCCGAGTCGGGTGTCTCCAGGCCGGAAATGAGGCGCAGAAGCGTCGACTTGCCGCATCCCGATGGTCCCAGTAGAACCGCCATCCGACCGTCATCGACATCGAAACTGACACCATCAACACCGACAACGGTGTCCGTGAAGAATTTGCGTAATTCTCTTAACTCCAATTTTGCCATCGGCTTAATAATACGACAAAGGCGGCGGGGTCTCAAATGAATTTGTCAATTATTAATATTTTGTTGGATATTTCCGATCATTTTATGGGTTTAATATTAGCAGAAGGGAAACAGGCAGGGGCGTTTACCAATGCACGAAGCTGTTTCCCCAACGCACCTCCTTCAAGGAAATCAGGGGGCGTTTAATCCGACGGTCTCAATGTGAGGCCGTCGGTTTTTTTATTGCCGGCGGTCAGGGCATGTGTTTCCAGGACTTTCCCCGAAGACCGGGCATAATTTCTTCGAGCCTTAGTTATTTCATAGGATTAGGCTTTTCAAAATCTGAGAATGATGATTTTTCAAGAAGCGGGGAAACTCGGAGGCTCTTAAGACACCCAAAGCAGTTCAGCAGGTTCGTAGGTCATTTGACCGTGAACCTGCTGGTTGAGAGAGCAAACGGGTGTCGGGTCACGGCCATTTGGCCTACCCGGACGGGTCCGTATGGACGACCCGACACAACCCAGAACGGGTCCGTCTGGACGAGGGCAGCTTAGTGAAAACAACAATAAGCATCTGTGTGATAATTTCGGGGAGACTCCTCATAAAATTCCCATTGACTCATTTGCCCTTTGCCCCTAAGAAACGCTTGAAAAACCTTATCCGCATAACCAAGGAGGAGCAATGAACTGGAAACGATTATGGTTGACGGCGCTGGTGGTATTTATCGCCGGCTTGATCACCAATTTCATCATCCACTGGGTCATACTGGGCGGCTATTACAGCCGTCCGGACGTAGCGGCGGCGTTTCGCCCGCTGGCGCAGATGAACAGCTACTGGTGGGTGATGTTTATCACATGGGCGGTCTTTTCGTTTTTCTTCACCTTCATATTCGCCAAGGGGTATGAGGGCCGGGGGCTGGGCGAGGGAATACGATACGGGATTATTATCACCTTCTTCTATTACTATGTGGCGGCTTTTGATCAGTTTGTTTCATACCCGATTCCCTACGGATTAGCCTGGATCTGGATTATCGCGGGATTTATACAGGCATTGATATTCGGAATTCTGGCCGCCCTGATATACAAGCCGAAAAGCGCTCCCGCAGCGGCTTAGGGGAGGATGAGCCGGATTAGAATCGGCTTGCAAGTCGCCTGCGCCCGGTTGTTGCCGGGCGCTTTTGTTACGGAAAACGAATCATGGCAGATTGCATTATCGAGGGGCAAAAAAGCGTTGCCTTTGAGCCTTACATGGATATATTACGCCAGTGTTCATTCTTATCCGCCCGAGGGCGGACAGGCTTTCGAAATCGCCCCCAGTTCAGGAGGAACAGCATGCGTCTTATCTCTGGGATTCTGGCGGCCCTGATTTTATTCTCGACCGCTTACGCCGGCAGTGTGGATCCCGCATTGGAACTAAAAATCGCCGATGCCGACCCGCAAACCCTTTTCCCGACACTCATTTTCATGGCCGACCAGGTTGATGTCATGGTCATGAAACATCAGCAAGATCTGGCGCAGGCCACCCGCGCCGAACGCCACTACGAGGTGGTGACTGCACTTCAAAGGATGGCTACCGATACACAGGCCGATATTCTGAATTACCTGGCGCAGGCCAAAAGCCGGCAAACGGTCGGCGAGTATCGCGGCTTCTGGATCGCCAATATGATTTGGGCCGAATTAACCTCGGCCGAAATCTCAGCCTTAGCCGCCAGGCCCGATGTCGCCACCGTCTATTCCGATTTCGAAGGCGAGCTGATCAAGCCGATTTTCGATTATTCCGATCCCGAACCCGTGATTACGCGAGTCGAAAATGGCCTGCGCGCTATCCGCGCCGACAGCATGTGGGCCCGCGGATACACCGGTGTGGGTCGGCTGGTCATGAATATCGATACCGGCGTTTCCGGCTCTCATCCCGCGCTTACTCAAAGATGGCGCGGCAATAACGGCCATCCCTGGCAGGAAAGCTGGCTTGATACCTCCGATCCCAGCAGCGATTTCCCATTTGACGATCCGGCCGACGCCCACGGGACGCATACTATGGGCACTATTTGCGGGCGCAGCACGACCACGCAAGACACCATCGGCGTGGCCATCGATGCGCAGTGGATCGCCGCCAGGGCGGTCGATATCACCGGTGGAAATATAGCCGCCGCCTTTGAGTGGGGCGCCGATCCCGACGGCAATCCCAATACTGTCGAGGATGTGCCCGATGTCATCTCCAACTCCTGGGGCTCGATACCGCAGTCCGGCGATGAATGCCCGCCGAATTTCTATACGCTTATCGATAACTGCGAGGCCGCCGGCGCGGTCGTGCTGTTTGCGGCCGGCAACGAGGGGACCGCCGGACTGAGAATCCCCGCCAACAGGATCACGACACCATACAACTGTTTCTCGATCGGCGCTATCGACGGCAACAACGCCAGTTTCCCCATCGCCTATTTTTCCAGCCGCGGACCATCGCAATGCGATAACCTGACCATCAAGCCCGAGGTCGTCGCGCCCGGCGTAAATGTCAGATCATCGGTGCCGGGCGGGGCCTACGAGAGTGGCTGGAGCGGCACCTCGATGTCCTGTCCGCACGTGGCCGGCGCCGTGGCCCTGCTTCGCCAGGTCAATCCCAACGCCTCGGTCGATACTATCAAGTGGGCGCTGATCAATTCCGCCCGCGACCTGCCCTTGAACAATCCCAATGGCGAGGAAAACACGTTCGGCTGGGGCATCATCGATGTCAACGCCGCCAGCAGAATCATGCCGGCCATCGATGCCCCATATATCATTTCCAACGCCATGTATATCATCGAGCCGGACAACGGCGTGCCCGATCCGGGCGAGACCATTAGCGCATATGTCAGACTGAGAAACGGCGGACTGCCGGCCACCAATGTCGCCGCCATTCTCTCGACTGTCAGCCCCTTCGCCACCGTTACGCAGGATTCGGCCTACTATGGGGCAATTGCCCAAGATGACACCGCCCTTTCCGCGACTCCGTTTACAATCGCCATCGGTTCCTCGGCGCCGATAGGAGCCGAAATCGCATTCGATCTTAATATCACCGCCGATAGCGGTTACCAGGCGAGCAGGGGCCTGATTATCCAGGTGGGCAATAACGCCCAACCGGAAATCGCCACGCATAATATCGGCAATGTCGACTATACCGTGTCCAATTTCGGCCGTTACGGTTTACCACCCGATGGGATCGACCCGGGACAATGGCAGGGGCGCGGATTCCGGATGCCGCGCACCGGCGCCAATAACCTATTCGAGGGCGCTCTGCTTATCGGCGATGGCCCGACGCGGGTCTCCGACGGCGCCCGCGATGACAACCAGGCGCCGCAGGCCGATTTCGAGCCGATAGACACGATCGCGCAGTACGAGCCGGGGCCGTATGCCGAGGAGGAATTCCATACCAGCTTCAATGACATGGGCGCCGATGCGCCGCTATTCGTGCAGGTCACGCAGAAAACATTCGCTTTCTCGCAGGCCCCCGATAACGATTATGTCATCACCGAATATTCGATCCGCAATATCGGCACCGATTCCCTGACCGGCTTCCTGGTCGCCCACTGGGAGGACTGGGATATACCGTACGGCTCGCCCACCGACAGGGCCAATTTCGACCGCGCCAGAAACCTGGGATACCAGTATTCGAGCAGCACTTACCGCGGCCAGCAGGTTCTCACGGCGCTTGGCGTCTACTCCTTCAAGGCCCTGCAGAACGACGGCGAGGTTTACCCGCCGCACATGACCACCGCCGACAAATGGACCTACATGAACGCCGGCACCACCGATACCGCTATCACCACCGCCATGGATGCCTCCATGATGATTACGACCGGGCCGTATAACCTGGCGCCGGGTGAGGCCGCCGTGGCCGCTTTCGCCATACTGGGCGGGACCAGCCTGGTCGATCTGAGAGCCAACGCCGATGCCGCCATCGTGCGCTACGCGCAATTGTCTGTCGATGAAGACGCTCCGGTAACGATGCCGCGGAACTTCTCGCTTGTCGAGAGTTTCCCCAATCCATTCAACGCCCGGGTCACGATCCGCTTCAATCTTGTCGATGAGAGCTTTGTCAGGCTCGAGACATACGATTTGTTGGGGCGCAAGGTGGCCACGTTGATTGATCGCGAACTTGGGGCTGGCACGCACTCGATAGTCTGGGATTGCGCCGGACTGCCATCGGGTGTCTATTTCTACAGGCTTTCCGACAATGACAAGAGCGTGGCAGGGAAAATGACATTGCTAAAATAGCAGATCTGAGATCACGCTAATTGGTTTATGCAGTCATTAAAGGACCGGCCCGTCAAAGGTCGGTCCTTCGCTTAGAAATCTCTCCATTTGCTGCATTTTTCATTGCGGCGCCGCTGACCATTTCCCAAAGCGCATTGGCCGTCAGGAACCCTTTCCTGACGGCGCTCAAAATAGTCAGGGTGGCGTCAGGTCTTCAGACCTGACGCATTCGTCGCGATCAGAGCCCATACGGGTCCGGAGCGACAAGCTCCGACTCGCGAGGGCGACCTTGATCATCATTATCATAACAACTGTCCCTGCAGGCTATTGGCTATCTGGCTTCTGCCTATTAAACCAGACACCTTATTTACACCCCCATAGTTTCCTGTCATGTCGCTCACGCGACCAACAAGCATGATACGATGACCATGATTATTATATATTGACACACGCGCTCTGAAATTCGATTATTACCTCGCTCAAGCCCGATTTTATTTGGCCAAAACAAAGGAGCCGCCAAAGTGAAATACGTTCCCGAACCGTTCCGCATCAAGACGGTCGAGCCGATCAAGATGACCACCAGGGAGTTTCGCCAGGATGCCATCCGGGAGGCGGGTTATAACACATTCCTTCTAAAAAGCGAGGATGTCTATATCGATCTCCTCACCGACAGCGGCACCAACGCCATGAGCGACGCCCAGTGGGCCGCCCTCCAACTCGGCGATGAAGCCTACGCCGGCAGCCGCAACTTTTACGATCTCGAGCGCACTATCCAGGAGGTCTACGGCTACAAGCATGTCGTGCCCACGCATCAGGGGCGCGCCGCCGAGCATATCATGTCGCGGCTCTTAATCAAGCCCGGCGATTTCGTCCCCGGCAATATGTATTTCACAACCACGCGGCTCCATCAGGAGTTGGCCGGCGGAACGTTCAACGATGCCATCATCGACGAGGCCCATGACCCGTCGTGCACCCACCCATTCAAGGGGAATTTCGATGTTAAGAAACTTCAGGCCTTAGTCGATAAAGTCGGTCCCAAGCGGATTCCATATATCAGCGCCGCCACATGTGTCAACATGGCCGGGGGCCAACCGATCTCGATCGCTAATCTGCATGAACTGCGGGCGTTCGCCGATAAGCACGGCCTCAAAATCATGCTCGACAACACCCGCACGGTCGAAAACGCTTACTTCATCCAGAAGCGTGAGGCGGGGTTTGCCAACAAATCGGTCAAGCAGATCGTGCGCGAGATCTGCTCTTTCACCGATGGCTGCACCAGCTCGGCCAAGAAGGATGGCCTGGTTAATATCGGTGGATTCCTGGCCACCAACGACGAGGATTTCTTTGTGGCCTCCAAAGAACAGGTCGTTATTTATGAGGGGCTCCACACTTACGGCGGATTGGCCGGACGCGACATGGCGGCCATGGCCCAGGGGATTCGCGAGTCTGTGGCCAATGACGATTATATCAAGTACCGGGTTGAGCAGGTCAACTTCTTTGGCGATCTCCTCAGCGCCGCCGGGGTGCCGCACGTGGTGCCGCACGGGGGCCACGCCATCTTCCTCGATGCCAGAGCATTTCTGCCGCATATCGACCAGGAGCAGTTCCCGGCGCAGGCGCTGGCCGCCGAGATATATGTCGAGACAGGCGTGCGCGCCATGGAGCGCGGCAACGTCTCCGCCGGGCGAAACAAGGAGACCGGCCAGAACTATCGGCCCAAGCTTGAATTAGTCCGCCTGACTATTCCGCGCCGGGTGTATACGCAAAGCCATCTCGAATATGCCGCCGAGGGGATCATCAACGTTTTCCAGAAACGCGACTGTGTCAAGGGCCTGCGATTCACGTTTGAGCCATCCGCTTTGCGATTTTTCCAGGCAAGGTTTGAGACGGTGGGGTAAAGAGAGTTGAGAGTTGTGAGTTATGAGTTGAGGGAATTGCGGATTGCGGATTGGGTGGAAAGCCATATAGCTGCTGAGCCTCATAGGGAAAGTCCCAGTGGCGTCCGGTCCTCCCAGACCTGACGCATTTCGTCGGTGTCTCGGGAACTGTGATTCCCGGAACACAAGATCAAGGTGAACCCATGATAATGGTGGCTGGCGTACCTCCGGGTGCGCCGGCGCTTTTTTTGCATGGCGTGGCGCATGGGGACATACGCCACGCACAAAGCATAATCCATGGTGCCGTCGGGTCGCCTGACCCGACGGCTTTTTTGTTACCGGGTGGCATGCTTTGGGCATCGCCAGATGCCCTAAGCATGCTGCAATGCATGAAACATCATGCTTATTCCGACTTCGTCGGAAAAAGCATGCCACCCACGCGGGAATCGCAGTTCCCACGGCACCAGGATAAGCGGACAACCATGGGTTTACCCACCCATCATTTGCGCGCACACCCACGCATAAAAATTGATGCTTTATCTTTGGGAATTTTGTATTATAACCGCTCGAATCGGAGGGGGAAGCATTGAGGAATAGATGCAGATAACGCCCGAAAAGCGCCCGTTACGTCTCTTATTATTGACATTTTCCCTTTTCTCTATCTCATTTGCACAAGAAAATATAACCATCGAAAAGCCCGATTCGGCGTTCGTCTTCCGCTACGAGATGCTGGCGCCCCCGCCTGGCCCGCCCGGCGATATCGCCGCCAAAGACCTCACCAATGATCCCGGCGAGGCGATCCTGGTCACCTGGTCCAACGCCCCCGGTGACAACGACGTTTACCACACAGTCGATGCTTACCTCATCTACCGTTCCGACAACCCCGATTCCGGCTTCGTATTCCTGTCGCGTATCCCCGGCGGCTCAAGCGAATATTCCGACTCCGATACATCGCTGCTAAACGGCCGGCAGTATTATTATAAGGCCGCCTCGCTGTATGGCGAGGACACGCTTTATTCGGCGGTGTCCGGAGCGGCGACTCCCAGCGCTCAGCTTTTTCATACACAGCGTGTCGTAGTGCTGGTACTGATGCTGGCCTTCTCGGGTTTCGCGCTCTATTTCATTTTCCACGCCAAACGCGGCAAGACAATGTATGTACGCCCAATCGCCGGTATCAACGCTGTTGATGAGGCTATCGGGCGCGCCACCGAGATGGGCCGGCCGATTCTTTTCGTGCCCGGCCTGGGTGATCCCTCGCAGGTGGCCACTATTGCGGCCTTCACTGTGCTGGCGCGTGTCGCCCGACGGGTGGCTGAGTATCAAACCCGCATCATCGTCCCCAATTATGATCCCGTTGTCATGGCGATCTGCCAGGAGGTGGTCAAGGAGGCTTACTCTGCCGAGGGGCGCGCCGATGCTTTCAATGAGCGGGACGTCTATTTCGTGACACAGGACCAGTTTCCTTATACGGCATCGGTCAACGGCACCATGCTTCGCGAGCGGCCGGCCACCAATTTCTACATGGGCAAATTCTACGCCGAGTCGTTGATCCTTTCGGAAACCGGATTTGTGGCCGGCTCGATCCAGATCGCCGGCACCGATG
>MEWP01000038.1 GCA_001775395.1 candidate division Zixibacteria bacterium RBG_16_53_22 | reverse complement strand
AAGCTGGCCGAGATCAACCCGCTAACTGTCACCAAATCGGGCGAGCTGGTCGCCGCCGACGCGCGGGTCAGCCTGGATGACGACGCGCTGTTCCGTCACCCCGATCTGGCCAAGATGGGTATCGAGAAACGTCACGAGGAGGGCGAACTCACGCCGCGCGAGCTTAAGGCCCGCGAGGACGATATCCCCTACCTCGATCTGGACGGCAATATCGGCATGTTCCCCGGCGGCGCCGGATTCGGTATCATGGGGAACGATTTCATCAACTATTTCGGGGGAAATCCCGCCAACTTCATGGATTCCGGCGGCGGCCCCACTCCCGAGCGGCTGGCCAAGATGCTGGCCTTGCTCGATGAGAACCCCAATGTCAAAGTTATATTCGGGGCGCGCTTCGGCGGCATCTCGCGTTGCGACGATTTCGCCAAAGGGATGGTGATCTTCCTGCGCCACCATGGGCTGTCCAAGCCGATGGTGGTGCGCATGACCGGCAACATGTGGCAGGAGGGCGTGCGCATATTCCAGGAGGCCAAGAACGAGACACCGCACCTATTCGAGAAGATCGAGTTTCACGGGATCGAAGTCCCGATAGAGGATATCGCCAAGCGCGCGGTCGAACTCGCCCGGGAGGCCAAATGAAAAATCTCATCACGATAATTGCGTTCGGTTTTTTGCTCATGATTGCCGGCGGTTCCGGCCGCCGGGGCGGCACACCTGAAGGCAGTCCGGTCGACTTTCAGGTTATTCTCTCAGGCACCTACAGCAATGCCAGTACTTTCAACGTGGAGCTGGTCACCAGCGAAAATGAATGGGGCCGGGTCTGGCGCACGGCCAAGGGGCGCGAGGAGCCACTTCCAGAGAGGCCTTCGGTCAATTTCGGAAGCTCGTATGTGATTGCGGCTTTCATGGGCCAACGCAACAGCTCCGGTTACAAGATCGAAATCGACAAGATCGAGAAAAAGGGGAGAACACTTCTGGTGCATGTGAAAAAATATGAGACGCCTGGCATGTTGACTGTCATGACTCAGCCATTTACACTGGTGCGCATTCCCAAAGGCAGATACAATCTCGAAGTGATTGAAGAATCGGTGCAATGAAAAGATAGTTGCCCCGCAAAACGGCCTAATGATCTCTTAATTGGTTTAAGTTGGAAGATCGCCGGCGAGCAATTCTGGATGAAAAGAAAACGTTTCGAAATTGACGATTCGCAAAACCCGATTTTTGTGACCACCACGATCGTGGAATGGATACCGGTCTTCGCTGAGCCTGCAATCGCAGAAAGGACGCTTGGCCTTCTGGAAAACTCAAGACGGGAAATTGGAATATCGGTCATAGCTTTTGTCTTAATGCACAATCATTTTCACGGGATGATGCAGACCAATCAAAAGGGTGATCTATCCAGGTTCATGTTACGCTGGAAAAGTCGTTCGGCGCGATCGATCATGGATTATTCCCGGATGCATAAACGAAAGTGGCTCGAGTTATTTAAGCGTTCCTTAGGAGAAAGCGGGCGCCTCGGAAGGCAGGTTCATCGAGTATGGTTGCCGAGGTTCGATACCCTGCCCGTGGAGAATGAGACGCAGTTTTACGCCGGACTCAATTACATTCATTTTAATCCGGTACGGCAATTATTGGTCCGCGGTCCGGAAGATTATCCCTATAGCAGTTTTCACGACTACCGGGGTGGGACGAACGGGTTCGTGAAGGTCAGTAGGCATCGATGGCACTCGCGCCGAGGCTTATCTAACAGCACGAATCAAACTCTTTGAAACCAGAAATAGGTAAATGAACGCCCGACCCTTGCTAATCATCAATGTCACCCGCGACCAGCGCGTGCACGAAATAATTGAAAAGACAATCGCGGCCGACAGGACGGTTTCGCCTATGTTCGAGCGAAAATATATGAAAAGCCCCGCCGAACTATTGGAGAATATCGCGGGGGCCGAGGTCCTTTTCTCGTTTGCGGTGCCGGAGGCAGTCGCCTTACGGGCCGACAACCTGAAATGGGTGCATTTCGCCTCGGCGGGCGTGGAGAAATCGCTGAGCCCCGCACTGCTTTCCAGGAATGTCAAGCTGACCTGCTCTCGTGGCTTGCACGCGGCCACAATCGCCGAATATGTCCTGATGCAGATGTTGGCGTTCTCGAAAAACTTGCGCCGGGCCTACAAATTCCAGGACGAGCGCCGATGGGCTTTCGAGGAACTGCTGGCCGGCAAGTTCGATCTCGAGGGTAAGACCGTGGCCATTATAGGGCTGGGTTCAATCGGGCGACGCGTGGCCGGATTGGCTAAGGCGTTCGACATGCGAGTAATCGGCATGGTAAATAAGCCGCGCCAGATCAAGGATGTCGATAAGGTATTTCGCCCATCGAGACTAAAGCAATGTTTGGGGGCGGCCGATTTCGTCGTGCTATCGACGCCATTGACAGAGAGCACATTCCACTTGATCGGTCCGGAGGAGCTGGCGGCCATGAAGCCCAACGCTTTGTTTATCAATATCGGACGGGGCAAGCTTATCGATCAGGCCACGCTGATTGAAGCACTCGAAAATAAGCGAATCTCGGCGGCGGCCCTCGACGTATTCGAGGCCGAGCCTTTGCCGGTTGATTCGCCCCTTTGGGAAATGGAGAATGTCTCGGTGACACCGCATTATTCCGGCATGGCCGAGGGTTTGTGGGTAAAGGTGGCTGAGCTTTTCTGCGAAAACGCGAAAAGATTCAAGAACGGCAAAAGATTATTAGGGATTGTTGATAGAGACAGGGGATATTAGGACATGGCAATTTTGCTGACCAGGAATTCGAAAGTTATCGTGCAGGGGATCACCGGCACGGGCGGCTCGTTCCACGCCAGGCGGATGAAAGCATATGGCACACAGATCGTGGCCGGCACGTCGCCGGGCAAAGGCGGCCAGGAGGTCGAGGGTGTCCCGGTCCGCGACACGGTTGAGGAATGTGTCCGGGAGTTTGGCGCCAATTTCTCAGTCATCTTCCTGCCGGCTCGTTTCGCAGCGGAGGCGGCGCTGGAGGCTATCTTTGCCGGAATCAAGACCGTGGTCATTGTCCCCGAGCATATCCCTATTTTCGACATGATGGAGGTGCGCAAGGCGGCGATCGCGCATGGCACCGTCGTGATCGGCGGCAACACGGCCGGCATAATCACACCGGGCCAGGCCAATGTCGGCATTATCCCCGATGTGGCTTTCGAACCTGGCCGAATTGGAACCGTATCCCGGTCCGGCTCTCTCACATATTACGTGGCCGACACTTTGACGCGCACCGGTTTCGGTGAGACGACATGTGTCGGCCTGGGCGGCGATCCCGTACTGGGTTCGACATTCGACGAGATCTTGATATTGTTTGACAAAGACCCCGAGACCAAGGCGGTAGTCATGGTGGGTGAAATCGGCGGGGCATACGAGGAGCGGGCGGCCAGGATGCTCAATAAGATGAGCAAGCCGGTTATTTGCATGATCGGCGGGCTATTCGCGCCTCCCGGCAAGCGGATGGGACACGCCGGGGCCATTGTCGAGGGCAATATCGGAACGGCGCAGTCCAAGCTCGAGGCCCTGACCAGGGCCGGAGCGCATCACGCCAAAACATTCATGGATATACCGGAAATATTGCATAGACTTGGCGTATGAACAATTATCGGTCTGTATCGGTAGCACGCGTTTATAGAGGTAATGCGGTGGAGTCTATTCATTGGGGCTCCATTGCGGTGGTCAACGCCGATGGCCGGCTCATGTATCGTGTCGGTGATCCTTACATGTATACCTTTGCCCGATCGTCGGCCAAACCGATCCAGGCCATCGCCGTGATCGAATCAGGCGCCGCCAAGAAGTTCGAATTCACTACCAAAGAACTGGCTATCATGTGCGGTTCACATTCCGGCGAAAGATTGCATGTCGAAACGGTAGCCGGTATTCTCGAGAAAATTGGACTAAATGAGAGTCATCTGCAGTGTGGGATACATGTGCCGCATCGCTATATGGCGGTGAATATGACACCCGAACCCGGAGTGCTGTTCAGCCAATTGGAGCATAACTGCTCCGGCAAGCACGCCGGCATGCTGGCCGTGGCAGTCCATAAGGGGTATTCATCGGAGGACTATCTCGCGCCGGAACATCCTGTCCAGCGCATGATACTCAAGGCAACCTCGGAAATTTGCAGTTGCCCCGAGGAAAAGATATTGCTGGGGATTGATGGTTGCTCGGCGCCGAATTTCGCATTGCCGCTTTATAACATGGCCCTGGGGTATGCCCGGCTGGTAACCCCTAACTCCGTTCCCAAGGAAAAGGCGCTCGTTTACAGCGCCATTTACCGCGCCATGATGGAATACCCTGAGATGGTGGCCGGGACGGCTCGATTCGATACCATCATAGCGAAGTCGCCAGGCGAGCCGCTGGTTTCGAAGGCCGGAGCCGAGGCGGTCCATTGCTTCGCCTTCGTCGACCGTCACCAGGGCGCTGCCATCAAAATCGCCGATGGCGCACGCCGAGCCTTATACCCGGTAGCCATAGAATTTCTATATAAAATGGGGATTCGCACCAAGACAGAGGATTTCAACGATTTCCATCGCCCAATAGTAACGAATTGGCGCGACATCGAGGTCGGACATATCGAACCAGGATTTCAAATCGAAGAGGTCGAACATGAATAAAGTATTCCCACTCGTTGAGAAAATCAGGGATACCAGGCTCAAGGGGCTTACGATCAAGTGCTGGGAGGAGGCTACCCGTCGCGGCGGCTGGAAGAAGGAGGATTTGGACAATATCCCCTTCACGCTGCTGCCGGCCAAGCACATGGTAAGTATTGTGGTTCATACCAACGCGGTCACCAATTCGGCGATCGCCATGGGCGAAGTTATGGAGAAGGCATACCCCGGCGCCATCAAGGTCGACATGGACATACTTATCTCAGGAGGTATTTTGCATGATGTCGGCAAGGTGCTGGAGTATGCCCTCGAGAACGGCGTTTACGTCAAATCGAGAACTGGCAAGCTGATTCGACACCCTGTTTCAGGAGCGGCGCTGGCCTGGGAGCTGGGGCTTCCCGAGGAAGTGGTGCATGTCATCGCCGGCCATTCGTTCGAGGGCGACAGGACGCCCCGCTCGGTGGAGGGCATACTGATCCACCACGCCGACTTCACTAATTTCGAGGCCCTGGGCGGCAAGGCATAATTCGATTTATTTACACCATGGTGTTCGCAGGTACTTTTCGAATTTAAGGAGCAGCGATGATTGATTTTCCAGCAGAGCCCTATCGAATCAAGACCGTGGAGCCGATCCGGCTCAACAGCCGCGACGACAGGGACAGGATAATAAGAGTGGCCAAATTCAACGTCTTCAAAATTCCCGCAGAGGACGTTTATATCGATTTTTTGACCGACTCGGGCACGTCGGCCATGTCCGACAACCAATGGGCCGGCCTCCTCACCGGCGACGAGTCTTACGCCGGATGCAGGAACTATTTCCATTTCGAGGAGACAATCCGCGACATCACCGGTTTCAAGCATATCATCCCGGTCCACCAGGGGCGCGCCGGCGAGCATATACTTTACTCCTCGATCCTCAAACCGGGCGACAAAGTACCATCCAATACCCATTTCGACACCACTCGCGCCAATATCGAATTCCTGGGCGCTGAGGCGGTCGACCTATTGATCGACGAGGGGAAGCGGCCCGATTGTATCCATCCTTTCAAGGGGAATATGAATCTCGAGAAGTTGGAGGCTTTCATCAAGGCCAACCGCGCCAATATTCCAGTGGCTACCATGACAGTCACCAACAACACCGGCGGCGGCCAGCCGGCCTCGCTGGAGAATATCAAAAAAACCTCCGAGATTCTCCATTCCCATGGCATCCCGTTTATTATCGATGCCTGCCGCTACGCCGAGAACAGCTACTTCATCAAGATGCGGGAAAACGGCCAGGACAAGCGCTCGGTCAGAGAAATCGCCCGCGAGATGTTCTCCTATTCCGATGGTTGCATCATGTCGGCCAAGAAAGATGGCCTGGCAAATATCGGCGGCTTTATCGGCCTCAACCGCGATGACTGGCATGAGATGGTAACCAACAAGATGACCTTGGTCGAGGGTTTCCGAACATACGGCGGCCTGGCCGGGCGTGATCTCGAGGCCATCACACGCGGCATGGTCGAGGCTCTCGATGAGGAGTACCTGGCACATCGCACAGGGCAAGTGAAAAGTTTCGGCGAGCTCCTCAAGGGAGTCGGCGTCCCGATTATCGAGCCCACCGGCGGTCATGCGGTATTTGTCGACGTGCTCTCGTTTCTTCCCGACATGCCGCGCGAACTCCTCTCCGGCTGGGCCTTGACAGTGGCTCTATACCGCGAGGGCGGCATTCGGACGGTGGAAATCGGAACAGTTATGTTTGGCAAGTATGCTAAAGACGGCAAGATGATATTCCCGCCGATTGAATATGTCCGCCTGGCTGTGCCGCGACGGGTCTACACCGAATCGCATCTCAAATATGTTGCCAGCGTCTTCAAGCGGATCGGCGCCAATAAGAAAATGGTCCGCGGCCTGCGGATCACTTACGAGCCGAAATTCCTCCGTCACTTCTCAGCGGAATTCGAAGAGGTCTGAATATGGGAAAGTGTCAGGTCTGAAGACCTAACGCCACCTGGTTTTTCGTTAGGGCGGATATCGAAATCCGCCTTTGTTGCAAAGGTGCGGTCAGAGCAAGCTCTGACTCGCACATCAGATATAATCAAACGGGCCTCCCGAATCCCATTCTTCAGCTCAAACTGGCCATCTGCTCGGCAGAGCGTGACATCCTTCGAATAATCGCAGGCAAGGATGTATCCAACCCTCCATTTAGGCGCACTTCGCAGTTTATCGATTTCATCGCGAGTCAGAGCTTGCTCTG
>MEWP01000037.1 GCA_001775395.1 candidate division Zixibacteria bacterium RBG_16_53_22 | reverse complement strand
CATATTTTCATTTTCAGCTTTCAGCTCTTGATTTTGCTTGAGAAGCTGCTGCACCCCGGCCAGGGCCACCGATGTCGTTCTGAGAAGAGCCGTCAAATTTAAGAGCGTGGCTTTCACAAAAAGCCTCCATCGCCATACCCCTTCCCATTTTCAACAAGAGCATTTTACTGTCGATATCGCGCAAAAAGCGGCCCGGCCATCGCTTGTAATATTCTAATTTATGAATAATGCAAATGGAAGCATTTCGGCGACAAACGCGGATGCTCGTCGTAGGACAAATGGCGCACGCGATTCATTGTCGATCCAGGGAAGAAACGTTTTCCCAAATTGCAATAAAAACAGGAGTTGGGTCGGGATTGCCCGGATGCGTATCAACCCTGTTATCCCGTTGCCACACGCATCTATCCTCCCGAGGCGAAGCTTGAGCCGAAGAATCGAGTAATGTTATGTAAGATTTGTTACAAATGCCGCTGCAGCGCAAAGATGCAAATCCATTGTTAATGTAACATGGATTGAATTTATGTCAAGACAATAATATCCATCAAAAGCCCCGAATATCGCCGGTTTGGTTAACGCAAATTTCTGTGGGTCAACAGGTTGAACAGACAGGGTTGCGAACGCCCAATTCGGGAGAGGCTTACAATCTCGGGCTGCGCGTCGGGCCCGCGCCAATCCCCCGCCTGGACAAGAGGTCAATTTTCGCTTGTATTAAACTTCATAATATAATATGAGAATTTTTTGCCTGGCCTGACCGACATCCGATTGAGGCGTTTAAGCTTGAACAGAGCGGAGCACGAAATAAATATTTCGCATGCAGAGTTGGGAAATGGGGGCTGAAGATGAGGAAGTATATTGCAGAACTGATTGGTACTTTCGCGCTGGTATTCATTGGCTGTGGCTCAACAGTCATTGCCGGGTCGCATATCGGATTCGCGGGAGGGGATCGATGGTCCATAATCCGGCTTCAGGTTTTGGCCCCGAATGTCGACAAAATAGTTGTGGGCAATAAAGAAAGTATGACTCCTGGTTGAATGACCTGAATTTAGGGGAAAAGGAAAAGCAAGGCCACTATGATCCAATTAATACCACTGAATCAAAAGGAATTTGCAGGTCAAAATCGTATTCCCTGTGTTATGTTACAAGATATGTAAATTCATTTGAACTCACGCGATTAAAGGAGGGATTAATAGGGTCAAGGAATTATTGAGGTTTTCCTGGAGAGCGATGCGTCGGAGGGGGTCGTCATCGGACCACTGGCAAGCGCAACCGATTGGTGGTGGTCTCCAGAAGTTTCGGAGTAAGCAAAGACGTTAACATGGAAGTACTTAGAGGGTGGAAAAATGAAAAGAGCAGCAACCATTACATTGATGATGTTAGCCGTTCTGGCATATGTCGCCGCGGCCGGAGCAGGTGATTGGGCTCAGAAGCCCGCGATCGGCATTCGCGGACCGATATTCATTCCATTTGATGACAGATTCGGCCCTGAGCCTTTCAGAATCGGCACCGATGCCTCATTGTTCTTCAAGTATGGTATCACCAGCAATTTTGTAATTGATCTTTCCGGAGGTTATGTCAGCACATATGACGACACCTCCGCCACGGAAGATGTCAATTTGAAGTTCATGAAAAAGTCCCTGGCATCAACCAAACTCACCGGAATTCAGATCGGGCTTACCGGAAATTTCTATTTCCTGCCAGGCAAGAAAGTACAGCCATATTTTTTGGCGGGTGTGGGTGTAGACATGTGGAAAACCAAGCCGGTCGAGGGTCCGGGAGATAAACTCGATATAACCGACCTCGGCGGCAAGGCCGGCCTGGGGGTCAATTTCTGGCTGATCGAGAACCTGACACTCGATATCCAGGGCAAGTTCACATATGAATTGTCCAATATGTCGGCAGACAATGTCCCCGGAGTCGATTTCACCGACTGGGACCAGAGGGCTTTCAGGGGCTATATCGAACCGTCGATTGGCCTGACTTATGTGATCGCCAGAGTCAAAGACAGCGATAATGACGGTGTCAACGATAAGAAGGACAATTGCCCGGATACTCCCCTGAATGCGATGGTCGACGTCAACGGCTGCCCTCTGGATGGCGATGCCGATGGTGTCTATGACGGCCTCGATAATTGCCCCAATACCCCGAAGGGGGCTGTTGTCGATATCACCGGCTGTCCGCTTGATTCCGATAAGGACGGGGTGTATGATGGCCTGGACAATTGCCCGAATACTCCCGCCGGAGCCCTTGTCGATAATACCGGCTGTCCCACCGATACTGACGGGGACGGTGTGTTCGACGGCCTCGATAAATGCCCCGATACGCAGAAAGGTTGCCGCGTTGATGAAACCGGCTGCACGCTCGACGGCGATGCCGACGGTGTTTGCGACGGCCTCGATAAGTGCCCGTCGACTCCGGCCGGCACCAAGATCGACACCAACGGCTGCCCGGTCGATGTCAAGCCGCCGGTGCAGAAGATCACCTTGAATATCAAGTACAAGACCGGATCTTATGAGCCTGACGACAACGCCAAGCAGGTTCTCGATGAGCTCATTAAGACCATGAAGGCTTACACGGGAACGACCATTCGGATACACGGATTCACCGACAATGTCGGTTCCGAAAGCTCCAACATGGTTCTTTCGCAGAAGAGAGCCGAAGGGGTTATGGATTATCTCCTCAGAGGCGGAGTCGAGCGCGAGAGGATGAGCGCCATGGGATTTGGAGAGGATCCAAATTACTTTGTCGGCGATAATAAGACCGCCGAGGGCAAGCAGAAGAACAGGCGCGTCGAAATACTCTCGGTTGAGAAGTAAGACATAATCGTCTCAATACCTTAAATGGCGAGGCTTCGCGCCTCGCCATTTTTATTAATATGCAAAATGTCCGAGGATGATTACCGGACCACGGCGTCACGAGTCGAGCGCTCGATCGGATAGCCGGCCGCGCCCTGCCATAGTTGGCTGCTGTCGACAAGCAATTTGTTCCAATCCATCATACCGAACTTCATGTTGACGGCTTTATATCCAAGCAAACTGAGCACGGTTGTGGCCAGTTGTCCGGTTTGGCCATTTTCTGAATAGACAATTGAAGTTCGCTTGGGATCGAGATGTCTCAAATTCTCGCTTTCGGCGATACTGGCCCAGGGGATATTTATGGAATGAGGAATATGGCCGGATTCGTAGTCACTTTTCGATCTGGCATCGACAATCTGGAATTCGGCTCCTCTCCGGTTCCAGTTGTCGACAATGGCTTTGACATCGGACGATGTTATGACCGGAGAGCCTTCGCCGGCAAAATATTTCCGTGCCATTTCCTTGATAATGGCCCTGGCCTCGCCCTGGCTGCTCTTGATGATAGGCGGAGCATGAGGTTCTGTCGGCTTGTTGAGGTCCGATTCCACCTCGTAACCGGCCTCCTGGTCCCACGCCGCTTTAACAAGGGCATCCATATTCCAGGTCATCATGCCAAAATCCAGGCTACGGCACTTGTATCCCAGGAGACTGAGAATAGTGCCGGAAATCATGCTGGCATGGCCATAGTAGCAGTAAAGAATGAGGATCTTACTGGAATCGAGCCGGGCCAGGTTCTCGTCTGTGACAATATCGACCCAGTATATGTTTATTACATTGGGGATATGGCCGGCAGTATCGTAGTCGTCCGGATTCCTGACGCTTACGATTTGGTAATTTGCCTTCTGATTATCCCAATCATCCACAATGGTCGCCTTCAGGCGGGGTGATGAAATAATCATTGAATCGGCGCTTGCCTTTGAAAGCCAGGTTTGGATATAGGCGCGGGTCGTCTCGAAGCGATCGGAAGCATCTATTTTTCTTAAGTCATACTGATTTCCGCAGCCGATTACCAGGGCAGCGACAAAAATTGCCGGCAGTCTTGCCGGCCATCCCTTTTCCGTTCCTTTACACATATCGACACCTCCGCCATATTGTCCTCAGCCGTCTATAATTACGCGAATTCCCGATGTTTGTTCCGTTCATGAAAAATGCAAGCGCCGCGGTGGGGGCTAAGATACGCCTAAGACTAACTCCTCGCCCTAAAAACCCAGCGCGGAGCCGAATCGGTAGTTTGCCGGAGAATGAGATTTAGCTGCGCGGCGTGATGCTGAACATGGCGCATGTTGTATAGAAGTAATTCGCCGAAACTGAGGTCGACCGACCCAAACCGCCAGAGTCGGCTGGCCTTCTCATCAGTCAAAGATTCGGTCGTTGCCCGGCATTTTTCTCGGCCATGCTCAAGATAGGTTAAGAGTTCGTCCTTTGTGTAGACTCGCGGGGGAAACAGCCCGGCCGGGTCCAACTCTTCAAGCCCGAAAGGTGGAGGCGGCGCAAATCCCTCCTCCGAATCGGATAAGTAAAGATCGAGCCAGAAGAGCGTATGATAGACCGTGTACCAGAACTCCGGCTGACGCGAGCGGTCGCCCCAGAGGCTATCGGGACAGGCCAACAGCGCGTTTTCGAGCATGTCGATAGCCGCCCCGAACTGCTGATAGATAATCGTTTTCCAAGTGATGTCCATACACATTTCCTTAGCATGATTTGTGGAATAGCTGATCGGGCATAGCCGCGCGATATGAGGCTATGCCCGGTATGACTGTTGATCCCGCCGAGCCGGAAATGTAACGCCGGGTACCCGCTACTTTTTCAGGTTTGAAACCTCGAGAATCCTGATATTCCTTTTTCTCAGTTCTTTCATGAACCAACTGTAAATATTTCCCTTGATACAGTCCTCGGGCGGCACAATCCCCTTCTCCTTAATTTCGCCGTTGAGGAGGAGTCGCAGACCAAGGGCCACCGGGAATCCTGTCACCCTGGCCATGGCGGAGATATTATTCTTTGTGTCTGCCACGTCCCACATGAAATATTCTATCTTGACGTTTTTCCCGCCCTTCTTACCGGTCAGCGTGTTATACATGACACAGACATCGGTGTCGCCATCGCGGGCCCGGAGGCGCGGCGTGATTATCGAAAGCAGGAATTCCCGGGGCACTATTTTGGCTCCATTAAAGAGCACCGGCCCGATATCGAGCAAGCCGCATTCCTTGAGGGTCTGCACGCCCTGCCAGTGGCCCGGCCACCTGACAGTCTTCTCGGCGAATTCCCGCAATTGTGGCCTGGTAAAGATAAAGCTGGGCATTCCCGGTGTAACGGCGCATTCGAGTATCTCGTTCTTCCCGAATTTATCGAATTTGAAACTCTCCAGATCGCCGGCCGCGTCGACCTCAACCACCTTGCCGTTCTTGATGACTTTCAGCTTGATCATGTATTCGCGGAGGACGTGTTCGAACGCCCAGGTGATCATATAACGTAACGGGTGATTGGCGGCGGCCTTCTTGGAGGGTATTCCGCCGACACGAGCGATGGCTTTCTCGGCCTTATCGATTTTCCTGATGCCCTCGCCCAAAGTCACGTTGCTCAGTCCGGGGGCAAAACCCATGCCGTCAATGAAGGTCACGTTATTTTTAATGGCGGTTTCATGAATCCAGTCACCATATTGGTCGAGCGTCTTTCCCGCCGGAATTTCCAGTCCCTCGGTCTCGTAAGCATCCGGCCGGCGATGGTATTCCTCGAGCATGTCGACAATGTTCAGGCCGGCCTCGACAGCGGAATGCACGACCTTATAGCTTGTCTTCCTGTCGGGCATGGCCAGGGCGCCGGCGTCATACCGGCGCATCAATGCCATCAACGCCGCCTTATCGTTGACGTCAACGACGTGCGGGATAATTTTCTCGCTGCCAATCCATTTCTTGGTCTTTTCGAGCGCGTCGAGTCTTCTGCCGGTAATCCCGACCGCCTTAATTCTGTCGTCCTTTGCAAGATCCCAGGCAACCGCCGACCCAACTTTCCCGGATCCTCCAAACACCAAGGCTTTCATCATCAATCTCCTTCCATTCCATCACTGTAACACATGCAGCCCATTCGCCTATGATAGCCACCATAAATTTAGCAGGCGGCATTGAAAATTCGCAAATGATTTTTATAAATTGAGGCGTTGATTTCTGAAGTTCCTTGAATCCGCGTTCTGTATTATACCGGCAAAGGCGGCCCGAGCAACTCCATGCCATGGGCGCGCCATAGCTGGGGATCCAGCGGTGGCATGGCGTTGGCTTTGGTCACCTCGTGAAAGAAAGCCTCCATCTTACCTGCGGGCATGAATGTAATCAGGATTTTGCCATTTGTGTCGCCGACATGCGCCCAGACATGGGGTATCTTGCGCGGCCCAAGCAACGAATCGCCCGGTTTCAGCCTGAATTTATTCGGCCCAACCTCAAAGATGAATTCACCCTCGAGCACGTAGAACCACTCGTCCTGGTCGTGATGCAGGTGTCTCGCCGGGCCACCTTTGCCATGAAATGTATTCTCAAGAATCAAGAGGCCGTTGCTATCTTGAGGGCATACCTTGAAACTGATAAAGCTTATGCCAAGCCCTCGGTGTTCGCCGAATAGATCCTCCCCCGCCGCGACTCGAAGTGCGGAGGCAACGCTATTTTGAATCCGCATGGTTTCGCTCATAAGACCCCTTTCCGCGGTGTTATGCTCAAGCTCTCAGGCACAGTCAATTTTCGCTAACTGAATAAAACCAATAAAGCGAGCGCTAAGTTCTCAGTCAGAAATTAAAAAAGACGAATGGAAATCGCAGGGAGAAAACGTGAATATGCATTACTGCAGCTATTAAGCGGGGCCGTCAATACGCCGGCCGGCCTTTATGTCGGATAAACGGAAGGTGGTGCGGCTGAACTCTTCACTACGTTATCCGTACTCATCGAGTGTGGGGCAGGAAAGAGTAGTTGCATATGGGGGCGGTCACAAAAGTTCCTTATATCCGGCTCTGCGATAATCAATCTCACCCAGACCTTGTTGGGCGGCCATAACGACATGGGCAATTTCGCGCCCGGACTTGCCCAGGAATTCGCATGCCCGCGAATCAGCGGCTACCTGGTCGGTGGCGCAGATTACCGAGTCGAATGTCATGACATCGTTATGGGACCCGCCGCCGGGGCCATGGCGCATCAGCACACGGGTGGCGTCGATCACGGTCAGGGTCGGTTTGAAAAAAGTCGCCAGATCGACTATGGCCTGGTCAATCCTCATATGCAGTTGATCGCGATTGCCGCCGATTGCCCCGAAGAAATTTTTCATCGAGGCCGTGCCGTAAACCAGGCCATGATGCTTCGCAATCGGCATGTTAACGAGACGATCGACCTCAAATATATGTTTGAGGACCGGCCATGAGGTAATGAACCTGCCATTGAAATCGGCCTCGATGAAATCGTCCTCGCTCAATAACAACACGCGGCCGCCATTTTGCTCGACGGCGTTCCTGATGCCGGAGCGAAAGAATATTTTTCGCGCGTCTGCGCCTCCATAATCGGTCACGATTATATCCGATGCCCCCGCAATCTTGCACTGGCGCACCATTTCGCCGACAATGACGGGATTGGTGTTGACGCCCTGTTCCGGAACTCTGTCCCAGGCGGCGTTCGGCTTGAGCAGAACTCTCTCGCCTTTCTTGACGAATCGCCTGATCCCCCCGATGGCATCGAGAGCGGAGCTAAGCGCCCCGGCGTGAGACTGGTTGCGAGCCAGCGTTACTTTGGGAAGCAGGGGATTGGCGGCCACGAGAAAATCCGGCTTGGCAACGGATGCCTTACGATAGCTACCAGACTGACAGCCGACGTTGAGCAATCCGGCTTCGCCGGCCATCGCTGTTAGGGCCACTGCCCGTCCTGCCTTCGCCAGAAACTCTCGTCTATTCATACGGGTGGCTTCGCAAACTCAGCCAAATTATATGCCTGTTTACGCCGAACAACAAGGCAATAACGGTTCTCGTAGGGTGGGCTGCCTTTCGTCTCCGACCGCCGCTCCACAGGCCGAAAAACCAGGCCATTCTCAATCGCACCTTGCGCTGCATTCGCATGTTTGTAAGGCCAGAATGTTGCCGTTGCCTCGAATTCATCTCCAGGGTCGGATCAGCCCAACTTCTCCACAATGAGAAGAAAGTCCACCCGATGAGCCCAGAAAAACCCGATTGTAACATTCGGGAATATGGCGACAATTTCACCTTCCAGGCCGTTCAGGAATTGTTCTAATTTGCTTTGATCGCTTGTCATCCTGATATTGAATCGGTGCACCCTGTATTTCAT
>MEWP01000036.1:2195-5863 GCA_001775395.1 candidate division Zixibacteria bacterium RBG_16_53_22 | reverse complement strand
CGATTGTCCCCTCCTGGAGGAAACGCAACAGCTTTGGCTGAAGCGAATGCGGCATGTCACCGACTTCGTCGATGAAAAGGGTGCCCCCGTTGGCCGCCTCGATTTTCCCCTTGCGGGCGATGGTGGCCCCCGTGAAGGCCCCCCTTTCGTGCCCGAAGAGCTCCGATTCAAGAAGCGTTTCCGGAATAGCGGCGCAATTGACAATCACCATCGGGCGATCGGCGCGCCCCGAGCCGTAGTGAATCGCCCTCGCAATCCGCTCCTTGCCGGTGCCCGACTCGCCCTGTATCAGGATCGTGGCCATGGTCGGCGCCACGCGGGCGACAAGGTTTAGAACCTCCTCCATCTGTGTCGAGGCCGAAACGATACCGTCGAGCTCGGCGCGGCCGGAGAGTATCTCTCTTAGCCGACGGTTTTCCGCCACCAGGCGCCGGTTCTCCAACGCCTTGGCGATAGAAAGCTCAAGTTCATCGAGGTTTATAGGTTTGGTCAAGTAATTGGATGCCCCCTGTCGCATAGCCTCCACAGCGCCGTTAACGGAACCAAAGGCGGTCATGAGTATGAAGGTGATATCGGGCACCAGGGCCCTGGCCTTGGTGAGAAGCTCCAGGCCGGAGAGGCCGGGCATGCGCATATCGGAGATGACGATATCGACCGGTGCGCCCTCGATAATCTTGAACGCCGATTCGCTGTCGGGGCTGGCCAATATTTCATATCCCAGCTTCTTGAGAAAGCCGGCGATTGCCTGGCGCTGGCTTTCCTCATCATCGACAATCAATATCGTCGCCTTACTTCTCAATCGGAAACTCCATTCTGAAAACCGTTCCGCCGCCGTGATTGTCCCAAATCTCCACGCGGCCGCCATGCTCTTTCACTATGCGAAGGACGTTTGGAAGACCCATGCCGGTACCGGATGGCTTGGTGGTGTAATAGAGATCGAAAACCCGCTCCTTATCTTTATCGGGGATACCCGGGCCGTTGTCGGTCACCTCGAGGAAACAGGCCTTCCCCTTTCGATATGTTTTCACGCTTATGCGGCCGTTAGAGTCGACCGCGGCTATGGCGTTTTCCAAAAGATTCAGCAGGGCCTGGCCGCAAAGCTCGGTGTCGAAGCTCATCTGAGGCAAGTCACCAAAAGCGACATCGAGCCGGCACCCCTTTTGTTCGGCGCGCGGCTTGAAAAGCGATGTCACATGGGCGACACATTCATTCAAGTTGGACTCGGTCTTGTTGAGCACAGGTGGCCGGGCCAGGGTCAGGAATTGCTTGACCGAATCGTTGATGCGGTCGGTCTCCTTCTGAATTATGTCGGTCAACTCGCGGTACTCGGCGGCGTCGCATTTGGGCTCGAATTCCCGCTTGAGCCTCTGGATTATGACACTTATGGCGTTCAGCGGATTACGGATCTCGTGCGCCACGCCCGAGGCCAGCTCGCCCATGGCGGCAAGCTTGGCCGAGAGGGTCCGGTCGGCCTCCAATCGCCTGACATCATCCTGAATGACTTTATATTCGTCAGATAAGAGCCTGTAGTTTTGACGGATCAAAATCCCGGAAACCACCAGGACCGCCACGAAAAGGAACAGGCCCGAACGCCAGATAATATCATTTCGAAGCTGTGACGTGAGTTGATTTAAGTAAGCGGTGTCGAGGCCGACTACAATCTGGCCGGACGGCTGACCTCCGATATAAAACGGCGAAAGAACTTCGAAAATATCATCGCCGCTTTCAATTCTCTTGATTCTCGTAGAGATTGTCGAATCAGCCGGCACTCCGGAGAAATACCAATTGTCAATAGAGTCTGATGGAAAATTCCTGGAGGCAGCCAGGACCGAAATACCCTCCAGGATGGCGGCATATTTCAAGCCCGGGCTTTGCGAGAGAGCCTCGATGAGGCTTCCGGCGCCGAACGCCCGCCGCATGAGCAAAAGCTCGTCAGCGTCAACACCGGCGATGACCGCCCGCCTGTCGGGGAATATGGTCACCGCCGCGAAGAGGTGAATATCGGGGCTGAGATTGACGAATCCGACAAAGGCCTGTGGCCGTTCGGGGTCAAATTCCTCGCACTTGATGGCCGTTACCCGAAGCTCATCGATAGAATACTTATACGAGGTGGCGGTTAAAAGCGGCATGCAGTTGCTATCGACCAACTGCAGGAGCGCCAGGTCGTTGCTCTGCAATATCTCATCGAGTTCCCGCTGTTTGACCTCGCGGATAGCGGAGAGCCTCTCGACCATCTCCCCAACCGTGTAAAGGTGGGCCGTGATACGCGCCTGCTGGCTCTCGTAGGCCAGCAAGCCCTTCTCGGCGGCGGTTGAGACGCTGTGGATGAGGGTTCCGGCCTGATTGCTCAGAAGGTCGATCGCGGCTTTTCGTCCGGCGCGATATTCGAGTATCGACTGCGCCAGCAGTATGACAAATAGAAGTATCGCCAGGGGGATTATGACGCGCAGGTTGGTGGCTATTCGCCAGGAACGTTCGGGCTTGCTCATATATATAAATTTAAGAAGATTTCGAATTATAACAAAGTGTAATTATGGATGCCAACCTGGTAGGTCAGGTCGCCCGCGACCTGACTCCGTTTTGGTTATCTTAACAGCAGGCACTTCCCCGTCTCAGAGAATTCGTCCGCCTTGATGCGGTAGAAGTAGATTCCCGATGAAAGGCCGGCAGCGTTCCATATATGGGACTGCTCCCCGGCCTTCAGCCTGCCGATAGTCGCGGCATCGACTATCCTGCCAGTGATATCGAAGAATTCAATAATGACCTCCGATTCACTGGGCAGCGCATACAAAATCGTCGTCGAAACATTAAATGGATTCGGATAATTAAGCGGGAGGGCGGAAGCGCGAGGCCTGGTATCATAGTCCTGAATGCCTGTCGGAATGAAGCGAAGAATTTCGAAGTAGATTTCGTCGGCGACATAGATATAACCATTCCGGATGCAGAGTTCATTTGCGCTTCCCCAGGTATTAACGCTGTCCACAGGCACAGGTGACAAGGGGTCGCTGATGTCATATACTCTCAAACGGCCTGTCCCTCTCGAAATTATGGCATAGTTTTCAAAAACCTGGATATCCCTGGCCTGGGAAATATATCTCGTGCAAACCCTGAATATATTAGCAGGGTCGCTGACATTTAGTATTACCAGGCCGGCCCATGCATCGATCAGGTAGGCGTAATCGCCGTCAACACAAACGCTGATCGTACCGTGGAGGCTTCTCAAGCTGTCCAGAAGGACTGGATGATGAGGATCACGCGCATCGATAGTACAGAACCCCCCGGAATTATCGGCGACATGGAGAATTCCGTCCCTCTCGTAAATATCCCATGCCCAACCGACTGTATTGAATGTGCTAAGATAAGCGGGGTTCGCGGGGTCGGTTATATCCAGCACCCTGACTCCACTCCAGCAGTAGGCGACATATGCCAGGCTATCAATAAAGATCTCTTTTGCATGGCAAAGCGAATCGATCGAGGTTAGCACCTGCGGATTATACGGGTTGGAGATATCGACGATAGTCACCCTCTGGTTTTCGTTGGCGATATAGGCATATTGGCCTTCTACTTCGACATCCTGAGGGTCATCGTAAATATGTAGCGATGATATCTTCACGGGGTGCGACATATCTGCAATATCAACCACTACCAGTCCGGAATCATAGCTGGTC
>MEWP01000036.1:1860-2055 GCA_001775395.1 candidate division Zixibacteria bacterium RBG_16_53_22 | reverse complement strand
GCGATATGTTTGAGTCGCATAGCGGCCTCCTTGAGAAAGGGTGCGGCTGTCACGGCGTTAACGCGGAATGTATATATAATATAATAATCACATTTTGTAGAGTGTCAAGGAAATAATAAAAACAGCCAAGCGGCAGGCAAACCTTCGACAAAGCTCAGGCACTTTGAGGGCGCCTGCCGCCCAGTCAATCGCAAA
>MEWP01000036.1:0-1852 GCA_001775395.1 candidate division Zixibacteria bacterium RBG_16_53_22 | reverse complement strand
TCCCCGGGCGGCTTCGTTGCGGCCACTCATGGAAGTCCTGTCAGGTCTTCGCACCTGACAGGGCGAGTTTGTGCTTATTTCATTTTCTCGATATTGGTCTCGGCTAAGACCTCGTTATTTATGTCCTCAGGCCATGCCTGAATAGTCAGCTGTTCCGGCGAAACGATCTCCTCCTTTCCTTTGAATGTGAATATTCCATCCTTGCGAGTGGCCACGATAACGTCTTTACCATCGACACAAAACGCCGCGACCGCGATGCCATCGAACTCCGGCACCGACTTGAGCGTATCGCCGACACAGCGCAGCAGGCCGCGCTCGGTGCCGATATATGTCGCCGCCGGCGTGCTCATGATCGCGGTAGTCATTTGAATCTCCGAGGAATCGGCCTCGAACATCTGCGACCAGCGGCCGCCGTTGTAACGGAATATCGCCTTCTCCGTGCCGACCCAGAGGTAGGGGTGGCGGTACTCGAGCGCATTTACGAATGCAAACGAAAGGGTGTCGCGCAGAAGATATCTCTGCTGCCAGGCGCGGCCGTCATTATAGAAGAGACCATCGCCATAGGTGCCGACCCACAAGCCGGCATAATCGGTGGCCAGGGCGGTCACGATAGTGTTGTCGAGCAGAAGCGTATCCAGGCATCCGAACTCGTCGATCGGCTCATCGCAGTGGAACCACAGCCCGCGATCGGTCCCGACCAGGATACCATCGCCGAATTCCAGCAGGGCGTAGACCGCCTCGCCAGGGTAATACGATTTGAATGCGATCGTGTAGCTGTCATCGAGTTTGTACAGCCCGCTGTAACTTCCTACGAAACGGCTTTCGCCGAGCGGCAGGATAGCGTTGAGGCATAAGAGGTCGACATCGGCGGTAACCACTTCGGGCTTCATGTCGGCGACACTATCGGCGACCGGCATCAGGTAGAGGCCGTTGTCGGTGCCAATGACCAGGCGGCCGTTGTCGACCAGGACAGTCGTGATCTCGGGCCGATAGCCGCCGCCCAATTCGCCTGAATCAAGCGCGGGATTCATGAGCGGCTCATCGGCGGTGGCGTTGCTTTCGACAATTAACGGACGCTTCCTGACACTCCCCACGATTACTATGGCGAAGCAGAGAAGCGAGACGGCTATTATGGCGACTAAAGATCCAGCCGGGGTCGAGTTTTTTCGACTGTTTTTCATATTTTCCTCCATTCATTTTGTAAGTCTGACATCTTTCGACGAAGGATTACTACAAAGGGCGTGCCAGGAGGATAACACGAAATCCTACAATCTGTTATGCTGCTCGACCGGGGTGTGTATCTGTGTCAAAGCGAAGAAAGAGTGTCAATTCTGACACATATTTCAGAGTAAAAGAAAAACCCCGACTGTGGTTGAGTCGGGGCTTACCCCTGCCCGCGCTTGTGCAAGGTGCGGGGCTTATCTGGTTGTGGCTCAAAAATCCTAAAGGTTATTTCATCACCTTGCCGGCCTTAAGGCATGACGTGCAGACGCGCAACCGACGGGGTTTGCCGTCGACCATGGCGCTGACGTTTTTGAGATTGATATTAAAACGTCTCTTGCTCAGATTGTGGGCCTTGCTGACCGTGTGGCCGACACTCGGCTTCTTGCCGCATATTTGACAAACTTGTGCCATTCATTCCTCTCGTGCGAATCGATTGTTGACGATCAAATCAGAACGGCAATATATCGATTAATCGCGAATTGGCAAGGGATTATTTTGAGCCGAAATCCAACACCCTGTAGGCGAATTGCCTCAAATCAAATGTAACCCGGGGGATTGGAAATTAGGTTTTTGAGGGATACGTTGCCTCATATTACAGGTAACCCAGCAATTGGAGTTGTAATATGGG
>MEWP01000035.1 GCA_001775395.1 candidate division Zixibacteria bacterium RBG_16_53_22 | reverse complement strand
CGGAGTGATTGTCGAGGCCATCGATTATCAGGTCGCATCCCGAGGCCAACTCGGCGGCATTCGCGTCAGTCAGCGTATCGGAAATGGATTCGATTTTGATTTCTGGGTTCTGCGTCGAAAGCCTCTTTGCCGCCAGCGCCGCTTTGGGCTTGCCGATATCCTCGGTGGTAAACAGAATCTGGCGATTCAGGTTAGATAGTTCAACCCTGTCGCTGTCGCAAATTCGAAGATGCCCCACCCCGGCGGCGGCCAGATACGTGGCGCTGATACCACCCAGCCCGCCCGTGCCGACAATCAGAATCCGGGCGATTTTAAGCCTCTCCTGGTCCCAACCGTCAACCAAGAGTTGACGTTGATACCTCTCCATTTCCGATTTCGATAGGGACATGGATAACTTCACTTACAATGATGCTAAGGTTATTTGGTACATCTATCAAATGCTGTTACATAATGTAGGGGCGTATTGCGATACGCCCCTACATTAAAATAAATATCTCTATTTCCTACTAATAGAATATGTCCATTGATAGGTATTCATCAATGTGATCTTAACCGCCGGAAACTGGTGGCTGAAGAGTGATAGTCTGGCCGTTCGATGGCTTGAAAGACAGGTCTTTCATCTTGCCATCGACATGGATCAGGGCGACATAGGCCGGATCGAGCGAAATCGTCTTGAGGATTTCCCCGACCGTCATCTCGCCGTCGATCTCGACCTTGCGGGTGTAATGGTCAACATCGGGCTTGAGCATCGCCCGAAGCTGACCACCGGCTCTAAGGAAAATTATCATTCTGTTTCCCTTATAACAAGCATGTCATCGCGAGCCACGAGGCCTTTGGCCGAGGGGCGTGGCGATCTCCCGGCATGGAATCGGGCAATGTAGTGTGCCATGAGATTGCTTCGTCGCCCCTGCCCTTCGGGTGCGGGGCTCCTCGCAATGACCGTGTATTCATTAATTTCATTAATATCCATAAGAACTGACGCCACTTGGAGTCGCTCCGACCCGAAGCGCCTTTTTCTCCTTAGTCTTTAGGGATGTCGCGATCGGGGCAAGCCCCGACGCGCGGGGCGGCCTTGGTCATCCTTCTTTTAAATCTATCCCTGGCACCCTTAGTTGTCTCTGCGTCATTTCCCTATTGCCTATTGCCTTCCCTGTTGGCTACTGGCTATTTTAAAACGCCTTCGGTTTGTATCGCTCGCCGCGCACCGCCGGGATGCCATTTGGCAGCGGTTTCCCCAGAAGCCCGAGCTTCTCGATATTATCCGCCGCGAAATCGAGCTTTAAATCATGTAACACCTCGCGGCTGGGATTGCCGTTGTTATCCCACCCGCGGCAGGCGTAATACTCATCGAGCATGGTCTCGATCTGCTCTTTGGAAAGCCCCATACCGGCACTGGGGCCGGTTGGTATCTTGTCCTCCCACGACCGCGCCGGAGGATAATCGAACGTGCGGCCGTCGGCCTTGTTGCGTTCGAGGTAATGGCATCGCACCAGATTCCATATCTTCTCCGAGGTCTTAAACGCCTCGGCGGCGTCGATATTCCACCCCGTGATATAATTGAGCGCCTCGACAATCTCCTCCGGCTCGATATCGAGCTCACCCCAGAAAAGTCGGCAGATGCACCAGCAGTCGAACAGCGGCCGGATATGCTGCAGGTAGACCACCACCTTGGCGCGCCCCTCGACCTTGTCGCGCCCCTCGGCCATGTCGACCGTGATTGTCCACGAGCGGTTATGATGCGCGCCGATATCGCAGGTCATGTACGAAAGCAGCATCCCCGGGGCGTAGCGGCCGTCATACCCCGACATCTCCTGCCCTTTGACCTGCATGGCGAACTTCTCGCTGCCCCGCCCGATTTTCTCCGCGGCGCGCTTGCTGCCGCCCGAGAAATACTCACCGATCCCGCGGCGATGCACCACCATGTCGATGAAATGTTCGGCATCCTCCACCGAGCCCCAGTTGAGCGTATGGCCTTCGAGATCCTCGCTGGTTATCAGTCCGCGCTGGAAGCATTCCATGGCGAACGCCACCACGCCGCCGCCCGACATGGTGTCCATGCCGACATTGTCCATCAGCCAGTTCAGGTAAGCGACCTGGTTGATATCGGTCATGCCCAAGTTCGAGCCGCACAGCGAGCCGGTCTCGTATTCGGGGCCCTCGAGATAGACCGCCTGCTTGCCGGGCAGAACCGCCTTGGTATACTTGCCGCAGTTCATCCAGCAGCCGAAACAGGCCTTGTGCGTGATGAGGCATTTTTGCACCAACGCCTCGCCGCTGATACCCTCGATGTCCTCGTAATATGTGGTCTGGAAATTCCGGGTCGGGATGACGGCGTTCTTGTTGGACCAGTCGATAAAGAATGCGGTGCCGTATTTCTGCCACGGGGCCATGTTGGGGTGAGTCTGCGTGCGCTTGATAATGGCTGTTACATGTTCGGTCAGTTTTTCCAGGTCGTGAACCTTGATCCCTCCGGTGCCCCGGACCGCGATCGCCTTGAGCTTCTTCGAGCCCATGACTGCGCCCTGCCCGGTCCGTCCCGCCTGACGGCCGAAATCGTGCGTGATACACGAGAAGCGGATTCCGTTCTCGCCGGCCGGCCCGATTGTGGCAATCTCGAAATCCTCGCCGAGGTCTTGTTTCATCACGGGTTCGCATTCCAATGAGCCCATGCCCCAATACTGCGTGGCGTCGCGAAGCTCCACCTTGTCGTCATCGATGAAAAGATAGATCGGCTTGGGGGAGATGCCCGACATAATCACCATATCGTAGCCTGCGAATTTGAGAGCCGGGCCGAGATGGCCGCCCATGTTGGAATCGCCGTGGCCGTTGGTCAGGGGAGAGACCGAGCCGAATTCGATCTTGGCGCCCGACGGGATAAAGCATCCGCTCATGACCCCGGCGCTCATGATGAAAAGATTCTCCGGCCCGAACGGATCGGCGTCGCGCGGAACCTCATCGTAAAGGATTTTGGCGATCGCGCCTCGTCCGCCGAACCATTCGCGCATCAGCTTTTCATCGGTGGGATATCTTTTAATCTCACCGTTGGAGAGGTTGATCCGCACGGTCGTGCCCGCAAGTCCCCGAGATCCTGTGGAGCCGTTCGCCATCAGGCGCTCTCCCTGACCGGCCGCGTGAATATCGTAATAGCGCCGGTGTTACATAGCTCGGTGCATTTGAAACAGTTGTCACAGATAATGACATAGTCAACATCGCGATGCTGGAATATCACGCCGGGTTTGCAGACCGGGATACATTCGCCGCAATTGGTGCATTTTGCCTTGATTACGATATAAGCGCCGTCATCGCGCCGGTAGATAGCGCCCTCGGGGCAGACCTCCAGGCATTTGCCGCACTGCGAGCAGACCTTGGGCTTGTAAAGCCCCGGCTGCGGAAAATGCGCCTCGATCTTGAGGCTGGCCTTTTTGGGATTTATTTCATCATAATGGCTGATTGCACAGATCTGCATACACAGGCGACATCCGCTGCACTTTCCCGGTGACACTCTGATTCTCTTTATTGACATAACGTCCCTGAATAAATGTTACATTATCAATATATTTGCCCGGCAACCCAGATAGCGGCCACGAGCACCACGGAAACGATTCTGAACATGACCGCCGGCATCCCCAATTTGCGTAGCAGGGCATAAGGTTGTACGGCAGCACCCAGGTAATATCCGATATTTATTGTTACAATCGAGATCAGCGACGCGCTGACGGCATCCGAGAGGAGGTATGCGCGAATCCCGGCCCAGCCCTCGGAGACCCATGAGGATTCGCGAATGACAAACGCGGCTGCCAGCGCGAAAAGCGCATACGATACATAGACTATAATCGGCGCGGCGATTGCGCGGTAGATAGGGCTGGAATCGAGACGGCCCCTGAATGCCATGTAAGTGATATCGAACACGATCCCGTTGATCATCACCGCCGCGAACTGGCAGATGAAGAAGTTGCTGGAGGCGGTCTTGAACAGTCCGGCGATCAGCGCCATGACGACGACCGAGCCGGGAAAATCGACCAGCCTTTTGGAGGCGTAGAGGATGATGATGCCCAAACCAAAGAGTATGGCCGATTTCTGGGGGAAGCCCGCCGCGCGAAGGAAATCCCGTCCAAATAGCTCCAGCGCGCCCCACAGCGATCCCAGGAGGAGCACGACCAGGATTTTTTCATATTTTCTCACGATTTGCTCCATTTATTACCCGTCACATTCTTATCAGTTCGCATCCGCCACCCCTGAAATGCCTGTCGATTACCCTAATAAACATATAATCGTGCTCTATGCAAGCCGAAAATGTGCTGTGCCTTACACCCGCTCTTATGGGCCTTGGGTTGCAGAGTCATTGCGAGAAGGCCGCCCGGCCGCCGAAGCAATCTCATGGCATTCTGATAAGCCCGTTATATGCGATGAGATCGCCACGTCCCGCAACTGCCGGACTCGCGATGACTCGTTTTCCCCGTGCGGTCAGATCCCCGAACCTGACCGTTTTGCCTTCAGAAGCTGTTAACAGGCCTGGGGCGCGCCGGCGCCCCGGCGTTGGGCGGGGGATGAATTTTTTGGTAGGTCGGCAGTTTATCTGCCGACACTGGGCGCGGCCAGACAAGCTGGCCGCCTACCAGGATTCTTGGTGCGCGACGCACGTCCGCGTGTGCCGCGACTTATCCGACACCTATCTGTGGCCCAGATTAATAGGCGGCTCTTCCAGAGCCGCAAAAGCCGGGGCCTGCGCTGCCTGTGCGCGGTCGGAGGCCCCGCCTATTAAGGGGTGAGGGGTGTGCCATTCGTGCAGGCGCTGTTACAAAATCCAATACCCCGTAGGTCGGGGGTTTACCCCTGCCTCGTGCGGGGCTCGCCCCCGACACCGCCCTAAATGGGTAATTTGTCGGCCCCAAGGGACCGACCTACAGGGCGCTTGTGCCTTCACCGGCCCGAAGGGCAGGTCGCGGGCGACCTGACTGTGCGCATTATATTAAAAACTTATTGGTACAAAGCTCTTTTCTATTTCCTCAAATATTGAAATATTCGGGCTATTTATCGAACACAAATTCGTAGTAATAATCTGCTGGCAAGTAACGAATATTCCTTCTCCTAAATCATTTGCAACCAAACCAATTGAAAAAATAAGCCCGATTATTTTTCTGTTATCGGCTGCGTGATCTATAATTAATTTATTTCTTATGCGGAATGAGTTTATTTCATCGATTACCCTATCGGTGATAGATTGTGTATTGGTCCCCTCCAAGATATTAAAGGACGGGTTAATAAGTTTATCTAGAGATAAGGCGATAAACCCCTTCCCGCGTCTTATAATTTGTCTTTTTGCATTCTTAATTATTTTTTCAAGGTTTTTAACACTAGCAGGCCTCTTACAGGCGATGTAAATCTCCGATTCCCTAATTGTAACCATAATATCAGGTTCGCAAAGTTTCGTTGAAAAGCCAGCCTTTTTAAAATGGGCGGCCATATTCAACTCAAAAGCCGTGTTTCTTGCTATGGTATCTCGCTCGCTATAGTCAGGAATATTCGCTCCAGTCAAAATGCTCTTAATTTTATGGGAATATATTTCTGAAATATAAATATCAAAGTTTACCATAATTCCATATAACTCATCCACCTCTTTCAGGGCAGCTATTATAACATCCATTGGATATTTCGCCATAGCTATTTGCGGAGATTCTGCTAAATGCCTGATACATTTAAAATAAGTATCAAATCGTGACCCCTGTTTGATGCCGATGCCTAACTTTGCCGCAGTATTTTCAATTAGAGGAATATCAGAATCTGCAATTTGCTTAAAAGAATATCTTCTAAATTGGTTCATTTTTCACACGCCGCGCTGGGTAATGGGCTGCCTTGGTGCAAAAAGTAGTCAAAAATATCATTCCACATCATATTCAACAATAAGATTACCTATTGTCAAGTTACAGCTTGTGTTGCATGTTAAGTACACCTCGATGTCAAGACCACTTGGAGTTTCATAAATAAATTCATAAATTTGGCCGAATGGTTGATAGCCGAATCCGAAACTATTAGTATGTGCGAGCCAGATGTTTCCGGAAAGCTTGCTAGTAATGATTTCAACGGATATGCGAAGAGAAGGACCTAATGAGTATCTACTTGAATGAATTAGTTGCCCATTTGCATTTACGGTCAGAAATAGATCGCCGCTTGCACCCGATTCATTTAATCTTATTGGAAAACTAATTCTAAAAAAATGCGACACTGTTTCTCCGGGAATAGTAATGGATTTTCCAATCGGTGCGGCCCCAGTCACCGCGAGTGTATCTTCAAATCTCACCATCGTCCCTGGAAACGAAACCCCCGTATGTACATGATCCCCCGCCGCCACCTGGTCGCCTGTCGGACCGACCTTGTTTTCAGAGAGCAAATCCCGGTACGCCGAAAACCGCGCAGTA
>MEWP01000034.1 GCA_001775395.1 candidate division Zixibacteria bacterium RBG_16_53_22 | reverse complement strand
CAACAAGTCCGCCCCCCGCAAGTCCGCCCCCCGCAAGTGCGCCCCCTGCAAGTCCGCGTGCCGCAATGTCTTTGCCTCTGTTTCTAATAGCGTCGTGCCGTGTACATTTTTTATCATCATAGCGGATATCTCTTCAAAAGCCTTGCCGCAAACCGTATCGGTATCCCGAATTCGATTAGCATGGAATACACCGATCCGCGAATGAATGCTACCTCTTCCATATTGCCATGTTTGTGCTCAATCATACTCAACGCGTCGGCTAGGTCGCGAGTCGCCAGGTCAAAAACTTGCACCGGATTAAATGTCGGTTTCCTGAATCCCGGCGGCACAAAATTATTTCCGGTTGTCATGATACCGCCCTCCCCAAGCCGACTATCCACGCCACTGCTAGTGCGCCTGAACAGAACACCGCCCCGCCCGCGAATATATAGAAGTGCGGCAGTTCACTGTGCCACGTGCCGAACACTCGCGGCCCTCTATGCGCTCGCAAGCAATCGCCAGCGAAAAACGCGCACCCTACAGCCAGAACGAAATTACAGATTATAAATGCGTTCATCTGGTCACCTCGGGATTATCCAGCAGTGTACGGGCGAAATCGACGCAGGCGGCGGCGTCGTTGTTTTTTAGCGCGTCGGGTACCTGTATTTTGCCGGCCAGTTCGCGCATGCCGTCCGCACCAATTCTTAACGCGAGCATGATCGCGTCATACTCGAACGGTGTTTCAATGATCAGCATTAAAGGCGAAAACGCGCCCCGCGTTGTTTGTGATTTCATTTTTCTGCCCTCTTGATCTGGTTATGAAAAAGGGCCGGTCGCCCGGCCCTCCGTGGTCACGTTAACTCAGAAACGAACACATCCATATATTTCTTCGTCTCCCGCTGGCTGCATTCCAGCAGCAGCTTCCGCCCCTTCACGTCGTCGGCAAATTCGCGCTCGATAATGGAAAGCAATACCTGTGGGGCGATCAGATCGACCACTTCGCCGCTGTCCATGTTCGTTCCGCGAAACAGGGTAGCATCCTTGTCACCCTTGCCGATCTTCTGCAACCGGCGCGTTCCATCGAAGGCAAACGCAACGCAGTCACCCGCGTTGAGTTTCATCATGCCCACATTGATGCGTATCCCCTGCCCGGCATATTTCGATATGGCAACCGGGCGCTCTTTCTCCGGCTTTGTTTCGGTCTTTGTCTTTGGCTTTTCTTCGCTCATTGTAAAACCCTCTAGGTTGATTGTCCGGAATCCGTCCAGGCGGCGGTTAATTAGGTTTCAATTTTGATCTTTGACTTGACGCCAATCCTATGCAGCGTGGGCGATACCCAGTCACCGTAACTATCCTTCACGGCTAAAACGAATCCATCTCTGTCTCTTAGGGAATTGCCAAATAAATAAACGTCTTGTGGCTCCGTATATGCGTGGTACTCTCCGTCTGTACCGTACTGGCCTATAACTTTCATCTAGCGCACTCCTGAATGTTGGCGGGCAATAAGGGAAAGAATCATTAAATACTCGGCGGTATCGTGCTGTCTGAGTGCATGGGCATGGAAAGCCGTTTTCAGCAGGGATAGACCGACAGCGAACCACGTACCCGCTTCATCGTCCTGCGTTTCCGGCAGCGACCAAAGGCGGCATATTTCCTTTTCTAGTAGCGCATTCATTGATACCCTCTTTATGTGTTGTTTGTACGTTTCTAACTATACCCGCAAATTCCGCACTTTCCACCACTTTCCGACGAACGGTCATTTACTCCGATTTATCCGCCTTTCCACAAAATGCGCCCCATTCCGCACGGAATACGTCGGTGCCATATTCCGCCAAATTATCTCTTTTCCGTTTGCTATCGCGAAAATCTCGGCAGAATCCAGCCGCGCCCCTTTACTGGCCGTTTTTGACTGCGTGGCCGATTCTAGCGCGTACAGCTTTTTCCCGGCGATCGCCAGCCTATCCCCCGTCTGCTCCACTTTCCACGCTCCTAATTTTGTTTCGTTCATTTCTAATGCCCCCGGCCCGGCGCAAATAATCGAGTCCGTGTCACAGTAAAACGGATTTTTGACCGCGCACAATGCCCGCCACAACGTCGCACGCACTGCCCCCGTTATACTTGCCCCACATGCTACGTCATAATATCCGCGTTCTTTCTGCGCTTCGTCGGCAGGCGTTCGCCATATCCAGACGCCCGGCCCTTCTGAATATAGCTCCCATTCTGATTCGCTTTCCGTGTCCGGCGCATTGCCTGGCTCGGTCAACGTCCACCGGTAAAACTTATCCGGGTTCGTGGCGAATTTCCCATAACCGGAATTTAATACTAACTTGTGGACTAATTCGTCTAATCCTCGTTTTTCTCGCTTTGCCGCTTGTCGCGCCCCGTATTCGTTCAGTACGAAGGACGAAAAATTTTGCGTGCGCGCTGGCGTAAGGCAACGGATAACGTCCGTCACCTCGATTGTTTTTGTTTGTAATCCGGCTTTAATTTCCCATCCAGTGCATTTATATTCCCGTTCGATTCCATCACGTGGAAAATGTAGGTTTCCGCGTTCATCGCGCCACGGCAACGCGCCGGCTGACTTCGCCATGACGCGCAAGAATTGCGGCCCTAACTCTTTTAACGCGGGCAAGCGGCTCGATCCGGTGTATGTGTTTTTTTTGCCCAAAGGGTGCTGCAGTAACATCGCGGCAGGATATGCGCTGTTCAGGTCGATGCAAGTGAATTTCCCGGCATGTACTCCCGGCCGAATTGCTTCCACTCGCCCGCCGTAATAGAAGGGGCGGAAAGTTTCGTCATGCGTGCGGCCTTGGCGTTCGATTATCGCGCCAGATTCCTTTACCTTGCCCATTGCCGCCGCGCCGATGGTTAACTTTTTCCCCACTTTCTCATGAAAGCCTGTTACCAGCTCCAAAAGGTAGCGGCAATCATCTATTAGGTAATTGATTATCTCTTCGCGGTTTTCTTCCCTGACTTCCTCTTCTAGCAAATTGTAGTCAATTGCGGTCTTTTTGAATTTACCAAGGCCAACTGGAATTAAAAGCATGGAGTCGATTAATTTCGCGTTTCCGCAATTTAGTACCGCTAAGCGGCCGTGTATGATTTTTGCTTCTGCTTTGTCAACGTGCGGTAGTAGGAAATGAAAGTCAAATTTTCCGCCGTTGTGCGCGTAAACATCGCACGGCGGTTGATCGCGTAACAAGCGCGCAATTTCTTTTTGCGGATTATCCCCCCATACGACATAAAATTCATCCGGCCCAAAATAAAGGCAACCGGCGAATGGTTCAGGGTATCTTCCCGCTAGAAACGGATCAGTCTCAAAGTCAACGGTTCCGACTTTTCGCGCTTGTTTTTTTCTTCCCGGCTTTTTTCTTGCCATGTTGTAAAACCCTCGTTTCTACCATGATGCCGACTATATTATCTGCCCCCGGATGCCCAGTGCTTTTGTAGTGGGCCATGCCGCGCAACAAGTCGCGTATTGTTTCTTCAGGGCCACCGAATCCGTTTCCATATTCCAGCCTATAAGGGCTTCCTGGCCCTAATAATTCTTCTAACCATATTTCCGCGCTATCGGGATCGTCCAACATTTCCCGTAACTGCTCCATAGTTAGCGGGTAGGTTTTTTGCTTGAATACGCCTATATAGCGGGTGCGGCTTCCGTCTGCATTTATCCGCACTTTCTCGCCACGCTGGCGGCGGGAAATAAATACTTGATTTCCTGCTATTTTGATGTTTTGCCGTTCGAACACGGCGCGTTGTTTATCGCTTTTTATGGTCATCCGGTGTGCGTTTCGCCACCGATACAAGCCGCCGACGTGGACTATTTTCCCGTCTTCCGTTTTCTTTTTTGTGCCCTTAAATAGTCGGGTAATTGCGGCCTTTTCTTGCGGCGTAAAATGGGATTTTTTCTTGCCTGCTATTTTCTGTCCGGCCTTTTTCCTAAGCCACTCTACACGCTCGGCATAAGTTTTCGGCGGATTTTTCCGCTTTTTCTTTTTCAATATGATTATTTTATTGATTTTTAGCGCCGGATGCGTATGATTCTTATTCGTAACGCGCTTTTTCGATTTTTTGCTTGACAAGACAAGGCGCTCCGGCAGGGGCGGACGGCCTGACACCGCCCGCCCCTTATTTATAACCCATAGCCACGAGGGACACAAGGTGGATACTGCCACGGCCGAAAGTTTAGCCTCGACACTTATCAACGAGGCACCAGAGCCAAGCGCCCAAGCGGACGCCATCGCCGCCACGCTCGAACAAGCACGCTCGCCCGGTGCCCTGGGCGTGCCAAGCGCGAAGGTTGAAACACGCGGACGCCATAAAAAGGGTTGTCCGTGCCCGTCTTGCGCGGCCAAGACACACGCCAAGGCCAGCGACCCAAATACCACGAGCGCGTCCGATCCGTTCACCCCTCCCGCTGTCGTGTTGGTCGGCACCTTAACCGGCATGGCGCAAATGTTTCTGGATGCGGAAGAATGGAAACCCGCCAAGGCGGAAACCGATCAAATGGTTCGGGCGTTCCATGATTTGTTTCAGCGGTACGGCATAACAGACGTTCCGGTCGGCGTTGCGTGCCTTATCGCGATAGGCGGTTATGCGTTGCCTCGGTTCGCCCGACCTAAGACGCGCACATTGGTGGCGCGGTTCGTGGATTGGGTGAAAGGGAAGCGCGGCACGGACAATAAGGAGGCGAAGGAATGACGCCGCAACAACACTACACGCTGACCGCCGTGCTCGCCGGTGCGGCTTTCGCGTTAGGCGCGTTCGCGATGTACCGAAAGATCAAGGCGCGGTATAAAAAACTGCCGTGGTGGAAACGGGTATTTATCCGGCTTGTTGCGTAATGGCACACACCTTGATCTTAGGACAAACAGAAAGCGGGAAAACTACCTTTGCGCGCATCCTCGCGGAAAAATATCGGGCGCGCGGAATCCCGGTATTGGTACTGGACGCCGCGCATAATGCGTGGCCTGCTGATTACCAGACCGCCGACGCGGGGGAATTCATGCAGACGACAATCCGCAGCCGGGGCGCGGCTGTTTTCATTGACGAAGCCGGGCGGGCAGTGTCTTGGCTGAATAAAGACATGGCCGATGTGGCCAGCATGTACCGTCACCTAGGCCATTTTGCACATTTTATCGCGCAACGTCCTACAATGGTCGCGCCCACCGTCCGGCATAATTGCTCGCGGATGGTTCTATTTTCGGTTTCACGCGCGGACGCGGCTGACCTCGGCAAGGAATGGACGTGCGACGAAATCGCCGCCGCGCCGCAATTCAAGCAAGGCGAACACCTGATTATTTCCCGGTTTGGCGCTCCGGTGCGCGGTAATTTATTTTAATAATCAAAGACATATAAAATATATTTTTTTCTGCTTGCATTGATAATGATTCTCAACTACAAATAGGATTAATTCTCAAATGAGAATAACTTTCATTTAACCCGCCAGAGGACTTACCGCCATGAACGCGATCAAAAATTTCATTCCGTCCCTCGCCTTTGTTGTGAAGGCGCTGCTCGTTATCACCCTGGACAAAAAGGTGCGCGTGACCGATCGCGTTGCCGCCATGATTCCGTTCGGCCTGTAATCAACCAAAAAGGAACCCACAATGTCCGCCCTGCACAAACTGACACCGTTCCAAAACGTCGGCGCGAGTCTGACCGCCGTCAATCCGGCCGTACCTACTGGGTTCGTGATCGAATGCCTTCTGTTTAAGTTGTCCGGCTCGCTGACTGCAGCACTTTCCACCGGCATCCGTGTTGTGTGGGGCGGTAAGAAAATCGTAGACATCACCGGGTCCCACCTGACCGACATCAACGATTATTACCAGTACCCGTCCGACGCGGCCTATCTGCCGTTGTGGTTCGCCGACCCCACGGCGAATAACCCGAGCGACTACATGGCGGGTGCGCTCGATACGTCCGTACCGTCCAGCGGTCTCAGCATCGAGTACGACATGGGGGCAGGTGCCACGCACGGCCTCGAATTGTTCGGCTGGCTGTCCGCCCCTCAGGTCCAGGGCGACCGCACCAAGTCGCTGTTTCGCGCACTGATCAAGGCGAATCATGCCCCTTCCGCCGCGACCGAACACGACCTGGCGATTCCGATGGGCGGCGGCGGCTCCCTGTTGCGCGGCATTCATTACTTTCATACCAACATCACAAAGGTGCAGGTGCTGAAAGACAATTTTTACCTGATTCAGGAAGGCGCATTGGCGACGCTGCAATTCGCTCAAGGTATTTTCCGCACCGCCCAGGCTGGCTTGATTTCGTACGACCCGATCTACAAAAACGACATCAAGGATGCTGTCCCGACCTTGCGAGCTGACGGAAACAAGGCCACGTTTGCGCACAAGATCACCACGTCGGCCGCTGATACGGTTGTCAGCTATACCGACCTGCTGACGACTCACGCCAATTTCTAACCGCCAATCGGCCATCGGAGAGCATTATTATGGGCGATGAAACAGAGG
>MEWP01000033.1:19673-51921 GCA_001775395.1 candidate division Zixibacteria bacterium RBG_16_53_22 | reverse complement strand
GGCAGGCTCCAAAACGGGCTTGAGCTTCTCCGGCATCGATATCAGCGATAGCCCGGCCATGACGTTTGATTCAATATGACCTTCCCTTTGTAGGAATGAACAGAAGGCCTTTAGCGCCCTGATGTAGTGATTGGCAGAGGCAGGGGATTGTCCCTCTTCGAGCTTTTTTAGCACGAAGGCCTTGATGTCCTGCCTATTGAGCTGGGATGGCTCGCCAAGGTTTTTCGCCAGGTCGGTCAAGAACCAGTTGTAGTCCTTGAGGGTGGCGGGAGACAGGTTTCTGTACTTGCAGTCCTGAAGGAAGACCTCCTTCAAGTCAAAGGCTCTCGTTCCACTCATTTTGTTATCCTCCAATAAGTTAGGTTTTTATTGGAGAGCCTTTGATTCGTAATCAGCAGGTCGACGGTTCAAGCCCGCCCGGTGGCTGTTTGTTTTTTCCCGACCGCGCCTTCAGCCATTCCTCATGCGGGATTGGTCGCCCGGTCTCGACATATGATTTGAAAGAATCCAGCGCCCACGACCAGCCGCCCTGCATATCCTCATAATCTGCCTGTGATCTCAGGCCGGAATGCTCCAGCGAGATCAAGACCATTCCCGCCGATTCCGATGTGAATGACACCGTCACCACCGTGCCCGGGCAGTGTTTGGAATTCTCCCATGTGAAAGCCACCTCCCTCGGAGGATCCAACGTGAGAAATTCGCCCCGATCGCCATCGGCGTTGGAATACTTTCCACCTACCCTCAAATCAGCCTTGGCCGATGTCGTAAACCATTGGGACATCTCGGCCGGTTCAATGAAGGCCTCAAACGCATGTTTGGACGTAGAAATAACGGTCTTGTTCAATATTAGCGTCAATTTGCTATCGGGATTCATAGTTCCTTCCTATTGATGCAGGTGATATGATTCAATATAAACGAGGAGTCAGGGCCATTCAATTTATTTTCGATGAAATTAATCGGTGGACTGTGATTGCCATATGCGATAGTATAAAGATTGAATAATATAACCATTCGCGGGGTATCTATATGCGAGCGATGATATTGGAATCTCAGAGGGCGCCGATGCAATTGCGGGATATCAATGTCCCCAAACCGGGGCCGGGCCAAATTCTATTGCGGGTAGGCGCCTGTGGGGTCTGCAGGACCGACCTGCATGTTATCGACGGCGACCTCGGTGAGCCCAAGCTTCCCCTCATTCCAGGGCATCAAATTGTCGGCGTTGTCGCCGAAATCTCCGAAAACAGCAGATTTCGGATCGGGAATCGAGTTGGTGTGCCGTGGCTGGGATCAAGTTGCGGCCATTGTCACTACTGCCTGACCGGGCGTGAGAACCTCTGCGATTTTGCGAGATACACCGGCTACCAGATCGATGGCGGTTTCGCCGAATATTGCGTGGCCGACGAGGGATTTTGCTTTCCGATTCCGAATGGCTATGACGATAACCACGCCGCACCCCTCCTGTGCGCCGGGCTGATAGGCTATCGTTCCCTGCGCATGGCCGGGGACGGACAGAGGCTTGGCTTCTACGGATTCGGCGCCGCCGCTCATATATTGATCCAGGTGGCGAAATTCCAGGGACGCGAGGTCTATGCGTTTACGCGACCGGGCGATCGGGCCGGGCAGGAATTCGCACTGGGACTCGGCGCCGTCTGGGCTGGATCATCGGAGGAAACTCCCCCGGCGCCGCTCGATGCCGCCATTATCTTCGCCCCTAAAGGGGAACTCGTTCCAGCCGCTCTGAAGAGCGTCGCCAGGGGAGGAACTGTCATCTGCGCCGGAATTCACATGAGCGACATTCCCTCATTTCCGTACCATATCCTCTGGAACGAGCGCTCGATAAGATCAGTCGCCAACCTGACCCGTCAGGACGGCTACGAATTCATGGAATTGGTATCGAAAGTGCATATTGGAGCCGAAGTCAATCTGTATCCGCTCGAAAGGGCCAACGAGGCTCTCGACGACTTGCGCCATGGCCGTTTCCGGGGCGCCGCGGTAATAACACTCTGACATGATACGCAAATCAAGGAGGTCACAAATGATTTTGAAGAAAATCGGTCCGTTTTCACTGGCCAAAATTGGCGGGATTATTTACGCAGTGCTCGGTTTATTGGTCGGTATATTCATAAGCATGCTCGCCGTTCTGGGGGTTTTTGCCAGCTCATTGACCTCGGAAAGCTCCAGCCCAATCATTGGGATGTTCCTGGGTGTCGGAGCGATCATAATCCTTCCAATTTTCTACGGCATCCTCGGTTTCATAATGGGAGCGATAGTCGCCTGGCTATACAACGTCTTTGCGGGGGTAGTCGGCGGGATCGAGCTTGATTTGCAGTAGAAATCTGGCATATTTCCAGACATGTATATTCAATTCGATGGCCGATTTGGCTTGCGCGGCCGCATCATAAAAACGGTCTGCCCGGGGCTCGCCCTGGCATTTGCGACAGTCTCGATGGCGAACGCGCAGACTGAGAAATTCGAGGTGCCCCAAAGCGAGATCGCCAGGGTCAAGGAGGCCGTGGCGCTCGTAGCCTGCGCCAGTCGATGCAGCCTCGATACCAAGCCTTTCTTCCAGAAATTCATGGAGATTGAAAAGAAGCTCTGCTCGTTTGAGCAGGTCGCTTTCATAGGGACTTATTTTGGCGCGGTCATGGGGCAAAAATTATCCGAACGATCTCAAATTCCCGAATGCGATTCGATAGCGCGACAGCTTCGGATGACCCTGGAGAAATTGAATGCCACCAAATTCGGCTCCAAGCCCTCGGCAACAACCGATCTCTTCTGGTACGACCTGGGGCCTAACGGCGGAGTGAAAAGGGCGGTCATATACCCGGTCGGCGAGCCGGACCACTGCGCCCTGATATTATTTTTTATCGATGGCGTCGTGGGTGATTTCAATATCGAGCGCGTGCCGGAAAAGATTGTCACAGAGAAATTCAAAAAAACCAAGTGGGGGAAAGCCACCGGCGCGGCGCGATTTCCCATGGCGGTTTCGCTGGTGGATTCCGAAATCATCCTGGGCAAGACGAAGGTTGAAGTCATCGAGATCCTGGGTCAACCTGATGGCGCCCTGTTGCACGAATACGGATTTGAAATATTAAAATAGCCATCCGAAAGCGCCCGTGACTCTGTCATGACGAATTAATTCTTCACTTCCAGGCCGCCCATAATGGTCATGCCCCTGACTATCAGGCGCTTGCCGCTTTGGCTGGAGGCGCCCAATTCCCTGTCGCTCGAAAGCGTCTTGTTTTCCATTCCGCCCAATATCGGAGTACCCTCCAAGGCCACCCGCCAGCCGACCGGCACACGGATATCCAGTCCACCCATGATAGTCATGACATCGAGCACAATATCATCGGCCTCGGGCCTGGCATCACGCAGATCGATCACGCCGCCGCCCATTATGGCGGTTACTTTGCCGCCCCGGAAATTCGGCGAATCATAGTGGAATTCGCCGCCGCCGAAAATCAGGTTCAGGTTGACAAAATCGGTGCCGATCGCCTGGCGGCCGGCACGCCCGCTCCGGAATATGACGGCCAGACCGATAATGATAATGATCGCGGGCCAGATGTAGCGGAATCTCACGTCGATTATATCGAGGTTGTTTAAGAGCAGCAACAGTCCTATCAGCGTAATGATGCTGCCTGTCAAGTGCTGCCGGCTTTCCGGCGATTGGATTAGGATACGAAGTCCAACCGCGACCAGCAATACCGGCCACCAGCGCCAGATGTTGCGCGCCAGTTCCGGATCGAAATTCCTGATTAGCAACAGAGCGCCGAACAGGGCGATCGCTAATCCTATAATAATCCTCAGATCGATAAATCCCTTGTGTTCATGAACCATGACATTCTCCCGGTTTAAGGATTTGCTCCGATTACCCCGATCAACCTCACCCGGCTGAAAAGCCTGGCAAGTTTGCCAATACTTTATCATAAAATTACCCTTATTAATATAAAAAATTCGACAGTAATGGAGTTTCCTTATCAGGTTTCGATAATGACCTTTCGAAAATCCTGTTGAACGATAGGCCGCGATTATGTAAGTTTTCTCGGTTTGGTGGCGAACAAGGGGACTGCATGTCGATGACAGGTGATGACAGGCTTGCGGGCAAGACCGCCCGCGCAATCTTAAGGTGGTTTGATCTTTATATCGATGAATTCAATGAAATGACCCGCCGCGCCAGGCGAAGGTTCGAGAGCCGCGATTGGAAGGGCAGGCATTCGGATACTCTCGAAAGGCTCGACCTTTACGATAAGATTCTCGATCGCCTGGCTCCCGATATCAAATCTCTGATAGGAGAGCGAGTCTGCGAAAAATCCCTGTGGACATCGATAAGAAAGCGATTCTCGGCTCTGATAGAGCACAGGTTCGATGCCGACCGGGCCCGAACCTCTTACAATTCGGTGACCAGGAAAAATCTTCTCCACGGTCGGAATTGACCGCGAAATCGAATTTTTCACCCTCGACCGGACCCGGCATGAAGTCAACCATAATTGCGGTATCCGCAAGAAATACCCGCCGGGCCGAGATATCCCGGTGCTTATCGGGCAGATATTGCGCGATCACAGCCTGAATGTCGGGTATGAGGATATGGAACGGGATACCGCCCTGGTCGCCCGCGAGGTCAGTTTGCGTCTGTAGCCCGTTATCGGATTCGACAAGCCCCGCGCCTTCGAAATGATCGAACCGGTCTTTTTTCGCGACAAGGCCGGCTACATAGTCGGCAGGATCATAGCCGACTCCCGAGTTATCCCCATCGTCATGCCGATCTACAACGGGTCACATGGCGTCTATGTGGACACAGTCATTTTGGCCGAACCCGAGGTCAGTATCATCCTCGGATTCGCCTATTCGTATTTCCATGTTGACGTTATCAAGCATGAAGCCCTGGTTTCTTTCCTGCAGACAACCCTTCCGGCCAAGCCGGTTTCAGAGCCATGCACCAGTATCGGATTCAATCGGCACGGAAAGACCGTCTTTTACCGCGCTCTGCACAGGTTCGTGCATGAAGCGCACGAGAAATTCGTGATCGCACCTGGCAAGGAGGGCGCGGTTATGATCGTCTTTACGATGCCGGGGTGTAATTTCGTTTTCAAGGTGGTTAAAGACCGGCCATGCTTCCTCAGAAGCCGGGAGCTTACCCCCAAGGCGATCACCCAAAAGCAAGTTGTGGAGAAATACAATTTTGTCTGCCACCGCGACAGGGTCGGCCGCCTGGTCGATACACAGGAGTTCGAGAACTTGCGTTTCGGGAAGATCAGATTCTCAAAACCGCTTCTCAGGGACTTCGCGCCGGCTGCCAAGGGACTGGTTTCTTTCGAGGGGGACCACGTGGTTATCCACCACCTCTATGTGCAGAGGAAAGTCAATCCTCTACCCATCTGTGTCCTGCATGACAAGAATCACGAATCAATCCGCAAGGTGGTGATAGATTTCGGGTATTTCCTGAAAGACCTCGCAGCACAGGGATCTTCCCCAGCGACCTTTTCAATACCTGGAATTATGGCGTAACCAGCCGCGGCCGGGTCGCCCTATTCGATTATGACGATGTCCTGCCGCTGGAGAAAATAAATTTCCGGGCCAAGCCGCATCCCCGCGACGAGACGAGGAGATGGAGCTCGAGGAGAATTGGATAGTGACCGGCTCGGATGATTACTTCGTCGAGGAGATCAGCCGCTATTCCGGCATCCCCGAGCCGCTAAGGGGCGTCTTCCTTTCGGCCCATGAGGACCTGTTCTCCGTGGCCTTCTGGCGCGAGACCAAGAGAAAACTGAAAAGGGGCGAGATTATCGATACCACCCCTTACGGCCGCTCCCGGCGATTTGGTGTCAACAGCTCTCGATAACCGGCGCTTATTTCCCCCGACCCGGCACTCCATCACTCTGGGGCGTTGCATTATTCGGAACATGAAACGGCCCGCATCAGGCGGGCCGTCTGCATTTACCAGCAGGCTTTACGACTATACGCTGTAGCGCCGATTACTTCTTGTTCTTGCGGGCGAATTTTTCGTAATCGATCTTTCCCAGGTTCATGTCACCCAGCATCTTTTTTAGATACTTCGTAATCTCATCCCAAAATTGGTAATCCGGGCAACGATTCTTGTCTGGACAACGCGAAATTACGAACGGCCCCTGTGTTGCTTCCAAGATGTCGAGGAAGGAGATCTTCTCCTTCGCCTTAGCCAGCCTGTAGCCTCCATTGACTCCTCTGACGCTGATCAAGTATCCGGCATTGGTGAGTCCCTTGAGGACTTTGGCCAGGTATTCCCGCGGGATTTTCGCGTTCCTGGCAATTTCACTGATGCTGGCGTGATGGTGCCCGCTGACAGAAGTCACATACATCAGCGCGTGTAAAGCATACTCAGCTTTCCTCGATAACTGCATTTTGCTCCCTCTAAATCAAATGTTTAAGGTTCTTCTCCCGCAGGAAAATAGTTTACAGCCTCCTTTTTTTCAAGCGAAAAAAACGGCTTTTTTCATATTATTTTATCGAAAGCGATAATCATAACTACTAAGGAAAGCCGGGGTGGCAAGGATGGGTAGTCGGCAGGCCCCATTTGCCGGATCAGAAGTCGAGAATTATGATGGTATGCATGATTGCAGGGCTTTTGATATATTCAAGCCGGCCATTTTTAGCTTGCTTCCGGGGTACGATAACGCTTAATTGACTAATTGATTGGGCACAACGGATATGCCCGCCGGCTCTTTAGAAACCAAACATCGTTTCGATATCCAGAATATTAAGATGCGCCCATAGCTCAACTGGATAGAGCGTCTGACTACGGATCAGAAGGTTGGGGGTTCAACTCCTCCTGGGCGTATTTTTTTTGCCCGATATCCTCGAATTCTTGCCGCAAGTCTCACTCTCCCATGGCCTTAAAAGCCTAATTCGGATTGAGCGGCCTCAAGTTCACCATCGAGGTCCAGGCGTGCGGCGCCTGGTTTAGCAGGTATAGCACGCTGTCGGCAACATCCTCGGCTTTCAGCATGCCCGGCATTGCGGACAGCTTGGCCTCCGGCGTCGTACCCCCGAAATGCGAGGCGGTCGAACCCGGTAATATGATCGAAACCTTGATGCCGTGATTTCTGAGCTCAAGCGCCAGCGATTCCGAGAAGCCCAGAAGGCCGTATTTACTGGCGCAGTAGGCTGTATGTTCGGCTATTGGGGTTTGAGAGGCCCCGGAGCCGATATTTATGATATGCCCTGAGCCCTGCCTAATCATCTCTCCGGCGGCGAGTTTGGAAAGTATGAACGCAGCCCGCAGGTTGACCGACATTATTCGATCCCAATCCGAGATCTTCAAATCGACCGCCGAGCCCCTGACATTTGCCCCGGCGTTGTTGACCAGCAGATCGATACCCCCCAGAAAATTCATGGCCGAGATGAACATTTTTTCGATATTCTCGTTATCGCCCAGGTCAACCACAGCGTAGTCGACCGAGGCCCCAATGGCCCTGAGGGCATCCGCCGCTTTTTGCAGGTCCTTTTCGGTGCGCGCGGCCAGGAAGACCCTCATACCCTCGCGGGCCAGTTTCTCGGCGATTGCCAGCCCGATGCCCCGCGACGCCCCCGTGACCAGGACTCTCTTGTTGCTTAGTGTCATAGATGATTTTCCAATACCTCGAATTCGATCCCCTGGCTTTTCAGTTTTCCGAGCCTCGATTTCGGCAGGCGAGCCTTGAATTGAATGACGCCGTCAATCGAGATTGTCTCGGATACATGGGCGATCGACTGCAACAGGCCATATCCCCGAGAATCGTGCGGATTCATCGTGGCGAGGATCGTTACCCTCGATTGCTCCATATAATTTTCAATATCCTCTTTCAACTTGCCCAGGCCCTCGCCGGACGACGCCGAGACAAAGCGCGCTCCGGGGTATTGCTTCAAGAGGCCCATGTACAGGTCAGGGTCGTTTTGCTTGTCAATCTTGTTGAAAACCGGCATCACAGGTATTCCCCGGCAGCCGATATCATCGAGCACCTGGGTCACGGTCCCGATCCTCTCCTCGTAATCGCGGTCCGATATGTCGATCACGTGAATCAGCAAGTCGGCCTCGGAGGCCTCCAGCAATGTCGATTTGAACGATGCTACCAGGGGCACCGGCAAATTTCGTATGAAACCGACCGTGTCGGAAATCAGTACGGTATTCCGTCTGGGCAGGCGAACTTTGCGGGTGGTCGAATCGAGTGTCGCGAACAGATAATCCTCGGCGACCACGTCTTCGCCGGTCAACCTGTTGAAAAGAGTCGATTTCCCGGCGTTAGTGTACCCCACCAGGCAGAGATTGAAAAACTCACCGCGCCCTTTCCTCTGGACATGCCGTTCACCCTCGATATTCTCGAGCTTTTTCTTAAGATCCTTAATCCGCTTCCTGACCAGCCGTCGGTCCGTTTCGAGCTGGGTTTCGCCCGGTCCCCTGGTGCCAATGGCGCCTTCCTGACGTTCGAGGTGTGTCCAGCCGCCGGCCAGGCGCGGCAGAATATATTGCATCTGGGCCAGCTCCACCTGGGTTCTGGCCTCCCGCGTCTTGGCATGGATTGCAAATATGTCCAATATCAATGCCGGCCGATCAATCACCTGTGTGCCAAGCCGTTTCTCGAGATTAGCTTGCTGCGACGGGGAGAGGATCGTATCGAATACCACCAGGTTGGCCTTGCTTTCCCCTATATGGGCTGCAAGTTCGTCGACCTTTCCGCTCCCGATCATCGTGGCTGAGTTGAACCGGTCCAGCAATTGGGTCATCCTGCCGACGACGAGTGCGCCTGCCGTCCCGCAGAGGCTGGCCAGTTCATCGAGAATGGCCTCATCCGTCTCGCCCCTGTCTCCTTTCTTGGAAACCCCGACGATTATCGCCCTCTGTTTGACTTTCTTTTTCGACGTTTCGAAGAAAGATCTCAATTCTTTGTTCTCTCCTCCATCAATTCAAATAACGCCGCGGCCTCCTTCTTGCCGACATTCCCGCGCGGCGAGAGGAGAATCCTGATCTTCTTATAAAACCTGGGGGTATCTATTTCGACTATCATGCCGGCCCTGACTTCTTTTGACGGTTTGGCCGGCATGTTGTCTATATAAACCATCGATGATGAAGCCGCCTCGGCGGCCAGCGATCTGCTCTTGAATATTCGGGCGACAGACAGGTATCTGTCTATTCTCATCACAGCCTCTTGTCGATATAAAGCCCCTCGGAGATGCGCGAGATCCATTCCTGGATCTGCTTTTGAGTCTTGTCACGTCGGGCCATCTCCTCGAGCGTGTCGTAATCTTCCTTCGGGTCGATCGGGCTGGAATCGCGTCTCTCCTCGAGTTTCACCAGGTGGATTCCGAAATCGCTTACCACGGGACGGGAGACTTGCCCGATATCGATTTGAGCCAGGGCCTCGCGGAACGCCGGAAGCAAATCATCGGCCCCATACCAGCCAAGCTCGCCACTCTGGCGGTTCGAATTCTCATCATCGGAAAATTGTGTCGCCAATTCCCCGAAACCGGCCCCGTTCTGAATAAGCCCGTAAATGCTGTCGGCCAACGCGAGCTTGGCATCCATGTCTTCCTGCGATGGCGCCACTCGAATCAAGATATGGCTGGCCCGGACCTTGTCCTCGCGCCGCCCCGTGCACTTGATGACGTGAAATCCGAATTGTGTCCTGACAACGTCGGATATCTGCCCGGGTTGCAGTATGAACGCGGCCTCTTCGAATTCCGCGACCATTTGCCCCTTGGAAAACCATCCCAGGTCGCCGCCATTTTCGCTGGTCGGATCCTCGGAGTAGGTCTTGGCCAGGATTGCGAAATCCTCACCCTCCATGGCTTTTCTGCGAATAAGGCTGGCATATTGGAAGAGGGAGTCCTCCGTTTGGGGGCCGGGCTGGGTGTTCAAGAGTATATGCGCCAGCCTGACCCCGGCCGGCTTCTCTGGAAGCGAATCCTTGTTGGCCTCGTAAAACTCCTTGACCTCGCCCGAAGACACCCGAACCTTCTCCAGCCTTTTTTGAATGAGTTTCTCTTTCAGCAACTGGTTGCGAATCTCGTCACGATATTGGTTTCGAAGCTCCTTGAGCGTCAAACCCTCGGCCTGAAGCTGCGTCAGAAAGACGTCCTCCGATGCGAACTGCGATTTGATACGATCAATCTGGCTGTTCAGGGCAGTCTCGACCTCTTTGTTGGTAACGCTTATCGACGTGTCGCGTTCGGCCTCGACCAATATCACCTTGTCCTCGATCATCCTATCGAGAAGCAGGTTGGCCAGGCTGTCTTTGAAGGCCTGCTTCGATAAATCGAGCCGGTTTTGCATGGCCAGCATTTGAAGTTGCGACTCCAACTCCGATTCCAGGATAATTTCCTTGTCGACCACGGCCACGATCCGATCCAAAGATTCCGCCCAGGCGGGCACGGCGGCCATGGCGACGAGAATAATCGAGAAAATCCGTTTCATAATCACATTGAATCCGGCCGCGGCTGGAATTCGAGTTCCGGAACCGGATACCTTTCTATGTTAGCCGTTTTCTTGAGCGAATCCAGATAAATCCCATAGGCCTGCCCCTGCCGTGTCGAGGTCAGTATCTCCGATATCCTTCCCTTGACTTCGGTTGAATCGATATCGCTGCCGGCCTGCTGGCGATCGGTCAGCTTGATGATGTGGAATCCATAGTTGGTCTTGACGGGCTGCGATATATCTCCAACCTTCATATCTTTGAGCGCCCTGGCGAATTCCGGGTCGATCTGATCCTCGGTGAAGAAGCCGATATCGCCGCCCCCGGCCGCGCTTTGCCTGTCGGCCGAGTAATCGGCCGCCAATTGGGCAAAATCGTCGCCTTTCTTAATGCGACTGTATATGGCCTCGGCCTCATCTATCGATCCGACCAGGATGTGGCTGGCCCTGAAACGATCCTGGTCAAGCCTGTACGACTCTCTCTCGGCCTGATACACGGAATCGATCTCGAATTGCGATACCTGCGCCTTGGATTTAATTTCCAGCTCCAAAACCCTGCGAGCAATGGCATCGGCCTCTCTGAATTCGATTGCGGCCCGAACCGCCGGGTCCTTTTCCAGCCCCATTTGGCGCCCCTTCTCGGCCACGACCATGGTATTTATCCAGGTCTCGACCGCCTCCTGGAGATCGGCGCCCCGCAGTTGGCTCCTGACTTCCTCGGGGAATTGATATTGCAGCTCCTCATATGTTAACACCTGGTCGTTGACCTTGGCCAGAATCGTTCCCTTGTCATTGCCCTTTTCGCCGCCGGCGCTTTCCGATTTACCGTCGCATGAGTAGAATACGAGCGCACCCAATGCCAGCATGCAGATTCCTTTCAACATCGAATTATCCTTTCGATTCTCCCTCTTCTTGATATTTGCCCATTCTCAAATTATCTTTGACAAGCTCCAGGTCCATCTTGTTGGGGATTTTTTCCTTCATCCTGGAAATAAATTCATCGTAGGCTTTATTCCTCCGGTCCCCATAAAGTCGGCTTCTTATCTCGGCCCTGACAAGGTCAAGCTCTTTGTGTTTCCTGGCCATCCGCTCGGTCAGCTTGAATATCCACCAATTGCCGTCGAATTCGACCGGCCCCCCCACCGAGCCTATTCGCAGGCTTTCGGCGGCCTGGTAAACGGGGGTATACAACTTGACACTGAAATAGTTGAGATCGCCCCCGTTCACTCCGGTCATCTTGTCGACAGAGTATTTCATCGCCAATTCTCTAAATACGGCGCCATTTCTTATACGTTGTAAAAGCGCGTCTGCCTCCTGCCCTGTTTTAACCGCTATACCCGAGGCGCGTATGACATCGGGGAAATAGAACTCGTCCTTATGCTCATCATAATATTTAGCTATATCTTCCTCGGTGATCTGGTCTATAGAGCTGTAAATCGCATTTTGCATCTTTTGCAGCAGCGAGGTTCCCCGAAGGTATTCGAGTTCGCTCAGAAAACGGGGGTTTTTGTCGAAACCGTCCTCCAACGCCATCTTTTCCGTGAGAATGGGCATCGAGACTTCCTCCAGGAAATCCTCCATTATAGTGAACTCTCTAAGATCGGGCGCCCGCTCGGGTGCAAACCTGCGCAAATGTCCCAGGATATCGATAATTTTCAGGTCTCCGCCGTCATATTCCACAACGTCGGAATTTTTCTCGACATCGGTGAAAAGCGAGATATCCAAGTATGCCGAACTCGGGAGGCCTTCCGGCTTCATTCCCAGGGCCATGGCCGAATCGGCCTTATGCGCAAGCAGATCGAGCGTCGGCTGTATGATTCTGTAATGATACTTGTTTTTTAATTGCTCATAGAATTGCTCATTGGCGGCAATTTCATTTTTCCTGTGCAACAGGCCGCGATACATGCCCTTGTTTTTCTCGAAATCTTCCGGCGTATTGTTTTTCCTGTCGTAGAGCTTGATTATATGCCATCCGAACCTCGTTAAGACCGGCTTCGAATACTCCCCGATTCTCAGGGTGAACGCGGCATCCTCAAACTTGTCGACAAATCGGCCATACCGGAAATATCCCAGGGTCCCGCCGGTTTCAGTTGTCATTTCGTCCTCGGAGAATCGCCTCACCAATTCCACGAAATCTGCGCCTTTGGAAAGAGACTCATACAGACTGTCCGCCAGCCTCTGGCTTTTTATCAGAAGGTGGCCCGCCTGGATCTCGCCGCCGTACCGCCCGTAGAATTCGAGCGCATCCCAATCGGTAGCCTTGGGGACCTTGTCGAGCATTTCAGCTTTGAAGGTCTTGATCAGGCTCCGTCTTATCGCGGTTGAATCGAGCTCAGCCGTCAATCCCGCCTCTTTGGCGCCTTCGATCAGAAGATACCGCTCCAGATATTGCTCGACATAGGTTTTCTTGGTTTCGAATTCCTGCCTGGCATCCGTAAATGCGGCTCCCTGTGTCTGTCTATTCAGGTCACCCAGCGACAGCTCGCTGGTTCCGACTTGAAGAATGATTCTTTGATCACCCAGGTTGTTATCGGTTGTCCTCGAACACCCATGAAGCAATATGGCAAAAACAAATACAAGCGCCGCCCTAAGACATTTCATGAGACGATTCCTCGATAACAAATACGCTGTTCGCTTATCGATGTCTGTCATAAAATTCGAATTTAATCTACGCTCCGAGCGCCTGCAAGGTCTTTTTGAGGGCCTGGCTGCTCCGATCTTTCAGCCTTATTTGCACTTTCAGGCCGTCATACGACTTAAATTCCATCTTAGCCTGAATCCTTCGATGCCAGCCCTCTATCTCGGCCTTGCCGAACGTTCTGCCCTTGAGGAAATCAAGCGATATATCGCCGTTCCGGAAAGTCAGCTTTTCCACGCCCAGCCTGCCGGCTACCAGCCGCGCCTTGGCCAGGTTGAGCAGGTTCTCCACGGCCTCGGGGAAAGCGCCGAAACGGTCCTTGAGCTCGTCCGCGAACGCCTCCAATTGCTCCATATCGCGCATCTCGGAGATGGAGCGGTAAATTTCGACACGCAGGTTGGGGTCTTCCACGTAGGTTTCAGGCAGAAATAGGTCGAGGTCGGTCATGATCTTCATCTCAATCTTTTCCGGCGCCGGGCCTTTGTGCTTTATTTCCGCCACCGCTTCCTCCAGGAGTCTGCAATAGAGGTCAAAACCGATTTCCTCGATGAAACCGTGCTGTTGCGCCCCCAGGATGTTGCCCGCTCCCCGAATCTCGAGATCGCGCAGGGCCAGGTGATACCCCGAACCCAACTCCGTGAACTCCTCGATCGCCCGCAGACGCTTCCTGGCCTTTTCAGTCAGCATCTTAAGCGGCGGCACAAGCAAGAAGGCGTAGGCTCGACGGCTCGAGCGCCCCACGCGCCCCCGCAGTTGATAGAGCTGCGCCAATCCCAGCTTGTCGGCGCGATTGACAATAATCGTATTGACTGAGGGTATGTCCAGGCCCGATTCGATGATTGTCGTGGCCAATAGCATCTGGTATTTTCTGTTGAGGAAATCGAACATGACCCGCTCCAACGTCCGTTCCGGCATCTGGCCATGCCCAATCACGATATCCACCGTCGGCACCAGTTTCTTCAAATAGAGGTAGATGGCGTCAATCGATTCCACCCGATTATGAACGAAGAAGACCTGGCCGCCGCGCGCCAGCTCCCGCTCGATAGCCTCGAAAATCACCCGGTCGTTGAATAGAGCCACCTCGGTGGCGATCGGCAATCGATCCCTGGGCGGCGTGTTGATGACCGACATGTCGCGGGCGCCCAACAGTGAAAGCTGCAGAGTCCGTGGGATAGGCGTGGCCGTCAGTGTCAGGGTATCGACCTGTGTTTTCAGTTGTCTTATTTTCTCCTTGTGCGCCACCCCGAACCGATGTTCTTCGTCAATCACCAGAAGCCCCAGGTCCTTGAATTCGATATTCTTCTGCAACAGCATATGCGTCCCGATAACGATATCGACCGTGCCTTTTTTTATCCCCTCTTTTTCGGTTTTGATTGCTTTTGGCGACCTGAATCGCGACAGCATTTCAATTTTGACTGGAAACTGCGCCATCCGCTCCCGGAAAGTGTTCAGATGCTGTTGGGCAAGAATCGTAGTGGGCACCAGCACCGCCACCTGCTTTCCGGCCTCGACAGCTTTGAATGCCGCCCTGATGGCCACCTCGGTCTTGCCGTAACCCACATCGCCGCAGACCAGGCGATCCATCGGCATCGAGCGCATCATATCGGCCTTGATCTCGTCGATAGTTCTTTCCTGGTCGGGGGTCTCCTCGTATGGGAACGAAGCCTCAAGCTCCCTCTGCCAGGCCGAATCGGGCGGGAAAGCGAATCCCGGCAAGGCCTGCCTCCTGGCATAAAGCGAAATGAGCTCCTCGGCCATATCCATGATGGCTTTCCTGGCGCGGGCCTTGGTGCGTTCCCAGGCGCCGGTGCCCAAATGAGAGAGAGTCGGGGCGCCCTCCTTGCCGGCGAATTTCTGAACCCGGGCGAACTCCTCGATCGGCACGTAGACCTTGTCGTCGCCGGCATAGAAAATGAGCAGGCAATCGCGCTTGCGGCCGTCCACGACTATCGTTTCCAGGCCGTGGTAGCGCCCGATTCCATAATCTATATGCACCACGAAATCACCGGGTTGAAGCGACTGGTAACTCGAAAGAGCGATTCCCTCCTTGAATCGGCGAGCCTTCTTTCGTGTCACGGTGCGATGGAAAATCTCGCTATCGGAGAGGAACCATAGCCCGGCCTCCGGCAGGCCGAAACCGGCCGAAATGCGCCGCGGCTCCATCGGAACCGCTACGTCATATTCCGAGAGAAGCTCGCTCATTCTGCGCCTCTGGCCTTCGCCATCGCAGAAGATCATCACCGACTGCCCCTGTCTCCGGTAACCCTGGAGCTTTTCGGCGAAAGACTTGATATGGGGCCCTGACGGCTCCTGCGGCAGGGAGGCAATGCGAACGTCTATCCGCTCATCCTTTATAAGTCCCTGGATATTGACCGCGGCAAATTTCTCTATGCGCGATTGAATCTCCTTGAAATTGAAATATATTTCCTGCGGCCTGCCGAACGGGTAGTCCCCGCGCTCCTCGAAACGCTGAGTGGCCTGCTCGAATATGCCGTCGATCTCTTCTTTAATCAGCGTGGGGTCATCGCGGATGATTATGGCGTCATCGGGCAGATGCTGGAAAATGGAATGACGGTGCTCCTCGAACAGGTGTCTGAAAAACTCCAGGGCGTCGAATAGACGTTCCGGCCCCAGGGCATCATGCAACGCGATCGCCTGCAGCTGCCCGAGTTCGCCGCTGACTATCTCCACCGTTTCCATGTCGACTACGAATTCGCGAAGGGGCAGAATCACGGCCCGTTTCTGCCGGGCCAGCGACCTTTGCGACAGCACCGAGAACGTCCGTATCGATTCGATCTTATCCTCGAAAAACTCGATCCTGAGCGGCTCGGGACTGGTGGCCGGGAAAACGTCGATAATGCCGCCCCTGGCCGCGAAATCGCCGAGTTGTTCAACCACCGGCTGGCGGTCAAATCCCATTTGCACCAGGCGCGCCTTCAGGTCTTCCGGGTCGGCAATCTGTCCGTCGGCAAGCTCGATTGCCAGGCGCGAGAGCCCGCCCGGCGCGATAGTCGGTTCCATGAGCGCGCCAGCCGTTGTCGCGATTGCGATCCTCTTTCCCGCGTGAAGATCATGCAGGGCTTTCAGCCTATCGCCGACATTTTCGGCGTGCGGGGCGCGTATCTCGTAAGGGTGCACCTCCCACGATGGGAAATAGGCGACCTTCTCGGCTCCCAGAAAAGCCTCCAGATCATCATTGGCTTTCTCGGCCGATTCCTGGTCCGGCGTTACGAAAAGCACCGTCCTGCCGGTCTGCAAGAATAGCCAGGCGGCCAGCAACGCCCGCGATGAGCAAACCGGCCCGTCGACACTCACCGGGCTATGGCCGGAGTCGAGGAGGTCTTTCAGGCGGCGAAAACTATGGATGTCATTCAGCCTGCCGATTTTATCGATCATTACCTTGCTTTCACCATTATGCTGCAAACGCCAAAACCCCGAACCTGTTCGGAACGGGGGTGTTGTAACCACAACCGAGATTTTCTAATCACCCAATCCGACTATTGTTCCTTTTGAGCCACAAGTATCATTCGGGGGCTTTCGGCGGTGTACAGCGCCCCGCTGAAATCACCGTAAACGTCGATCAGCACTAATCCGGCGGCGTTGAACAGCTCGAGTATCTCGGTCAAGGTGTAGAGGCGGATCGAGAAATTGGCCTGCTTGACCTCGCCGCTCTGCAGGATCAGCAACCTGGTCATCTCCAGCCGCGAGCGGAAGAAGTCGAATACGCGCTCCTCGAGGAGAAAAGCGTGATTCTCCCGTATCCACTGCCTGGGAACCGCAATTTGCGTGGCCGCCTCCCGGTTTATAACATCGAGCAAAAACTGCCCGCCTGGTTTAAGGGCCTTGTGAACCCCCTTAAGAACTTTCAAATCTTCCTGCTCATTTTCAAAAAAACCAAATGCGGTCAGCATGTTGATTATAGCGTCAAATTCGTTTTCGTAGGGGATTTCCCGCATGTCGCCCTGTTTGAGCTCGATGTTGACCTTCAGAGTCTCCGCCAGCTCTCTGGCCTTGTTGAGGAATCCCTCCGACAAGTCATACCCGGTTACCTGGTATCCTTTTTGCGCCAGAACCACCGAGTGGCGCCCGAATCCGCAAGCCAGATCGAGGATGCGCGCCCCGGGCTCTGGCTGAAGCATCCTTATTATGGAATCAGCCTCGCGGGTAGTTTCGGCGATGTCATGTTTATAAAGTTTTAGGTAATCCTCGCTGAAATATTTCCGCCACCATTCCATAGTCATCTCATTTCCAGAGCGCGTACGTCATGATCTTGTATGCCAGGCGGGCGGCTGCAAAATCGGGGTATGTCATTCCCGGGATCGGCGCCAGCTCCACGACATCGGCCCCCACGATCCTTCTCTGCCTCGATACCTTTCTTATTAAATCCATTGTCTCGTCCCAAAAGAGTCCGCCCGGTTCGGGTGTGCCTACGGCCGGTATAACCGATGGGTCGAGACCGTCCAGGTCGAATGTAATATAGACATCATCCGCAAGCAGGGAAAGGATATTCGGAACGATATCGACGTTTTTGTGAAAATCAACCGCCTGGATCAAGCGGCCCTCCAGCAAGGCCCGGTTTTCATTTTCCGAGCCGCAAAAATTGCGCACACCGACCCCGACAAATCCACACGTCTCCCAAATCCGCGACATAGCGCAGGCGTGCGAATATTTCGAGCCCTGGTATTCGGGTCGCAGATCGGTATGGGCATCGAACTGCAGGACGCTCAGATTAGGATACAGGGCTTTGTGCGCTCGCACCAGGGGAGGGGAGATGGAGTGCTCGCCGCCCAACGTCATGAGGAATTTGCCATCGGCCAAAATGCCTGCGGCCGCTTCCTCGATTTGCTTCATCATCGCATCGGGCCCGCTGGCCACCTGCTCGAGCTCGCCCAGCGTGGCGATCCCCATGTTGCACGGCGCCGCTCCGAATTCCTGGTCGTAGGTCTCCACCTGACGAGAGGCCGCGATAATCGCTTGAGGCCCGTTGCGTGTCCCCGCGCCATAGCTGACAGTCGACTCATAGGGGATTGGGAGGATTACCGCTTTGGCTGTCTCGTAATTCGAGAGCGTATCTTCCAGCGCCAGGAAATTCCAGGGGTAAAGGTGCTTGGGTCTCATTGATTTCAATTCCAATCGGATTTCGAATTATTTTTCTATGAGCCGGGCGTATCATGTAGGGGCATATTGCAATATCGTTAGATCCGTATAGGCGCCCCTACAACAAACATAATTCCTGTCGACTTTGCATAATTAAATATTCTATCATATTTTTCTGATCCAATTAACTTAATTGGCATACAAACCAGAGCCTGGTAGCCTCCTCGATCTCCTCATCGATATCGAACGGGCTGGCCATGATTCTGGAAAAACCGCATTTTCGCAAAGATGAGACAATATCGCTGACCGGATATGTTTTCTCAACTATTTTCTGAAAAATCCGCCGGTAATTCCCATCCTCTTGCTTGATGAATGCCTCGATGAAAATATCCGCCAGTTGTTCCTCAGAGTAATAATGTCCATACCAGAAAAGGGTGTATCTCTTGGTCCGGCGGATATCCAACTGCTCCCAGGTTTCCAAGCCCCGCTCCGTTAAGAAGTCGAATATGAAATACCCGCCCGGCGCCAGATGTCTTCGAGCATTACGGAAAACCTGCGATAGGTGCGAAAATGACTTCATGTGATTGGCGGAATCGAAAAGCAAAACCACCATCTCGAACTTCTCGCGCAACCGCACCGAGGCGGCGTCACCGACAATGAATTTGCCGCGGGGGTATTTCCTCCCGGCCTCACGGATCATGCCGGGGGAGAGGTCTACTCCGGTAAACGCGATCTTACTCATGCCGAGCGCTTTCTCAAGCTCTCCAGTGCCACAGGCCAGGTCAAGGATATTCTGGGGTTTCGCGCCGCGCAGCTTAAAGAAGGCTCTAAGTCTGACTGCGCAATTGCGGGCAAATGCGCCCCAGCCCAACAGATCGTAATATTGGGAGAATTCGCCATAAGCGTTGTTCATACGAGGCAGGAAATTAAAATATATTCGCCTTGATAGCCGGGGCTTCCAAACTCCGGATCATCCTGTTTTATCGCCGAGGGGCCTCAATCGGTGATCAGGACCGCGGCGGCAATCACTGTAGTCCAGAGGCCGCGCTTGTCGCCGGCGGCCGATTGCGTGATGTTGGCCGTCCGCACGATCTTGCCGGAAATTTTCCAGATTTCCTTCTTCTCGTCGAACGACTTGTCGATATCGAGGTCGATCCCCAGCGTCGATGATAGCATGGTGGCCGCCAGGTCCTCGGCATAGTCGCCGGAGATCTTCTCGTTCTGGCCGAATGCGGCATGCTCGGAAAGGTAGCCGTATTGCCGACGGTCCTGGGGAATCGCCAGGCCAACCGAGGCCGAGATCAACCGGTTGGGCTCGTTAGTCGAGTTGCGCGTCAGGACACTGTAGACTATCTGCCCCGGAGTTAGAAGGGATATGCCCTGGGTTTTCGTAATTACCTTGCACCCCGGCGGAAATATGCTCGAGACATGCACAAGGTTGTATTGGGCGATCCCGGCCGAGCGTAAGGCAAGCTCAAAACTGGAGAGGTGCTCCTTATGCCGGCCCACACCCTTGGTCAGAAACAATTTTTTTGGTACTATTGCCATCTTTCGCGCTCTCCTCTCTGTCGAGGCCGAGACCCCTCCAGACCCCTATTCTCGATTACAAAATTGAAGCGAAATAATAAATGAACACGCCCGAAATATCAAGGTTATAATGCCATTTCTTGAACGGATTTTCAAAGATTTTTTCGGCGGGTGGCTACCGGTAAATGACAATCTCCTCCGACGTCGTGGCGATCCGGCCCGTTAGCAGGTCCTCGATTTCAATGGCCAGAGTATAAACTCCCTCGCGGAATTCCGAGACATCAACCCTCAGCACGCGATTCTCATAAGTATTGACGCTGCCTCCCTCGTAGGTCGTGGTGACCTCGTGCAGGTCCTTCCCCGTAACGGCGTCTTTGAACGCCCCCAGTAGATTCCTCGTCCGCTTCTCCGAGATGACCTGCTTGATGGAATACGACGTCTTGCCGTCAGGACCCAACTCGAGGTTGTAGATTTCGAAATATAGCCAGATCGGCTCGCCAACGAAGTAACGATTGTCGAGGCTCGATAGGATGCTCAGTTGCTCGCGCCGGAAACTCAGTTCACCCGGCGGCTGGTCGATTCGCCGCGCCAGCACGATATCGGAAACTTCCACCTGGCCGCTGTAAAAATTGCGAAGCCTGATCCCGTTGGTTGAAATGCCGACATGGTCAGATAACGTATCCCGTATGGAAATTGAGAAAAGCAGGGAGTCCGGTAGTCCGGTCAACTTCATCCGGCTCGACATCGAGTAATCCGGATTTTCCGCCTGGGAAGCCCGGATACTATATGTCCGGATCGCCGTGGCTGAATCGGCCACCTGCCAACTCGGATATCGCAATACCTGACGCCAGCTTACTGCCGCCGTGGCGTATTCGCCATCGCGGGTGAATCGCAACTGATTATTGGCAATCGCCACGAATATCTCGAGGTCCGTTTTCCCCCCGTGCCCCTTGAACTGCCTGGGCATGTAATCGAACTCCAGCGGGCCGCTCCCCGGAGAGAAAGCGAAATCCTGCGGAATCGCCGATCCCAATTCGTAAGCCAGTCGGCTGGGATCCCTGGCAAAATCATCCGCTGTCCAATTGCTGTTGGGGAACGGGAAGTTGAAATCACCGTTCAGGAAGGTATCCTCGAAATAAAAGATGGTTGGCTGGGCGCCGAACCTGTCGTATGTCCAGGTCCAGCGCGGCGGGTCGCTCGGCCCCACACCAAGCGAGAACTCCTGCTCGGAGGGCGCCCCGTAGCGGATATAAAGCTCACCGCGCTTGGTTTTCCAACCGTCGATCTTTTTTTCCGGAAGAGAAAACGTGGCCTGCGCATGGACAAACCTGGCATAATGCTCCAACCTCCGTTCGTTGATTTGCGTTGTCGGGTCCGGGTCTATCTGTCCCCAGAAAAAGCGCGCGGTTCTCCCTTGCGCAATCGGGCCCTCGTTCAGGTACGCCTTGTATTGCTCGGCCGTCATCAAGTAGCTCATATCGTCCATTTCGTCGCGCGACAACTCACTCATCTGTTCCCGTCCCCTCTCGAAACAAAAGTGCGCCGAGTCGAACCGCCTCTCGAGCACCTGCACCGCCCCCAGGAGCAGCCAACATGACGCCGAGATTATGGCGCTCTCGGCCTTGGCGATTGCGAGGGAAAGTACTTTTGACGATGAATCATACTTCCCCATCTGGTAGAGTGCCGCCGCTTGGCGATAGAATTGCGCCGGATCGTCGGAGAGGATCGCCGCTCTGGCCGAGGCCTCCAGGGAGCGCTGGAAGTATTTGTCGTCGTCGTAACGAAGCCCCATCCGTTCATAAAGTCTCGAAATCCCGACAAATGGCCTGGGGTCGGTCGAATCAAACCTGGCCGCCTCCCGGTACTCATCAAGGGCATTGAGATAAAATGTCTGCTTCTCCAGGGTCAAACCCAGCGAGTAATGATATTCGGGATTACCCCGGTCGGCCTTGACAGCCTCCTTAAGAGAAAGCGCCGAGAGCCGCCTGTTGTATATGCCGTCTTTTTGAAGGTAGATCTTGCCCAGAAGGTAATTTGCCTGGGCGAAATCGCGGTCCAATTCGAGGCATTTGTCGAGATAGACAAGGGTGGAGTCAAAACTGCCGGCCTCGAAAAACGATAGGGCCGTGGCATAGTTGTCATTGAGCATAGTTTTCTGCCCGCCGGTCATCGGCCCGGAACAACATAAGAGCGCGAGGGGGAATGCCATAAGCAATATTTTCACCATCGCGCTCATAATAAAAATACAGGCCAGGCGTCGGAATATTCCTAATCGAGCTTGACGCCGTAATGGGGCGCCTGGCGACGGACGATTGTCAGGTCGCCGAGCCCGGCCGCCGCCAGCGAACGCAATATTCCACCTATCTTGTCCTGGACAGCGAATCTCTCCCTCACCGCCCTGAGCGACAAGAGCTCGTCAAATTCCGAATCTTCATAGATGGCCTTCATGAGGCGACTGTCCGATTTCAAGCCAACCTTCTCCTCCTGCCGCCTGATCGCCTCGATAGCCCTGGTCAGCTCCTCTTCCTTCTTGGCCAACTCGCCCAGCTCCACCAGAAGCTCAGCCTGGTCTGGTGTCAGCGACTTGATAACATCCGGTGTCAGCTCTCGCATTGCATGCTCCAATCTATCACTTCGTTTGTCTTTGCTCTTATTACGGCCCCGGTGCCGTCTGGTCTCCTGACCTGACTCCTCCAACCCACTCAGTCCTTTTTCTTTCTCCACGCATTCCGCAATCCGCATTCCTTCCAACTCGCAACTCACAACTCGCAACTCCCTTTTACGGGTCCGTACAATCTCTTCTATATCCGCAATTGGGACATATCAGCTCGCAATTAAGATCGATCATCTCTCGCCGGCAAATATCGCAGATATATTTTTCTTCTTCCATGTCTTTATCCAATGGCACGATCGCCGCCTTCTTCCAGGGCCTTGATAATCACCAGCGTCATGTCGTCGATCTCGATGGGGCTTGTCCCCGGCTTTGGTGCGGGGTCCGCGGCGAACTGCTTGACGCTATTAATCATCTTGCTACATATCGCGTCAACCGGCTGATGGCGGTATTTAATGGCATGTTCGCCAATTCTCTTATCGCCAAACTCTCGTTCATCGGCATCCATCATCTCCGAAAGACCGTCGGTATACATGACCAGCAGGTCGCCGGGGGCGAACTCGACTACCCCGCATTGGTAAACTGCGTTGGGAAACGCCCCCAGGAGCAGCCCGCCGATATCAAGCTGGTGAATCTTGCCATCGCCCTTGACCAGCAATGGGTAGTTATGCCCGGCGTTGCAGTAGTGAAGCCGCATGGTTGTTTCATCGAGCTCCCCGTAAAAGCAGGTCGCGAACCGGTCCGGACTGATCGATTGGCTGATGAATTGATTAACCGCTGTCATGATCTCATTGACATTTTTGCCGAATCGGGCCTCGCTCTGGATAATAGCCTGCATCCTGGCGATAAGCAGGGCCGCCGGCACCCCCTTGCCGGAGGCGTCCGCGATTACTATTCCCAGCCGCCCGTCACCCATGTGGATAAAGTCGAAGTAGTCTCCGCCCACCTGCCGCGAGGGCTCTATATAAGTCGCGAATTCGAATTGCCTTAGGGCCGGAAGATTTTTGGGCAACAGGCCGGTTTGAATCTGCTTGGCCACCGCCAGTTCTTCCTCGAGCCTCTGTTTCTCCAGGGCCTCGGCGTAAAGCTCGGCATTCTCCATGGCCACCACGATATGGTTTCCCAGGATCGAGAGAAATGTGATGTCTTCCGATCTATACCTGAACCCCGCCACTTTCGCCGATAACAGCAGGAGCCCGGCCAGTCTATCCTGTCTGATAAGCGGCACCGCTATTTGGAATCCCCGGGCGATAACCTCGCCTCCCAGCCGGCCGCTTTCAGCGTGCCCCGAGAACTCCTCGGTGAAAGTCGGTACCCTTTTCGACAACAGGTATCCGGAAACCGCCGGCTCGATCTCAATCGCCACATTCCCCTGTCCGCCGATCAGTCTAATCCGAAATTGCCCATCCGAATCGCGGAAACTAATCTCGGCATTCTCGATAAACATCTCCCGCCTGAGCGAGTCCGAGACGGTCGTGGCCAGTTTGTCGGCCTGGAATATGGTCAATATCTCGCGCGAAAACGATTCCACCAACTGGCTGTAGTCGGCTCTCGTGCGGATGAAGATGCGTCTGACAAAATCATCGACCTGGTTGTAAATTGGCTGGAAGAACAAAAGCATAATGATGATGATCAATATGTTCAGCACCTGCGAATCCTGTCCAACTATGCTCCTGAGGGCCGACCCCAGCTCGACCACCACCAAAATATAGCCACCCACCACGATCGCGGTCGTGATCGAGTAAACCAGCGAGCGCCGCGCGATCAATCCGATATCCAGGAATTGATACCGTACAATTGCCCAGGCGATAGTCCCCGGGCCGACTATCAGGGCGCTCACCGCCAGAAGGTCGCGCATTGCCGATGGCATCCGCGTGGATAATATATCCGGCACCAGGAACCCGACCACGTATAACCCCATGGCTCCCAATATCCCCAGTATGACAAGCCTGACCTGCTGCTTCAGCCGGGGATTTTCGATTTTTCTATATCCGGAGTAAAGCAGGTAAATTGCCGCCACCACGTAAAAGAGATTTATCAGCGAGAAAAAGCGCGTGTGGAAGAGGAGCAGAAATCCCAGGAATGACGTTATAATCCGAAGCAGACTGAAGACTACTTTCAGTAGCTGTCCCACAATCGGAATCTGCGATTCGAAATCCAGCAGCCCCAATACCCTGTCGGGATCGGCCAACAGCAAGACCATCAACAGGTGAATAACATGCGGCAGGAACGCTAACTGAAGCAGACGCTTGTGCTGACGGTAGATTGGTTGCGGCTCTGGAAAGATCGCCGAAAAGTAGAGCAAAGCCGGGAAGAAGAGCTCCCAGATATAATACATGTTGCCGACCCAGGCCGGCACGCCCGTGGCCCCCTCGATCACCGACTTGTAAATGGCGGCGGAAAAGGGCGCAATACCCGCCAAAGAGAGCATCGCCGCCACCACCCGATTGAGGCGGTTTCCGGCATTCTCGCGGTAAATTATCACCGCCAGCACGAATAATATAAGGCCCGAGGCCATGAATATAAATGAGGTCAGCTGCCCTAAATTCACAGCGTTCTATCCGAAATTGTTAAAGCCTTTTCGTAATGGTTACTTTCGTGCCTCCCTCCGGAGGAAAGCTGAACTCCACTTCATCCATGAGTGATCTGACTATGAAAATACCCCGCCCGATCTCCTTCATAAGATTTTCCTCGGCCACTGGGTCGGGGATGGCGCCCGGATCGAATCCGGTCCCCTCGTCGGCGATCGTGGCCCCGGCCTCGCCATTTTCCATAAACAGGCGGATTGTCACTTTCTTGGCCTGGTTCTTCTTATTGCCATGCTTTATGGCATTATTGACAAGCTCGGTTATAGCGATGGCGAGATCTGCTATGGTATCCTCGGGGACCCGTCTTATTCTCAACCACTCCTCGAGGAACTCGTCGACTACCGCAATATGGTCGGTCGAGCTGGGGATTCTGATGGTATCGCTGGTTCTTTCGATTTCGCCCATTTGCTTTCCCTTTAAGGCTATTTAATAAAAAAGGTGGGACCAAATCGACCCACCCGTGCCCCCGAGGGCTAATTTTCAATCATGATGATTTGCCCCAACTTCTCATCAGGGTTGCTCATGAAAAACTCTTCACCGCCTCCTCGACCTTGTCGTAATTCTCGAAGACCGTGATGAGCTTGGTTATCGTCAGAAGCGACTCGATCTTCTCAGTCACGCTAGCCAGCTTCAGTTCGCCGCCGTTGTTGCGCAGTGTGGTCAGGCCGGAGATGAGTATTCCCAAACCGGTGGAGTTCATCCATTCCACTTTGGACAGGTCGATCACGACCTTCTTCTTGTTCTGATTTATGAGGTCGTGCAAGAAGTCATGCAGCATCGTGGCATCGGGCCCGCCCATGATTTTACCCTTGGGTTCCAGAATGACTACACCGTTTTCCTCGCGACTGGTCAGCTTCATTACTTCCTCCCTAATCTACGATATTGAATATTGAAAAGATTCCTATATGCTGTTGCCGTCTCGCCGATTCCGCGCCCAATGCGCGGATATCCGCCTTTTTTACGCCTGGATTGGTATTTTCACCCCTTATTTGTAATCGATTTTGCCCCAAATGGCAAGATAATAAAAGGCCCGTTCAATTGATGGCATATCTCACAGATGAATAGCTTCTGATGGTCGATTTGATGCTAATGAAGCTGGCTTCTATTTACCTAAACAGCGCCTTGATCCGGCCCCAGGTCTCGATTCTGATCGACAATGTCGCCACCTCGATATCCCGCCGCTGTCGCCCCTGGAAAGCCTCGAATGATGGCGTCGCCGGGCTGCCGTTGATCCGGATACTTATAATTTCGCCGGCCCGGTAACCGTCGCGATGAGGTGTCGCCGGATCGTCCAGAGGAATAACCAGCGAATACTGGCCGCCAAACGTGTGTGTCCGCGCCAGTTCCACGTCTCCAACATAGGCGATAACCAAGAGATTATTGGCGGCCGGCTGGCCCTCGATAGTGACGGAGCCGTACGGCTCACAGGCCGTCCCTAATACGACTTGGGCCTCAACTCCGTTGCCTATGACGATGAAGAAAATTACCGGTATCAGCAGCCTAAAGTACAGGGACCTAATCATACATTAATCAATATCGGCGCCGATGTAATCGATGTCAAGTGAAAAATAGAAATTTCCGACATTTTTATATTTTTGAATAACAACTTGCCAGGCGCGTCGAGTTTAAGTTGCAGCGCATCTCTTAGTCGAACATCACCATGTTGCGATTGGTCAGCGAAAACGACAGGTGCTCAAGCTCTATGGCCATGTTTTCGTTAAGCAAATTGACATCATCGGGTACCTTCAGGCTAACCGGCGCGAAATTCAGAATCGCCTTGACCCCAGCCTCAACTATGTCGTCACAAACCTTTTGCGCCGCCGAGGCCGGCACGGTCAGAATCACGATCGTTATTTCGTTTTCCTTTAGTTGCGACTTCATATTGGCTATGTCGGAGATGATTATCCCTTTATGATTAGAGCCGATCTTGCGCTGGTCGTTGTCGAACAACAACTTAATTATGAATCCCTGGCGGGCAAACTCCTTATAGCTGACCAGCGCCGATCCGACATTGCCGACTCCCACCATGGCTACATTCCACAGCCTGTTCAGGCCGAGAATTTCGGCGATCCTCTGCTTTAGCTCCTTGACCGGATAACCCAGGCCCCGGGTGCCAAAGCTGCCAAAAAACGATAGGTCCTTTCTGACCTGGGCGGGCGTGAGCTTCTCACGCTTGGCCAACTCTTTCGACGATATGGTGTCATATCCCTCACGCTCCAGCCCCATCAGCGCCCTGTAATAGATAGACAACCTGTGTATTGTCGAATTGGAAATCTTACGCGAAATTCTTCTGGCCAAATCTATACTCCCATTTTAAAATTAATGTGAATTCATTCACAATAATTAATTTACGCAAGACACCAAGGTTCAGTCAAGGAAAAAATATTAGTAATTTTTCCTGTTTTGGCCTATGTCCGGCAATTTCGTCGATTTTCTAAAATTATAATGTAAAATAAGTTCCACCACTACAATGCCGACCAGTTCATTCCCATGACTATCTGGTCGCTCAGCGTGTATAACGCCTGCCAGCAATCGGGGATTCATCGAATCGACCCCGGTGATTTTTGCCCCATCATTTTCCTGATTTGCCGCCTCTCTGCCGGCCGGGCGGACCGGCAATTTGCTTGCCCTCAATTTGCCATTGTTTATATTATCTATTCAGGGGATCCGGCGATAGTTGCACGCGGTATTAAGTGTTCATTAATTTTCAAGGAGTGCTTAGGTGAGGGAAAAGGTAATTGAGGTTCTGAAATCGGTGCGCGCCGCCCTTCAGGCCGATGGTGGCGATATCGAATTGGTTGATATTATCGAGGATGAGGGCATTGTCAAAGTAAGGTTGACCGGAGCTTGCCAAGGATGCCCCATGTCCCAGATGACACTTCAGATGGGTGTCGAGCGAGTCGTTAAGCAGCGAATCCCTGAGGTCAAGCGTGTCGTGGCCGTCCGGGATACCGACGATTAATGCTGTCGGCCGGCAGATGATCCGCTCCGGGTCCCAGACGCGAATTATGGCTCCACGACAGGGGCTTGAATTTGGAGGTATGGCAGACCATATCAGTCGGAATCTGTGACGATACAATGACCAGAAATGACCATCAAAGAATAACTAATATCCTCCAGGTCTGCCCCCTTTTTGCGGGTCTGAAAAAAGGCGAGATCGAGGAGATAGGCGCAATAGCCGAGATCCGGCGGCTCGATAAAGGGCAGTTGCTATTTTCGCAGGGCGACCTGGCCCAGTCCTTTTTCGTTCTGGCCAGCGGTCGCATGCGTGTCTATAAGTTGTCCGCCCACGGACGAGAGCAGACACTTGTCACCCCCATGCCGGGAACCTCATTCGCCGAGGCCGCCCTCTTTGCCGACAAGCGTTATCCGGCATATTGTTCCGCTCTGGACGCTTCCGAAATCGTCGTGATCGACAAGAACAGATTCCTGAAGTTTGTCGAGCACCATCCCCAGGTGGCGCTCAACATGATCGCCCAGATGGCCGAACGCCTCAGGCTTTTCGCCGGCAAGATCGAGCAGCTTTCCCTGATGGGGGTCGTGCCCCGTCTCGCCGAGTATCTTCTTGAACATGCCGATAGCAATTGTGATATAGCACTGAACATACCCAAGTCGGAGCTCGCCTCATTTTTGGGCACGGTGCCGGAGACTCTATCGCGAGCGCTGGCCAAGCTGAAAGCCAATGGCCTTATCAGGGAGATTGAGACCAAAATCCATATCAACGATCGCCAGCTTCTGGAGGAGGTCGCCGCCAGCCCCGATTAATAGCCATCGGAATTGACTTGAGTCAATGCCTCCGGTCTATGCCGGGGTTTTTTTATTGCCTGACGTCGATATTCAGCGGAAAAAAGCAGAAAGAGGCTGTCGCGCTGATCGGCATGGTCGGAATCCACGGCGCCGACCATCGTGACGGCCGAGTCAAGGCCCAACCCGCATTTCGAGGCATTCTGAACAGCCTCCTTATCGATCCCGGTGTCCTGTGCCAAAAATGCTCGAGGCTGCTGACACACGGCCGGGCCAGGCTTGCTAATTGCCCATTCGAGACCATGCCCGGTGGCAAACATTGCAGGCGCCCGTGCTATGCCGGTGAATACAGAGTCACTGTTAATTTGGCATTGCGCTATTTCGGAATGAAACTCATTAAATCCGGCCGCCCGGATCTGTTCATCAGATACTTTTTCCCATAGCATACGCTTGTGAAAAGGAGAATAAAGAATTGACTGATCGCTTTTCTGGAAAATATAATCCACGCATCAAGATCAATAGAATCCAATAGCAAGAGTGAACGGGCAAAGGAGGTATGATGACCACCAGGACGGCCAGGATCATTTTTTATAGCGGCACGTTGTCGTCCGCCATATTATTTTTGGTTCTCACTGTCGATACCCATCGACAAGTGGAAGCCCTGACGCATGCCGATCAGCTGACCGACCAGGTCGTGGCCGGCAAGAAGGTCTTCCAGAGGTACAATTGCAATGATTGCCACACCATGCTCGGATTCGGCGGTTACTACTCGCCAGATCTGACCCGGGTTTATTCGCGCCGAGGAGAGGCCTATATCCGGACCGCGGTGGCAAAGCCGGATTCGCTCTTCGCTAATTCTTTCCGCAGGATGCCGCAACAACATTTGAGCCAGCCGGAAATCGATAATTTGGTGGCATTTTTCCAATGGGTCTCCAATATCGACACCCACGACTGGCCTCCTCAGGATTCCAAGAAACGGATTCCCGCCGGCGCCCGCCGATTGATGGGGGGGGCCACGCTGACTCCCGGTGCCGCGCTGTTCAAGGAAAACGGCTGTTTCGATTGCCACAAATTGGCCGGAACCGGCGGTGATAGCGGCCCCGCTCTCGATGATGTCGGTCTGAGATTGGGAGAGAAGACGATTGAGGAGATTATCTTGAGTCCTCAGTCTGTCAATCCCAATGCCAATATGCCGGCCTTCGATTTGCCACGATCCGATGTCGAAGCCATGGCGGAATTCTTAGCCAAGCAAAGAGGTGAGTGATGATCGCATATAATTCACAGAGGGTAGCCTATCCATATTTCGTGGTGGCCCTGTTCCTGTTTGCCTTACAGGTAATTTTGGGCCTCTGGCTGGCCATAAATTACGCCTTTGGCCTGCCCCAGAGTATTGTCGATGTTTTCCCGTTTTCCACGGCCAGGGCATTCCATACCAATCTGCTGGTGCTCTGGATGCTCCTGGGATTCATGGGCGGAACATATTTCATGGTGCCTGAGGAAACCCGCTCCGAGCTTTTCAGCACTAAATTGGCATATATTCAACTCATACTTCTGGTCGGGGCCGGTGTTGCCGCCCTGGTTGGCTTCTTGTTCGGATGGAATCAGGGGCGACCGTTGCTCGAGATACCTTTTGAGCTCGATCTTGTTATCGTGGTCGGAGCTCTGATATTTCTATTCAATGTCGGCGTAACAATGATTCGCGCCAAAAACTGGACCGTTATCCAGGGCACGCTGCTGGGAGGCCTGATATTTCTTGCACTCCTCTATCTATTCGGCATCCCTTTCTATAAGAACCTCTCGATCGATTGGTATTATTGGTGGTGGGTGATCCACCTCTGGGTCGAGGGCGCCTGGGAGCTTGTCACCGGAGCTATCATTGCCTGGATATTGCTTCAGATCACCGGTGTCAACCGTCAGGTGGTCGAGAAATGGCTCTATATTGTGATTGGGCTTTTCCTTTTCACCGGTATCGCCGGTACCGGGCACCATTATTACTGGCTCGGCGCCCCCAGGTACTGGCTATGGATTGGCGGAATTTTCAGCGCCCTGGAACCTGTCCCGATAATTTTCATGATGTGGGATACTTATCGCAATGTGAAGGAACGGCAGAAACCGATTACCAATCCTATCGTTTGGACCTTGGCAGTGGGGTTGGCAATCTATCACTTTATCGGCGCCGGCCTCTGGGGATTTCTGCACACCCTCCCGCAAATCAACTATTACACTCATGGCAGTCAGGTGACTGTCTCTCATGGCCACATGGCGTTTTTCGGCGCTTACGCCCTCCTGAACTTAACCATATTCTATTACGCATTCCCGCGTCTTAAGGGGATCGGACGCTTCAATCAGAATCTGGGGTATTGGGGATTCTGGATTACGGGAATCGCCATGTTCCTCATGGGGCTCGCATTTGGCGTGGCCGGTGTGCTTCAATCGTATCTCGAGCGGTTCCTGGGGATGGGATATATGACCACACAACTGACAATGCAGTTGTGGTTCAAAATCGTGATCTTCTTCGGGGTCTGTTTCCTGATCGGCGTGATTATCATTATCTACGACTTGCTGCGCATGCGCCCGGCTGCTCCGGAAACTGCCTGATCGCTCTGCTATATTGGTTTTTTGCCGCCTGGAGGCGATCTCCGGGCGGCGTTCATTTCGGGCATTTGTAGCCGGGTGGATAATTTTCCCGCATTAGTCTGAATAGACTTGACATGAAACGCGTGAGCGGTATATTTGGCTTCTGTCGCAGGTCCATGGGCGATGCGCCAAAATTCGGCGCGGGGTGGAGTCCGGCAGCCGCCGGAGTAGCTGGTCGGGCTCATAACCTGCAAGAAATAGAAGAAGACACGACGCGGGGTGGAGCAGTCTGGTAGCTCGTCGGGCTCATAACCCGAAGGTCGTAGGTTCAAATCCTACCCCCGCTACCAAGCTTAAACCCCTGAAGTCCAACGGCTTCGGGGGTTTGTTTTTTTAGGGGAAAGCCTTCGGAAACCGGATTTTCTAACAGTTTTCTAACAAAACTTCCGAAAACCGTTTTATCCAATCTCCGGGCGGCATCATTTTCAAGGTTCGGCATTATATGTCCATAACGGTCAAGAGTCGTCTTGGCCGACGCATGGCCAAGCTGCGATTGAATGAATTTAATGTTCTCACCTTGAGATATTAACAATGATGCGTACGTATGCCGGAGATCGTGGAAGCGTATCCGGCGCAAGCCTGCTCTGTCCAGTGCGGGATAAAATTCCCGCTTAACAAGGTTATCGGGGTCAAGCGGCAAACCGTTTCCATTGGAAAAAATCAGGTCCCGATCGGATTTCCTGCGGAGCAAACGGTACTGCTCAAGCTCCTGACGTAATACGGGCGACATGACTATTCTTCGAATGGAATTCTTCGATTTGGGATTGATGAATTCTCCGCGAAAGATGGAACGTCTGACCGAAATCTGATTGGAATTCCAATCGATATCGCCCCATTGCAATGCCAGAAGCTCACCGCGACGCATACCGGTCAATACTGCTGTTAAAAATAGCGCGTAATATTCATGACCGACATTATCAAGGAAAAGTCTGATTTCCTCCGGATTGAGAAAATCCATCTCTTCCATCTCGACACGCGGGCGTTTC
>MEWP01000033.1:18877-19662 GCA_001775395.1 candidate division Zixibacteria bacterium RBG_16_53_22 | reverse complement strand
GTCGCGTTTGATAAGACCCCAGGCAACGGCGTGCTTGAACATCTCTTTGAGCGGAATCAGAATGTTAATGACGGTTTTTGGCGAAAGCCCTTCTTTCGTGATCTTTTCGGATACGAATTTCTGAACGTCCGCCGCTGATATCCGATGCAAAAACTGCCTGCCGAACTGGGGGTTCAGGTGGAACCTGATGAGATATTCATAGCTGACGTATGTGGATTCTTTCACTGATACTTTGGCGTAGTCGGACAGCCATTTTTTCGAATACTCTTCAAAGAGGATTTTTTCAAACTCTTGAAATGTACCCGAATTAATCTGATTCATCCGCTTCGCCAGAAGTTTCTCCGCCGCCCGTTTGCTTGTTCCGGCGCTTTCCCATTTCTGGGTCGCTCCGTCCCGATAAACCGCATACCAACTTCCAGAGCGTTGCACAACGCTTCCTTTTGCCAATTGTATTTCACCTCCTTTCGACTTGGCGATGATGAGAGTTAAGAAGTTATCGAATGGCAGGGGCGCATAATTAGAAGCGTTTCCCTGCCACTCGGTTTGTACGATTTGCGACGTCATGGAATACAAAATATGAATTCCACAAATCGAAGTCAAAGCATTGCGTCAATTGCATTCGGTCGGCTCTCAGACGCCATCGGGATCGGTCGCCTTAACCCGGAGATAATCCTCGATTTCAAGAACGGAAAAGCGCAGGTATCTGCCAATTTTGTACACCGGCAACCGCTCCGGCCCCGCTCTTCGCGTACGGTCATATATCCACGATAGCGGGACTTTCAGCC
>MEWP01000033.1:18319-18850 GCA_001775395.1 candidate division Zixibacteria bacterium RBG_16_53_22 | reverse complement strand
AACTTCATGTGCGGACCATCGGCGTCGGTGATATTATTGCCATCGTTCATTTTCGATTTCCTCCTCGATTTTGGCCGCCCGATTCTTGGGTTTTTCCAGCAGCTGTACTCTCCTTGCCTCGATCATCCGGTCGACATGAGGCGCAGGCAGGGCGTATTTCCTATTTGAATTATCCACAAGCCGCAGTTTGTCTTTTTCCCGCGCCCTGACTTCCTCGACATAATCGATCAGAATAGGAATCGCCTTGTCGTCTTTGAGCTTTATCTGGGCGTGTCTCTGAGGCTGGCACATGATCCAGCTGATGTATTTTTCCTTGATTTCTTCGATGGAATAATACTGGCGGCTGGAAAGCTCCTGCTCGCGAATATATTCGTAAAACGGGACAATGGCTCTGCTGGTGCTATCGGAGACCGATTCGCCCGATATTTCGCTGTGGCCGGATGACGAGCCCGATGATGACATTTCGGCCATGCTCGATACGTCGCTAAATGAATCCGAATCGGTCACCGATAAAACATCAAGCGGCAAAAT
>MEWP01000033.1:0-18306 GCA_001775395.1 candidate division Zixibacteria bacterium RBG_16_53_22 | reverse complement strand
GGCATCGTATGCCGCGCGCTGCCATGACCGAACATCGATGTCGAACCAAAACTGTGTCCCGTCATTTCTGAGATACTATCCGAATTCGCCTCGGCTCTGGATACTGACGTTGAGCGTCCTTCGCTGATGACTTCCCGGACCGACTCGCGGGGAATCAATACCGTATGATGCACTTCATCCTTGATTTTATTGCCGCGCAGCTGCCCGGCGAATAATTCCCCGATCAGTTCTTCGCTGTCCTGACGGCTTGATTTGAAAGCGATCTTCACGTCGCAGTTGGTCATGACGTTTTCGAAATAGCCCGGAATGCGCTTGATTTGCGTTAATGTCTGATAACAGAGAGTGAAAAATATCCCGAATTTGCGCAGGGCCTGTAATGAGTAGGGTAAATCATCTGATGACAGTTCCGCCGCCTCGTCAATGATAACGAAAAACGGCTTCCGCGATTGCTGGCGGGTCCGTTGGAAAGCGTAATTGATGATCTGGTCAACAAGCATGATACCCAGTATCTGCTGGCACTCGCGGGATACTTTCAGGGGGGCAAGATTGACCAGCACTATCTTGCCCATCTCGATGGCTTCGCCGATATCGACCGTCGATTGTTGTTGGCCGATGATTCTCCTGATAGGGTCGGACAGAATTATCTTGGCCGCCCTGTTCAGCGGAGCCTCGATCAGATTCTCCTTTTCCCCGCGTTTGCTGATGGCATCGAATCCCTGCCATTCCCTGGCCACATAATCATTTGATACATCAATTAAGGCGGCTTTGCGGTATGCGGGGTCTGATACCGACAGAAAATCCAGCATATCGGCTAGCGTCAGCCGTGCTTCAATCAGCGAAATCAACAGATTGCGCTGCCACCGCTCCAGCCTCGGTTTGGTCTCGCTATCGGCTTCGCCGAACACTTTAGCGATGGCTTTCATCACCTGCGAGGCCTGGGCGGAAACATCCATTGCGTTGCGAGCAAGAAAATTCAATCCGACGGAGTTTTCCACGTCGTTCGGATTTATGAGGACGAGGCGGCTGCCGTATCCGGCTGCGGTCGCGTAGGCAAGCACATCGTCATATAAGGTACCATGCGGGTCGAAAAGAATCAGACCGTCATTGCTGTCGATGTGGTGGCGAATCCGCAATTCCAGCATTTTGCTTTTTCCCCTGCCGGTACCGCCGATAATCGACCAATGAAGAAGCAGTTCTTCTTCGTCTATCGATAAGGCCTCACCGTTTAAGGTGTTCTGCCCTATTTTGAATCCGTTTATCATTTTTATCTCCTTTTGGTCTGTTCAAAAACCTGCCGGTCATAATGCTCTATCAACTCGTCGGCCATGTCCGGGTACTCCTTCCGGACCTTATCCATAAACTTCAGCCTGTTCAGCGTCCTATCGGCCAGGTTTTGGTGAAACAGGTTTTCCTTAGCCTTCATGAGGATTCGCTGAAACTGGAGTTTTTCAAGTTCGGATAGGATGCCCTGGGCCGACCTGACCGAGTTACCTTTAGATTGGATATTCTTGAGCCGTTCGATCAAATCGAGTTTGCAGCTCAGGATATCCTTGTCGATTTGCGCGATCTGCAGGGCGGTTTGGCGGTTCGATACGCGGATGGCATTGGCCAACTCTATTCTTTTCAGAACGAGCCTGTTTCGCAGAGTCAGCCGCTCATCGATCCACTGAAAAGCGAATCTCCGCAGCCGGTGCAGACGCTCATGTTCGGTCAAGAAATTAATTTCTTCGGTCATCGCACGCTTCTGCCATCTGGATAACTCAGGATTCGACTCGACACCGCGGATCGCTCTTGAGCGAACCTCCTCGAGGGAAGCGAAGCCGAGCGATTGCTCGGCTTCGCCGTTATGGGTCGTCACAAGTTCGTTCACAATAGCCCCGATCTTTTCATTTCGTCCAGAAGGCCGGATTCCGCTTTGTCGGAGCCCCTTTTGCGTTCCTCCGATAGAAGTTTGTATAATCCGTAAATCGCGAGGCCAAATACCGCTCCGGCGACAAGAATCTGACTTATGCCATCCAATTCCGAATCGGGCTTTTCGGGCTGTTTAGCTTTATCGTCCATAGCGGTCTCCGTTCAAGTTGTCGTCGATTAATAGGTCGCGATCGTCGCGGGTTAAGTATCCTATCGAATCGTCGCCCGCATGCGGCGGTAATATTTTCTGATTTCGGCCGCGATTCGAATCAATACCATCTTGAATGCCCTTGCAAACCATGTAAACACCTGCGGCTATTATTAGTGGCCACATAATGGCCTCCTTTCTGTCCTTTGTACAGTTAACAGTCAAGGGTGACGCTTTGTAAGACTTTCTCATGGGGCGTGAGTCCATTAAGGGTTTGGTGCAATCGTTTGTAATTGTAGAAGTGAAGCCAGTCATGGATTGTTTTCCATGTCCGACGTGGATTCTGGTAGTACTCATCATCAACCGTTTTGTGTATCCGTTCCACCTGGGCATTCCAGTAGGGCGAGTGTTTGGGAATGAAGTAGTGGGGTATCCGGTGTTTGACCAGCCAGGTGTGCAAATTGCCTCTGAATTCAGAGCCATTGTCAGTTTGTACGGAGGTAATGGGGAATCTAAAATACTTTTCTGCAGCCTGTAAGGCGACAATGGCATTGTTGCTCGTTTTTGCTTCGGCAATCGTGCAATGGTAGCTTTCCGTGTAGGGATCAAGCACCGAGAACTGGTACTGTCGCTTACCTGTTGCATAGACATATTTCACGTCCATTTGCACGCCTTGGCCGGCTCTGGTTACCACTAAATGCTCTTTTAAGGGTTCGTACCAGGGCATAGTCCGTTGGGGCTTTTGGATGAGCTTCCTTCTCTGGTAATATCGGTAAATGATGGTGGTGGACACGTCAATGTGAAACGCTCGCTTCACGGCAAATTTCATCTTCAAGGGGCCATAGTTAGTGACGTACTTTGTGTCTTCAATGAACTGCCTGATTGGCTGGGTTAATTTGGTTTTCCGGTCAGTCAGCCGAGTGCGGTAAGCACAAGGGGCTAAGCCATGGTCCCGCCGGTACCATTTGTAGTAGGTCTTCTTGGGAATGCCGTAGAGTGTACAGACTGACTCCACGGAACGCTGATCCCGTTCAACCAGACGGTACCAGCGAAAACGCAGGGTTTTTAAATAGGGTGTTTGGTATCTCATATATGTACTAGTGAACACCGTCACCCCTCGGCCGTCAAACCGTAACCCCTAGGTGTTAACTGTACACCTTCTTGACTTGTTTTTAGCTCTGTGCTATACATTAGCTATAGCACGTTGTGCCGCTCATCTAGCGGCAAAATGGCCCCTATAACTCAAATAAATCCATATTTAGCTTGGTCGCTGGGTGGGATTTATGAGCTACGGGGCCTTTTATTATTCCTGATTCAAATGACGCCTCCTTCCTGAAGACATAGGCATAGCCATTATGCCTATGTCTTCACATATAAATTATGAAAGAGATTTCTTGAAAAGCCAGTGAGGTGTTTTATGAGGATATGAGGATTAGTAGACTCGAATACTTTTATAGTATTTTGTAGCCACCTTTTTCAGTGATAATGATTTTGTCATCACCATATTCGATTTTTTTCCGAATCTGACTTATGTAATAACGCGCCAGTCCATCGATATATTCCTTATCTGTTTGGCTTGAATAATAACCGGCGGCTTTGACTATGGCTTTCATGGACACGAAATAGCCTCTTTTTTCAACCAACAGGCGAAATATCTTGCGCTGTTGTTTTGATAATTTAGCTATTTCCGTAATATCATTTTTGAAGACCCATCCAGATGTTAGGTCTACCCTAATGACACCCTTTCTAAAAAGCATGATTTTGCTGCCTTTACATTTTGATAATAGTTCTATGATTTGCCAGTCGAATGATTGAATGTGTTGTTCAAAGTAATGACGCCTATAGTAATGGGAATTCATACGCAAACGCGTTTTGTCCAATATCTCCAGCAACTCGAATGAGTCTGTGCTGTTTGTAAGATTGTAGGTCGCTAATCCTAGGGATTCAATTAGTCTAAAAGAAACATGTCGATTCTGTGGGAAATATGGAAATAAATATTCAAACCCCTTCCAAAGCCATGCTTGTGATTTTTGAAAATCGTTTAATCCCAGATAGGCTTGGCCGATAATTGAGATTAATTCAGCCACATAGGTATTTCGAGCCAATTTACGTCGCTTTAGGTTTTTATATAAATCCATTGAAAGTTTTAGTGCCATTGCATAATCTTTGAGTGTCAACCATACCTGACAAACATAGACATTATTTGAAATACTGGCGACCGATAATTTTAACTTATTATCCAGATCAGACAATTCTTCCGTGCAGCGAGAGACATTTATACTATCCCCCATAAGAAAATAAAGCTCACCCTGATGGATAAGACTTTCGGCTTGGCAGTCATGATAGTTATGCTTCTTGGCAGTACTGTACGCTCTTCCCAGCAACATTAATGCGCCATCGAAATCGCCCATTGTGGCTTGGATTCTTGATATATTTATCATCGATTTGCAGCATTGAAGTTTATTCCCTAATTTAACCCAAAGGGCCAATTGCTTCTTGAGGCAATAGATTGAGATATTATAAAAGCCTTCGTTCTTTCTGATTTCTGCGGTTAGACCAAGTAGCTCGGCCTCAATGTCAGGATAGGTATTTTTACGTAATACGGAATTAACCACAGCCAGCGCGCCCGTTGCTTCCCGGTACTTCATGAGATGAAGATAAAAGTCAGCTATCTTCAAATAAGCACTCAGCTTTATCTTCTGGGGAGCATATGTATCAGAGCATTCCTTTGCTTGATTTATCAATTTATTTGATTTGGAATTATGACCCTGAAGAAAACTCATCCAGGCATAGCGGAGCAGTATGTCTATTGACAGTCCATGTAAACCCATTTCGTTCGCTCTTAAGAGTGCCTGGTCATAATGACCACCGGCCTCTTCATAATGGTTTGATTCCTGCTCTTCGATGGCTAACTTAAAAAGTTGTTGTGCGGTTAGATCGTTTTTGTGTAACTTCATGGTCGAGTCCTTATATTGATTTAAAGCTATCATTTATCATTATCATAAGTCCGAGACGGCGGTTTTGCAGACGTAAAAATAATCAGAGATAACCACGAAAGTGCGCTCATAAGATAAATCAAACAAAGTATATGATAGAAGAATAGAGTGAATCAATTTAAATCTCTGCAGGGTGGGAATTTATCAACGAACACGAAAAAAGCGGAGAGGGACGAACCCTCTCCGCTTGATTCCGGGCCGCTCTTCAGAAGTCCATGTCCACGCCCAAGTTCCTCACGTTGATGACGTGCGCCGCCCGCTCCGCGAGGCAGTCGTCCGAATCGTCCGGCCCCTCCTCGGCCAGCCGCGCCATCATCTCGGCGACGAGCTCGTCCTGAATGTCCCGCCGCAAATCCTCGAAGTAGATTCTCATACGTTTGCGGGATCAATTTCCTCGACGATGACTTCGTCGTTCGTCTTCTCCCGCTTCCCGCCGCCGAGCATGATGAGGTTCTGGGCGACGATCCCCGCGCGGGTGTGCTTTGTGCCGTCGTTTCCGTACCAGTGGTCGTTCACCAGGTGGCCATCGACGTAGACCCTGTCGCCTTTTTTGAGATACTTCACTACCACCCGTCCCAACTGGCCGAAGGCGCTGACGTCGTGAAACTGGACGTCCTTCCGTTTTTCGCCAGACCCGGTCTGGACCGTGCGGCTGGTGACGACGGTGAAGCTGACGATTTCACCGCCGCTTTTCAGCCTGGTGGCCACGGGGTCCGCGGCCAGGTTGCCGATTAGCTCTGCTCTGTTGAGATTCATAAAAATGAATCCCTTCTCCAGCGAATGATTGATTTAATTGGCTTGGCTTACGCTGGCTTGCCTCACCGGCACGCCTCATTAGCATAGAGGGCTGGAGTAGCGGAAAAAGCCCGCAGTCATAATAAGCCCGGCAGGGCCGACGCAGGGCTTTTGGAGCCAAGCACACGGAAAAACTGTGGGCAGGCTCTTGGCTGTCCATCAGTTTTGGAGGATGCGCCGTTCGTCAAGGTGGAGACAACGTACTACCTTGGACGGATACTGAAGACTCTATGATACCCTGAAAAGACCTGCAGGCAAGCGAGCGGTCTTGTCCTTTTCGTGTGAGTTGAAAAATTTATGGGTGGGATAAAATATTCTTTCAGCCCAAAAGGTGAACGCGTTTTCTCGTTTCTTTGTTAAAAACGGCATCTTTGGGCGGCCCGGTTATTTTTTTTGGCAGATTTTTTGAGGGAAATAGTCTGGCCACTTCAGTTGCACAAGCTATGGAATTAATATATCTAAAGCATTCATTTATTAGCATCGTCGAAAAGGTGTACGGCTCGAGAAGAATATGGAAATCTTGGACAAGTCCCCATTTTTCAGGGGAACTGTATCTTTTCGCCGCTTCCCAAATTTGTCGCCCATTCTGGTCATCCAAATCGACCAATGATATTCCTTTCCTAACCGTATTGAGAAATTTGAGAGTTGTTAAATTGGCCCCATGAATTGTATTGCGAAGTTCAGAAAGTAAGAACATCAGGTCAATGAATTTATCGTCTTTGAGAACCTTTATTAGGCTTAGTGCTCCATTACAATCAAGGGCTTTGATAAAATCTTGACGGCGAAAACTTATAAAACGCTCTTTTTGTTTGGTTATGCCGTATGTTCGATAGGCAACTCTCGCTTGGGCATCGAATGCGCCGGACAGCAGAATTGTTAAATAATCGAAATGGTACATTATTATGTCTATTGATTCGTTCCCGACATAACTATAAAACTGAATTCCCATTTGATCCCTCGCAATCAAGGCCCTGGTGCATCTGTTTAAGATACTCCCGCCTAAATTCACTGTGTTATCTCGTCTAGTCTGGTCGGCGTAAACGCATGCCCCAAAATATCTCCACATTCTCGGCAGTCGATGCCGGGCAAGGACCCAATAGAATAAAAATCTGTCTAGACTATCGGTTCCCCTTCCATGCGCTTCAATGACATAATTATCCTTAGAGCGGAGATACAATCCGACGATTTTTATAGCTTCTGCGGGAGTGACAATGTTGATCTCCCTGAAAATATTGTTGTCTCGATATTTCAATAACAGCGGCGATAGAGTAATAAACAACTCGTGGCGCAATTCATGGTGCGCCCTCGTCAATATTACCTGATTAAACAAATTTTGAACTTCGGGATCGTAGCCAAACGACTTTTGGGTAAGGTATTCCGAAATTTTAATCCATTGCTTTGGCGACACAATTGCCGTCCTCGTAGTGGATTCATTATCTTCAAGCGTAACGGAGATGTAATCCGCATTTGCCTCCGTTTCGCCAATAGCAAGATGTGGAAGACTCCCATTTTCCGTATCGGCAGCTTTAATATCCGGGAGATTCGATAATTCGCGTAATGCTTCAATGGCTCTTAAATCATCGCCTGAAGCATTAGAAAAACTTTGCGAATGAAGAGTTATTTTTAGCCTATTGGAGCCTTCACCCTTCGCAAAGGGACTTTGCGCTTCATTTATTAACTGCCGTGGCCAAATAATTCGCCTGATCATTTCTGTCTCGAAAGAATAGTTAGTATTCAGGGACCCAATCTATAGGATTATGCCATATTATGCAAAATTAATATGTCATGTAAAAAATCCCAACCTCACAATTCCGCGCCGGATAAATTCCAAAGGGGTGTGAATGTACCCGACCGGGCATTGAATTCACCCTGTGTTCAATCCCGCTCTCACGGGGTTGCTTGACCCCAGGCGGAGAGGACGGAATTAATGAGGTTGGGAATCCCCTCTTCTTTCGGCTATTCAATCAGGCTTTGCATGGGCTTTTCCGGATTGGGCGTAATCCAGATATTGCCGAGGATACTCTCCGGGTTTTCTATGTCATACGCTTCAGGCGTGGTGAGCCAGAATAGTGAAGTGCTGGCGAAGCCCTTTCCGAAAAAAGGAAAAGAGCTTAAAACATTCTCAATTCTCCCTGATACAAATTTAGTCTTATGCAGCTTGCCGGGCACAACGAGGACCACGCTGAATCCCTTTATCGGCTGTAAAAATTCGTTCTGTTCGATGGCCGTATTCTCGTCGTCAGGCCGATTGATGTACAGCCCGGAGGGTTGGCCGTTCGGTAAAAAACCGTAATAATATTTCTCCCGATACTTTCCGGATTTGCGGTAGTGCATGTACCCGAAAACTTTTTTGCGAATATCCGGCCTGTCCTTTTTGGAAATGACGGGCATCGTGCCGCGATCCATTTCCAGAAAGTACGACGCGTTCCCTTTGTCCCTGACCTGTATCCCGAAAAAAGCGTCGGGATTGACGGGAAAACGCTCTGTACCGCCGGACTCGTTTTGGCCGACGGCATAATCCCGCAACCCCTGCCCCTGCTCCCAGAAAATCAGCCGCAATTTTCCGCCGGAGTCATTGCAGGCCAACTCGAGCGTTGCCCGGAATCGGGCAATATCCAGGGCGTGCCGCAGGAAAAGCGATTTCACCCGGTTGGCGTCGATGATATTCTTGATGTATTGAACCGCCGTTCCGGTTCTCTCGGCAATGACGGGTGCGCTTTTAATGCCCAGACCGTAGGCCGCCCTTGGCACTCCGTGGCTACCGCCAATCGGCAGGTCAATCAATTGTTGCCGTTGCAAGTATTTCGCTTCGGACAGCCGCAGCAAATGCTTATAGAGCGCCTTCATGCCGAAACCGTATTGGGCCGGTCGTTTTTTGCCGTCTCTGCCGAGTTTATATTCCGACTGTTCGCCTTCGGCCTCGGATTTCAAAAGATGCCAGAGCAATTCCGTGTTCAAAAACCGGTGCTCGTAGACAAGCTGAAGGATTCGGTAATCCACTTCCGCCAGTGTAAAACTCCGGGACGCTCTCTTCCGGGTCGGATTTTCCGCTGATTTTCGGGTGGGGTCTGTCATTTAAAGTCCTTAATCTTTCCGCTTATAGAGCGGAAACACCTCTTATTCTCTTTATTCCCGCGCGCCCCTTTGTCGCGAGGCCGAAAGTCCCCCGATAGGGGGACGGCCGCCCCACCAAAGCCAAGCCCGCAGGGCGCAGGTCTTTGTGGTTGGCGGTTCGAGCCGCCCGACTGCCCCCGCTTTGGTCGCCGTCCCGCAAGGGACAAGACCCGCAGCCCGAAACAGCGTTCGGGCGAAGTCGAACCCCCTTCAGGTCCTTGCCTGCGGTGTCGTTGGTACTGACGTCTATACGGCGCGATAGTCAGCAGGCAAGGTGAAGGGGTGAGAAAAGGGGGGGCAGTCGGGCGGTGCCCGACATCATTATCTGCTTATTTCATAACCCCTTACCACTCTCGAAAAGTAGAACTGCTGAGAAAGCAATTCTACTTTTCAAATAGCCCATAAAGGGCTATTCCGTCAAGCAGATAATGATGGAGTGCTACCGTCCCGACAAAGGGGCGCGCGTCTTCTTTTTCACCGCCAGTCAAAGGCGGTGTATTTTCTGTTATTTTTCGCTTGAACCTCTTCAAGAGGTTTTCCGCTTCCGGCAGTAGTAGCAGAGATTCCCCATATCGATTTTCCTTCGGCAGATTCCGCATTTGGGTTGTCTTGGAAATCGGTGCTTTCTCCGTTTTCCCGGCCAACAGGCCGCCCGCTCGGATAACTTAGGTATTCTCCTACGCATGGTATGTATCGGGGATTAATGACTGGCCCTGGGCCGAGTCTCGCGGTTCTTCGACAGATAGGCCATGCCACAGCCGATGGCGTCGAAAATGTTCTGGTAATACCGCTCCTTCCAGCGTCTGTCCGATTCGAGGTACGCTTTCAAATCGGGATAGCGGGTACAGATCGTCCGGGCCAGTTCCCGCTTGGTGGCGTTGCCGTTCTGGCAGACCAGTTTCCTGATAGTCCGGGAATCCAGTTCAGCGAATCTGATTCGCGACTGCCGGGCTATGGCCCGCAGTCTCTGGGTCACGATGGCCAAGCGGACATTCTGCCTGATCTGCGAGAAGTTGTTTTTTTCGATAATGACGACTTGAGGCCTTTTCTCGGCAATCAGGCGGCTCATGATGGTCCCGATTTGATTGAGCATGGTATTGAGCGTGCCGTTCTGCCTGATGGTCTTGACGCCGTGGTCGGCCAGTTCGCCATGGATGAATCCGGCGTATCCCATGTACCGGGTTCCCGGGTCAATCGACAAAATGGCATTATTTCCGTTTGGCATATCTTTTCAACAGATAGGCGAATAAGGCGGAACGGGATTTCCTGATCTTGTCGTCGGGCACGGTCATCACCTCGGCAAAGGCCTTTCGGATCGTCTCTTCGTCGAAGTTTTCGCAGCAGACGCGATATAGCGGCAATTTGCTTTCTTCTCTGAAGGCTCTGGCAATTTTCAGAGCCAGGTGGTCAGACTTGGTCTTGGGTTGGAAATTCAGCGGTGTTTTGTTATCAACCCCGCTTGCAGGTCGACGTTCGTTCATGGTTTTATAATTATTAATTAAAAAACGTACTGATATTGCATTTTATCCTTCTTTCAGACACCTCCTTTCTGAGCTTTTGGAATCGGTCGATGAACAACACTTCCACCGGGCAGCCGATGGCCGCCGACAGTTTTAGAGCATTGGTGAGCGTCGGAACCTTCCGGCCTTTTTCCCAATGGGCGATCTGGCTCGGCGATGACAATGCCATCAACACGAGCACGTCTCTAATCCTCAATTTCCTTTTTTTGCGGTACCACCGAATCTGATTCGGCGGCGCCTGATAACCTAAAACCTTCGGCATGTTGATACCCTCCGTCCATGCCAGTGGCCATGGAACCTAAATATCAGGATGCCTTAAGCATATCCGACAGGCCGAAATGACCGCAATTGCCGCCTACGGCAACTTGCTGTGGACAATGAGGAAAGAAATCCCCGGCCAATCGACGTCTTGCGGCTTGCCCGACTCAGACTGGCTATACAAAGAATAGGTTATCCGTCGGCTGACGGCGTAAAGATGCCGGGAGAGTTAAGGGCTTTCCTTCTCCCATGAAACCGAGCCGGTAGCAATATCTTCTTTTATGGCACAAATTCCAAGATAACCAATCCCGATGACTCATCAGCGACCAATATGTATCCATTCCATAGGCAGACATCCGTGGCCCTTCCAGGCGTGTCGTATGTGGCTTCAAGCGTGGGGCTGGCCGGATTTGAAATGTCGATTGCCTGCAAACCGGCACTCCCATCCGCTACAAAGCAAAAATTCCCTTCGCAAACGACAGCCACTGCGCCTCCTGGAGTGTCACATCCTCCGGCCAGAAACGGATTATGCGGATCGGTGGCGTCAACAACCTGAAGGCCGTAACTAGCACAGGTGACATAAGCCATACCGTTCGTAACAAATACATCATAAGCGTCACCGGGCGGTGAGTAATAGCCAACCTCGCCGCTACCCAGGAATATCCTGAGCCCCATCGTTCCGTCGGCGATAAAAATATATGATCCAACCGTAAAAATCCCGCGACTTGGGCCCGGTGTATAACGGACTCCAGTCTTTGATGGGTGAGCCGGATCCGAAATATTAAATTCGTAAACGTCATTCTTGGCCAAAAAGACGTTATTTCCAACGACTGCTATATCTGAGGGAGAATCGGGTTCTTCATATCCCCAGCCGCCGCCCATGTATTGGGGATTGGATGGAATGGAGATATCAACGACCAAAAAACCGGATTGTCCTGATGTGGCGACATAAGCATAGTTGCCACCAACACGAACACGGTAATAACCGTGACCTGGGTCATCACGCCACCAATTTGCTGTCAAAACAGGATGGGTTGGATCAGAAACGTTAACGATGACAAGCCCTCTCCAGCCGTCAGCCAAATAGGCATATTCGCCGGAAGCGTCAATACCGGTGGCGTAACCCGGCGTGTCGTAGCCTGCCACCCAAAACAAACCACTTTGTCTGGATGGTGTACTGAAGGTCCAGACAGGGCCTGATGTCTCGTGGCTGTGCATATCCTTCGCGACAACGCGCCAATAATAGATGGCATTGTACTGCAAGCTTGTCGGTTGGAAGGACATAGTATTTTGGTCGGCCATCGCCAGTGATGGTGATTCCGAGGTGCCAAAATAGATATCAAACAGCAGTGTATCACCATCCGGGTCGGAACACTGCCAACTGAGCGTTGTGCTGGTGGCTACGTCCGCGGCTCCGCTTGCTGGTGAAGGGCTCGTCGGTACCGACGGAGTACTGTTTCCGCTCGGTTCGGTCGAATTGTCCTTGCTACAATTCAACGTCACAAGTACAATTACCGCGAGCAAAAACGTCAATAATCGACTTCGCATTCTTTTTACTCCTTTCCGGTGAAGGGTGGCTTATCGTTTTTGTTCATTGATTTGGCCTTCTTGAAAATTCTCCGATATTCCCTTTGCACATCGTTGAGGCTCATGGTGCCGTAGAGGTCCCAGGTCGTCTTGGTCGACGCATGCCCCATAATTTTCGATAGGGCCTCGATGCTGCCGCCGCGATCTTTCCAGAACCTCGCAAAGCTATGGCGAAAAAGATGCGGGGTAATCTGGTTGTACTTAGGATTAGGATTTATGACGCCCGCGGCTCTGCCGGCGTTTGCGACAATCCGATTAAGTTGCCGCGCACTCAATTGCCGATTTTGCGAAGATGCAAAAACAGGACCGTTTTGACGCGAGTCAATGAATGCCTTGAGATTTTCAATTGACGCGGGTGTCAATGGAACAAGCCTCGTCTTATTCCCTTTGCCATGATTTACAATCAACAGACGTTTCTCATGCCTAATATCTTGCACCTGAACAGCGGTAATTTCTGAGCGCCTTAAGCCTGTTTCGGCCAGCATTTGAATAATGAGTCTGTCCCGATTTGATTTTGCGGCGGCGATAATCCAGCGTATCTGCTGGGTGGAGAGATGAAATTCAGAGTTGGCCAGTTGTGCTTTCGGCTTTTTGCCGGATTCGGCCTTCTTATCGGGTTTTTTGATTTTCGTTATGACGCTAAACAAGCGGCACAGGATGTTTCCTGCTCCGTTTCCGCGTCCCACTTTGGTAAAAAGATGCCATTTTTGAGACATAATAGAAGACAGTCATCAAGCGGTATAAATTCGCTAACTGTAGCAAAATCATGCGGAACCGAGAGCCAAACCGGACAATATTATTAAGACCTATTGGCCTGATCATTTTGATATGCTACAATGTGCATGTTGCTTGAAAAACGTATAATTCTTTGAACAAGGAGAAGTTATGGGAAGCTAGAGATGTCCCACTTTTACCAAAGTAGGACATTTAATTCCCTCCGTCAAGGATTATCTCGATGTAGTCCACAGCATTGGTATCACGCGGACAAAATTATCACCCTGTACGCCTTGACATATCGGTTGCATACTGGTCATCATGCCCATAACGCAAGATGACATCGATAATTTAAAGGCGATCTACGAAAATCAATTCGGCGAAACGCTCTCAAGCGAAGAAGCCTGGGAAATGGGTATCAGACTGGTAAATCTGTATTACTTGCTTCTCGGCGATAAGCATGAGCCGATTGACCCAAAAATTATGCAATCAAAATAACGCCCAAATGTCCCACATCGCCATTTATGCCAGAAAATCAACTGAATCCGAGGATCGACAGATTCTATCCATCGAGTCGCAGGTTAAGGAACTCCGCGATTTCGCAAAGAATCAGAATTTGATCATCGAGCGCGTCTTTACGGAATCAAAATCCGCCAAGGCACCGGGCCGCCCGATATTTAGTGAAATCCTCGGCCATGTTCAAAAGGGAAAGCTTGATGAGATTCTATGTTGGAAGTTGGATCGTCTCGCCCGAAATCCGGTTGACGGCGGGGCTCTCATTTGGGCTATGGAGGAAAAAAAGTTGATGAACATCCATACGCCTCAAAGAACGTTCGTTAATACCGGCAACGATAAATTCTGGATGCAGTTGGAATTCGGCATGGCCAAAAAATACATTGACGATCTGTCGGACAACGTGAAGCGAGGTCAACGCGCCAGGGCAAATCTTGGGTGGTGTCCCGGCCTGCCGCCATTGGGTTACGTGATCGAAAAATCGAGTAAAGCGATTGTACGGGACGCGGAGCGTTTTCCGCTGTTGCGCAAGATGTGGGATTTAATGCTGACCGGTCGATATTCGCCTCGCGCCATCGTAACCATTGCCACAAATCAATTGGGATTGCGGACCAGATTATTCAAACGGATGGGCGGTGGGCCGGTCGCTTATTCGGCGATATACAAAATGTTCTCCAATCCCTATTACTACGGCGTATTCAGATACGGAGGACAGGAGTATCGGGGAGCGCACCCGGCAATGGTCACAAAATCCGAATTCGACCGAGTCCAGGAATTGCTCGGCCTGAAGGATAGACCGCGCCCCAGGCTGTACAGCTTTCCGTACACGGGCCTGATTAAATGCGGAGAATGCGGGGCGTCAATCACCGCCGAGCATAAAATCAACCGGCAGGGGCACAAGTACATTTACTATCATTGCAGCAAACGCAAGCGCGCTGTGCATTGCTCTCAAAAAGTTATAGAAGGCAAAGCGTTGGAAAAGCAAATAGTCACATTCCTGGATTCAATAACAATTTCGAGAGAATTCAAGGATTGGGCTGTCAGAATCATCAAACGAATGCATAGCGAAGAATGCGAAAAATCCGAAGCGAGGATTTCGGCTCTCCGAAAAAGAAGCGATGCCTGCAAAAAGGAAATGAGTGAACTTCTGAACATGAAACTCCGGGGGCTATTAGACGACGCAGAATATGCGGTTAAAAAAAATGAATTACTCAACGAGTTGACGACCACGAAGGAATACATTGATGATTCCGACAATCGCTATGAACAAGTGTTGCAGTGTTGCGAGGATGCTTTCGACTTTACTTCTATGGCAAAAAGGGTCTTTGAATTCGGAAGCCATGATCAGCGAAGGGCTATTTTAGGCTATGTCGGTTCGAACCTCGTTTTAATGAATGGAAATCTGCGAATCGAAGCCAAAAAACCGATAGATTTCATCATTAAAGCCACAAGGTCACTTCCGTCCAAAATCGATAGGTTCGAACCCGTAAAATTAGGCGAATCTTACAACCAAAAACAGCGTCCGCACGCCGTTTTTGATAAGATATGGGGCCTGGTAGACGAAGTTCGAACCTTTTATATGGAAAACCGGCTGAATCTCGACTCCCTGAAACTGCCGGATGTTTTACAGACTATCATGATGGCGACTGCGAATCAAGGCCCTGTTGAGGGTATTCAGGCGGAATAAGGAACAATTTTCGGCTTCTATATTTTGTGTTAAAATAAGGTAGTACTGCCAAGCATTCTGAATCATCTCCAAAGAAATATGAAACATAATTTTTTTGAGCCCATACGGCAATATCCGTCAACTATTCTTTATCACGGAACAAGTGCCGAAACAGCCGAACGGATTCGGGCGGTAGGCGGATTTACTGACGATACGGCGAAAATGAGCAATAATCTTGCTGGATTTGAAGTCGATCCCGCAACACCTATTTCGCTAACTCGTGATTTTGCAACAGCCCAGAAATATGTAAACCCTCGGCCAGATGGCAAGCCGGGCGAATTATTGGCATTTTCTGCAGAGAACCTAAATATCGCAAGTGAAAAAGCTATCGAGAGATTGGGTCTTAAAAGCTTAAAATCACGCGACCCGGGAGAATTCAGAACCAAACTAAAAATGCAAGGCTATGACGGTTATGATAGCTGTAGCCCCCATGATGAACCATTTGAAACGATAGTATTTAATAAAGAAAAACTAAAATTGCTGACCTCTTTTTAGATCTGGGGAAGGTCTCCGGGCCGTTCAATAGCCGCAAGCTGAATGATAATGATATTGTTGATAGGATGTTCGCGTCAAACAATCTTGGACACGCCCGGACTATGGACATGCAAATCCCATATTCGCCATTCTGAACCCCTTGGGAACTTATCCTTGGATAAATTGCTCATACTTAGTGTTCCTTAATCAGCAAATTGCTGCACCAATTTTCTACCTATATATCTGAATTCGGCATGGCCGGTCGATTTTCGGTCGGTCCAGTATTCACCCTCTAATTTCCGCTCAGGACGAACTGATATCCTTAGCCTTATTGCGCCATAGTGAATTTGACTTCTCTCTCGAACGGTAGCTTTTGGTATATTGCTATAGCTATAACTTAATAATCTAATACCTTTGTCTTCCTCCATACAAATTCCCGTAGCCTCGCTATTCGACACCGATTCTTTGGTATACATTGTGATATGGATATCTCGTAAGGTCTGCCTTATAGCAAGATACGCTTCAATCGGAGTAGGCGTTTTATTTGTCTGTGGATCAACCCAAGTGGTTTCCAAGGTGCCTTTCCATGTTCCTTGAAGGTCAGGTACAATCACAAGCCAGCCCCTGAAAAGCGGGATTCGCCAAAGCCACTTTATAAATATAAGATATAGGATCGCATAAACGCTAATCACGTCTGGTAGCAACTTAATTGCCTTCCAGTTTATTTGAAGGGCAACATCATTGAAAATAATAAATATGACCCAGATAATAAGAACAACCACAATCTGAAAGCCTAATGCTACTTGTTGTCGAATTGAGTTCATATCAATTAAATCCCAAATATCGCCAAGCCGAGTTTAGTGACGTATTCGCTTCGACTCGCGTCCACTTTTGAGATGGACGAAACAGATATTTAAAGCTATTAACTTCACACCATTCGTTACAGGTCTCATCGGTTCGCGTTTCATTACATAGGTGGGCAAGAATCCATCGGATATCATCTATATAGGCGTCGTGATCAAAACCCTCATTGGGGACATTCCACGTTAGGCACTCATAAAGGTAGGAAGGAAGCTGAATAAAGCTTTCACCATTTTCTTTCATATAGTTGCTTAGATTTTTTAGTATTCTTACAGCAGCGCGAAATCTATGGTTTGTCTCGTCGTTTTTTGCTTTTCCATTCTCATAGTTTTGGTCAGGGTAATTAGCTATATATAATCCGGACCTAGGAATGACGGCAGTCCCCTTTCGAAAACTACCATCTGTAAAGTAATATCTATATTCGAAGCAGGCTACAACATCTGCATCGACTCTATACGTGTTGGCATGAATATCCCAGGCTTTATTCCCGGTTGTAACTGAGCCTCTTCCAAAATGAGATACTAATGCACTCTCTATATCAGCTCGGTACTGTGCATCAGCATAGGTTGCAGGACTATCCAATCCAAATTGGTCGCGCGAATAGCCTTCAGGTAATTGAAAGTAAAATATATCTTTGCATAATACGCATATATCAACATCACTGTCTTGCCGTACATTTGTGCGATTACGGTAAGATCCTTGAGCGAACACCCGAATATTACGTGAGTCCAAAGCTTCACATGCATCAATGGCCTTTTTTATAGCCCGCTCCGCATTTTCCATCTTCTCTCGTTCAGTCGCACTTGGTGGTTGGGCCCACTGCCTAAATGTAACTTCCCAATCCATGATAATTATGTCCTGTCGTTAATACTCCCACTCCTCATGCGCCAAGATAAAACGGTTTAGCTCCTCTTTGGCACTCCGCCATTTAGGTAGATACTTGGTCATGAGTTTTTGGAAACGCTCATTATGCTTCTTTTCAATCAGATGGACAAGCTCGTGTACTGTAACATACTCGATACACGAGAGCGGCTTTTTGGCGAGTTCCAGATTTAGCGTGATGCGGCCTGCTTTGTGGTTGCAGGTGCCCCAGCGGGTTTTCATCCGCATGATGCGCCAAGTATCGAGCTGCACGCCGATCTTATTCTGCCATTTAGATAGTAGCTCCGTGACAATTTCTCGAAGCTCTGCCCGGTACCACTCGATTAGTACTTCCTCGCGCTTGGCGCGCGAGCTTCCGGGCCGGACAGATAGAATCATTCGGCCATTAGCCTTTAGTGATACCGTAGGACGTGCTTGCTCCGTAACAACTTCAAGCCGATATCGCTTCCCCAAAAAATAATGGCTCTCGCCTGAAATGTATTCGCGCCTAGTCTGCCGGGCTTGTCCCGCAAACTTGGCCTGTTGTTTTTTTATCCAGCCAATCTTGGTTGCTACAAGTGTCCTAATGGCGTCTTCTTTCATAGAAAGAGGGGCGGTTACTCGAACCTTACCCGCAGGCGGCAAGACGGCCAAATGCAGGTTCTTGACCGGCTTCCGCACAATCATTGCCTCAACAACCCCAACCTTGATAAGATAGGAATTAGTACTCATGTTGGTTTTTAATGGAGTCAATCCCATTTTTAGTTGAAATTCCATTTGTTTGGTAGCGGCTCGTGTGTTTGCGCTCAGGCAAACACCATTTCCTTT
>MEWP01000032.1 GCA_001775395.1 candidate division Zixibacteria bacterium RBG_16_53_22 | reverse complement strand
TCTAAAATTGATAAGGGTGCATTATACAAGTAAACGGGGTTTCGTAAAAAATATATCATGCTTTATAAAATATTTGACAAAAAATTTAATCAGGGGAAGACCGTGGTGTACGCGCATCCGCACCCGCATGACGGCCGCTCGTCGCCCCGGATACGCGGGATTAAGACGGGCTTAAAAACGGAGATTACCGGTAATTTTATCTCTGCTGGCCGGCTTGGCGGGGCAGATATGCGTAATGACCTTAAAAATGTGCTATAAACTAAGTATACATCACGAATCAGGCGTACATTACGAATATAGCCGATGTGAATTACATGTGGTGTACAAGTAGTTGAGAGAAGGAGGTTGCAATGAAGAAGTTTTTATTTATTCTCAGCCTGATGTTGTTATCGTCCGGTTTTTTGGCGGCCCGCCATGCCAATGCCCTGCTTGTAGGTGTCAGTGGGGGGCCGAGTTACCTCGGAGCGTTGCCGGCAATTATACCGGCTCCGCTGAGTATCTTTGACGACGCGGCGACTAACCTCGGGATGCAGGGTTTCGATGAGCAACAGGGCGTTCTTCTTCTTTCAGGCCTGGCTGTCGACGGAGGCACTATCGCCGCCGGAACAGCGGTTAACAGCCATATGATCTACCTGGATCAGGGTGAGGACCTGGTCCCTGTGCCTGATGAACACCTTAATGTAACATGGGCCTTCGACGGCGCGGTCCTCGGGGTCATGTCCGACTGGAGCGGCGTTCTGGAGGCCGCGAGCACGCCTTTCCTCGGCGCGACAGGCACGCTCTATCCGGCGGCCTTCGACGGACGCGGCCTTGAACTTGAAGCCCGTTTTCGTCAGCCCGATGCTTATTCAATCAACGGCAACCAGCTTACGGTCAGCATGTGGGTGATAGAGCCCGGCGACTGGATAAGGGTCGTCACCACGCCGGTGCCCGAACCCTCTACCCTCCTCCTTCTCGGGAGCGGCCTTATAGGTCTTGGGTATATGAGGAGAAGGTTCAAGGTATAGAACTGTAAAACAAAAGTTATAAAAGCCCACCTGCCTTAAGGCAGGTGGGCTTTTATTGTTGATTGACTGAGGAAGCTGATTTGATAAAAAAACACCGTACTCACCTGTACGCAACCAGACAAACCAAAGGGGTTTGACGAAATCGCCAAACCCCTTGATTTAAATGGTGGGTAGCGCAGGGACCGAACCTGCGACCCGCTGATTAAGAGTTCTAACCATAGAAACATAGCAGACACAGCGGCTTTATTTCTGACAATTATATTCTGCACTTGCAGTCTTGAACAGGGATGGAATTATCGAGAACGCCTTGTATATTGTTTTACCAAAGCAATCCTGAACTCTTTAATCGAGCACCCGTTTATGTAGGCCACTGTCTTGGCGAATCTCGGGTTGTCTAATAACTCTTCGGTCAGGCCGCACTCAATTAACGCTGAGGAAGTCGGTATAGATATCGGCGACCCCGAAACCGTATTTCAAACTGTTCGCTTCCCCGGGTGTGTTTATGGTGTGAGCATAGGTAGGGACATGCCTCCTTGCAAGCTCGGCCGGCAGGTTTGTCACCGCCCTGTTCCTGGGCATGGTTACGGCAAACGGCCCCTTGAACCGATCGACCCATTGCAGCACATCCGCGTTGGAGCCTCCGTAAAGGTACAGGGTCCAGATGATCTGTTCATACCCCATACCCCGCACGCGGGCATAGTCTTCCGGAAAATATATCTGCGGAATTACCCTCCTGCCAAAGTCGGGTATCACCTTTGCCATAATCTCCAGGGCCCTGAGGTTGTCGTCCTTTATGTCCGTAACTATCTTTGCGGAAGGGTTGCGCTCCAGCCAGTCGACAAGCCCGTCGAGCGTGCAATTCTGAAACTTGGACCTGGTCTTCACCAGTGCCTTGAAACCCTCAAGGGTCGGCCTTTCGTCCGTCTCTAAACCGAAAGACTGCTTGAAACTGCCCTGCCAGTCGTGGATGCATACAAGATGCCCATCACTCGTGAAATTAAAATCCAGCTCGAAGTACTCGAACCCTTTTTTGATGTTTTCGTTCAGCGCATCGTAACTGTCAGTGTACGTCATACCCATGACCCCGCCGCCGGCGTGCGCGATCCTGCGCACCTTGAACCCGGATCCGAAACCGGTAAAATACCTGATATCGTCCGGGCTGAGCCTCAAGACCTGATTATTTTCAGCGGATGAATCCGTAACGATCGGTAATATGCGCCCAAGGTCCCAGTATTCGCCGTTTCTTCCAGCGACCACGCAGGCCCCGTATTCTCCGAACACCGGGTTAAGCCTGCTCGCGTTACTGCACATGTCTATCCAGAGAAAGCCCTTGTCCGCATCGAGCGTCTGCACATGCTCGAAGAGTTTTTTGTGCCCCTCTTCCGTATATATGCCGAACTTGAGGGTGGTATCGAGGTTCTCGTCCAATTCGACGAGTATGGGCATGCCGAAGGTCCTGCCGCCTATCCCTATGGAAACCTTTGAAAAATTTATCTCTACATCTCCGGTGATCCGGGGAAAGTTCCAGAAACTTGCAAGATATGGACCCCATGAGCTCAGTTGCTTGAGTATATACCCCGTCTCCTGTTTCGTCCCTGTTCCTGACCTGAGGTCCCTGCCCAGACCGAGTTCGCCCCTGTAGCCGATAAACGGCAGAACGGTAGCCCCGACATCGAGGGTCGAGCCGGCCCTGTCGATTTTATCCCCTTCAGAGCCCGGCCCGATTACCATGAAAAGGTTTTTTCTATCCCCGTTTTTCAGAATGTCGGTTGCGGTGTTTCTCATGGCCAGGTGGTCCGAGACCACCACTACGACCGTATCGGCCCCGTACGGAGAGCGCCTTATCTTCTCGACTAACCGCGTTATAAGGTGGTCTGAACAGGCCACGGCGTTAAGTATGGGGTTGGAGCCGTCCCCGTAGGATACGCCGTTGCACCCCACCGGGGATGGGTGGCCATAGGGGTGGTGCGTGTCCAAAGTAAGCATGAAAAGAGCGAACCTGTCTTTTTCTTCCGACAGCCGGACGAACCGGTTGAAGGCGATGTCGAACAGCGTGTCGTCATACAACCCCCAGCCCGAGGTGTAGGACCGGTCTTGAAGCTCCGCCAGAAGTTCGTTCCTGCCCCGTACCTCGCCAAAGCCGTGGGTTTTGAAGAACTTGCCCTTGCCAGCGAAGTCGAGGTCGGCGCCCCCGTAGTAGGCGAGGTGATAACCCTGCCGGTCAAGCAGGTCCGTAAGGCAGACGGCCGAAGGGAGGAACTCGTCCATGCCGGCCATCGAGTTTCCGTGCGAAGGGGTCACCAGCGGTATGCCGCACAGGCTCCCTACAATGCCGCCAATGGTCCAGCCCGTGCCGTGAGCCGTATCTATGTTTGTAAAGGATGTGCCGCCGGACTCGAGACCGCGAAGCCCCTTGACCAGGCCCGGAAAGAGTTTTTCGTCGAAATAGGTCCGCTCCAGGCTCTCGGCGAATATGAAGACAAGATTTTTATTTTCACCCTTGGGCTCTATGGTCGGTTTCCTGTAATATTCGTAAAACTCTTCTTCGGAGGTTTCCACTTCCTGCATCGCGAAGAGCCTGTAGAGGTCGGCGGTCGCGGGGCTTATCATCGGGGACAGGAGCGCAGGTATGAAGGCGGCGTAGACATACGCCCTGCGGGCGGTGCTGTTAGCGGACCGGGCCATGAATGTCCAGACCAGAAAACCGAATGTGAAGGCAAGGAAGAGGACGGATAAGCCTATGAGGCCCCAGTATTCGGAAAATCCGGCGCCACCAAACCCGTACCGGAAGTGAAAGAGGACGGAGCCGTCTATGCCGTTTGCAGTAAAGTAGTCTGAAGCGGCAAAGGCGACATTGAGGCAGATGGAGCTAAGCGCAAGCAGACTAAAGACCGCCCGGAGCAACCTCGGGAGGCTGGTCTTCCTGTAGAAGTAGATGCTGATCGCAAACAGGACGAAAGAAGCGATTAAAAAGAACTTTGCGTTCATATTGAAAATTACCAAGCCCGGTTATAGATGAGAGCCCTGTTAGATATAAAACTACGCTGAGCAACAGAACCGAGGTAAGATTGTCTGGACATTCCCGTTATCACTTCGCCCACGGCCCTTTTCCAAGCTATTATTCTGCACTCTATGTCCAAGAGCCCGCCCCATTCCTTCCCCCCAATATCTTTATGACCGCCAGAATCAGCCCTTAGGAGCGGCAACGCCGCCACACTATCCCCCTGGAGATATCATTGCCGAAAACAAAAAAATCACGAATTTCAGCTTGCATTATATCACGGGTTACAAAAAAATTTGACAAAAATCTAACCTGCGCAATATCTATATATCCAAATATCTGGAGGTGTTATGGCGTTTGAGAACAACGAGAGCCTTGCCTGCATCAAAGACCAGTGCGGGCATTCGTCCATTCAGGTCACGGTAGATGTATACGGACACCTCATTCCCGGCTCGAATAAGAGGGCGGTTGACGACCTTGACGACCGGTCAGGCGCACCCTATGCGCACCCGGACAAAACAAAGGGGCTTGGGTTGGAAGTGGTGACGATACGGTGAGAACGGAAAAACAAAGGGGCTACGGCAGTACCGTAACCCCTTGATTTAAATGGTGGGCCGCGCAGGGATCGAACCTGCGACCCGCTGATTAAGAGTCAGCTGCTCTACCAACTGAGCTAGCGGCCCATTCTATACAAAACCTCAGCCTGGGCTGAAGCGAGAAAGCAAAAAACCACCTGGGCTGGACCAAATCGCCTATCAAACCCCCGGGGCGCTGAAAATGGTGCGCCTGAGAGGATTTGAACCTCCGACCCTCGGCTTCGGAGGCCGATGCTCTATCCACTGAGCTACAGGCGCAAAAAAACCGAATCAAAATACACTACAGAAAAATAACCCCTTTGTCAAGCCCGCAGGTTTCTTTCTGTAAAATTATTATACCACACGGACAATACGCCCATGCCGGAAGCAAAAACCTCAGAAGGTCATTACCTGCCCGCCCTCTGCCACCCAACGCGCCAGGTCCAGCGTCTTGCCGACAACGACCCCTTCCACGAAGTCGTCCTGCACAAGGCCGCGCGCGCTGGTGCAAGTAAGGCACGAGCGCACCTCCACGCCCCTGCCTGCCAGCTCCTTGAGCATCTCCCCTATATTATAGAAGCCCTTGGGCGGGTTCTGCCCCTTTTTTGCCGCCGTCACAGAGTCGGCGTAGAGGAATATCCTGACCTTCGTCTCCGTTGTAAGCAGCGCCTGAGTGAGCCTCAGCGCGTTCCAGACCTTCTCGTTTCCATAAGGCGCGTCCTGAAGGACTATCGTCACCGTATTCATAATAAGAGAATCTCCTTTCGTCTTTATAGTCATATCATTGTGAAATAGCGCGCCTTTGTCAAGCATCTTTTCCCTTACCTCCTTGCGCGCGCAAGCCGGAGCTGTTTTTTAAGACAAAGCCGCTTTACAGGCACGGCGCAAAACTGGTACTATCTGACAGGATGCCGGAAAACCCATCCATGGATTGCCTGGCAGGCCGCGTTTTTCCGCGACCTGCTAAAAAACACGGCGGCCGTCCTCCATAAATAACAGGTACGCCAGGTGAAAGGGGCTGTATGACAAAGGAAAAATACGGCACGAAGGCCGTTAAAAAAGCGAAGCTCGTTGCGTGGGAGAACTCGAACCCCGAGAGGGACTACACCGTTGACATATCGTTCCCGGAGTTCACCTGCCTGTGCCCGCGCTCCGGTTACCCGGACTTCGCCACCATAAGGCTCGTCTACACGCCAGATAAAAAGGTCG
>MEWP01000031.1 GCA_001775395.1 candidate division Zixibacteria bacterium RBG_16_53_22 | reverse complement strand
CAAGGTCTACTACCGCGCCGCCGAACGCCTGACACAAGGGGAGAACCTCTACCGTCCCGATATCGATGGCCACTACTACTACAAGTATTCGCCGACCGCCGCTGCCTATTTCATACCGGCCACCGTATTCCCGTTAGAGGCTGCTAAGGTTCTGCACTGGATAGTGATGGCACTTGTCGTCTGCCTGGGATTTTACTTATCGCTTGTGATGGTCAGGCCCGGTTTCCGCCACACAGACGGCAGACAAGTCCGCAAGGACGACCCAAAGCTAATCAACAACTTGCTTTTGCTTCTGGGATTGATATTGAGCGTGCATCTTGAACGCGAGTTCTTCCTCGGGCAGGTCAACCATATCCTCCTGGTGCTCTACCTGGCGATGATTTTTCTGGTAAGCAGAAAGAGAGAGGGGCTGGCCGCTCTGATCTGGGCGGGCTCGATATTCATCAAGCCGTTCGGTTTCATTTTCCTGCCATATTATCTGGTGAAGAAGAAATTCAAGATGGTTGTGCTGTTTCTGCTCTTTGCGGCTATCTTCGGGCTGCTTCCGATGCTGTTCACCGGGCCGGAGAATTTCGCCGGGCAATATCGGCACTGGTTCCATGAGCTTTCGGTCGAACTCTCCACCAAACAATCGCTACTGGCGCCCGAAAACGACACCATCTTCTCTATCCTGGCCCGTTACACACCATTCCGCCTCCTCGATTTCACGCCGATAACCACCCGCATATTCCAGTTTGTCATCCTGACTGCGATCGGCACATTGTTTCTATATGTTATGATTCGGGGACGGAAAATTGAACGAGCTGATATTCTTGAAGCCGGATTTCTGATCTGCACGATCCCGCTCCTTTCATACACCAATCATTACGCCTTTCAATTTATCCAGTTGGCCGCGTTTCTGATCGTTTTCAATTATTCGAAATTATCTAAACCTTGGCGGGTTGCGGCCATCGTCGGTCTCATTTTCACCGCAATTAACATGCACGATATCGTCGGCCAGCGAATTTACGATTTCCTGAACGCTATTTCGTTGGTCGCGGCAGGAGCTATCATCCTGCAGGCGGTGGTGGTCAATCTCAGGCTGCGCAAATCAGCGTAGGCCTGAAACATCCGCCCGGCTCCCGAGGCCGGCGGGGCCGCCGCCCATTTTGGGCGAAGAAACCCGGCCTTGCCGATATGAGCTATCGCCTATGAAATTTGCCGGCATAATGAAAAGGCGCGCAAATTTCCGAGCGCCGGGTTTCTTTCCCTCGCCAGGGGCGAGGGGCGGCCCCGCCGGCCAGGGGAGCCGAAACGCCTGTGGCGCAACCATATAACCGGCGCACGCCATGTTACCACTTGACATGGCCCCAATATTTCACCTTACTTATGCCCCATGATTTTCAAAAGGGTTGGTACCTTGATTATCGCTATATCGCTTGTTGCGCCTCTGACATTCTCATGCGGCGATAAGGCGAATGAAACACCAACTGGCTTTGCGGTTTATGGCCGAATCTCATGGCGGCCACCGCTCAGCGGCCTTCCTTTGGCGGAATTCTACGTTTTTAATGACAGGAACGCGGTCACAGGGGCGATAATAACGGTCAATGGCGATACCATTCCGGCGGCGCCTTCTGAAAATGGCATTTATCGGAAAGGCCTGAATATCAGCGTTGGCGACAGCGCCTACTATTCGATTTATTCGGCATATGGCTCCGCCGATGGGACCGTAGTCATCCCTGACACTGTCTCGATAATCCGGCCCGCGCGCGTTGATACGATCGGCATCGGCTCAAGCTACATTGCGACATGGCACTCCAACTGGCAATACGATGGCTATTATTCGTATCTCGATGGCCAGCGAATTAATGTCAGCGGCGTTTATGAAATTCCCCAGGATACAACTCTCGAGTTTCCCGGCTCAAATCTGATCGATATCGGAGTGGATACATTTTGGGTGGAGACCTTGCGGGGTGTTTTCACCGGCGAATACTCGCCCAACGGATTATTGCTTTCCAGGGGTGTCGTGGGCGCAGCCGGCAATTATTGCGAGATATACTTTAGAATAGATTAACGTTAATACCGAATCCGAACGAACCAGGATTAGAACATGGCTCAAATGCAGCGAACTATAAAAAAGGCGGCCAGCCTCGCGGGAACCGGCCTTCATACCGGATGTCAATCCACAATCACGTTTACCCCCGCGCCGATTAACCACGGTATCACGTTCATTCGCACCGATCTCGAGAATTGCCCCGAAATTCCGGCCGATATCGATCACGTCGTCGATCTTCAGCGCGGCACCACGCTGGGCATCGGCGAGGTCAAAGTCCACACCGTGGAGCATGTCCTGGCCGCCCTGGCGGGATTGCAGATAGACAACATGAAAGTCGAGCTCTCCGGCTCCGAGCCGCCCGTGGGCGATGGCTCGGCGTGGCCGTATGTTCAGGTCATTACCGATGCCGGTCTTGCGGAGCAGGATGCGCCCAAACAATTTCTGGAAATCGAACATCCCATAGCCTATTCCGAGCGAGATCGCGGTGTAGATATCGTGGTTGTGCCGTCAGACAGAATTCGCATAACTTTCATGGTCGATTATAAGAATCCGGCCCTCGGCACCCAGTACACCTCGCTTGTCGATCTCGATGATGAGTTCGTGGAAGAATTTTCCAAGGCCCGCACGTTCTGCTTCTTGACCGAGGTTGAAGAACTGCTTGATGCTAATCTTATCAAGGGAGGGAGCATCGACAACGCCATTGTCATCCTCGACGAGGAACTCACCCCCGATAAAGTCGCGAGAATGCGGGATGCCTTCAGGGAATCGCGCCCTATATTTGCCGGCAAGACTGGTATCATGAACGATACCCCGCTCAGATATTATAACGAGCCGGTCAGGCACAAGGCGCTCGATCTGCTGGGGGATTTATTCTTGATAGGTGTGCCGCTCAAAGCGCATATCCTGGCCGCCCGCTCGGGCCACGCCGCCAATGTCGCCCTGGCGCGAAAAATACGCACCATACATCAGAAACAGCTCATCTCTCATAAGTATGGCCCCAAGAAGCCGGTCGGCGATTTCCTGCTCGATATCAACGCCATTCTCAAGATCATGCCTCATCGCTACCCATTCCTGATGATCGACCGGGTCATCGATATAGAGGGGTCGAATCGTATCGTGGCTATCAAGAACGTGACAATCAACGAACCCTTCTTCCAGGGGCATTTCCCGGGCAAGCCCGTCATGCCGGGCGTGATGATTGTCGAGGCCATGGCGCAGGCCGGCGGCCTATTGTTGCTCAATGCGGTCGAGAACCCCGACAACAAGCTGGCCTACTTCATGGGGATCGACGAGGTCAAGTTCCGCAAGCCGGTTGTCCCCGGCGACCAGCTTCGCATGGAAATAGAGATGATCAGCTTCAAGCGTTCGATGATTAAGATGGCCGGCAAGGCCTATGTCGAGAGCAAACTCGTGGCCGAGGGTGTATTTACGGCGGTCGTGGTGGATAAAAATAGTTAGGAGTTGGCCATGGAGCAGCATCCTACCGCGCTTGTTTCGAGCAAGGCGGTCATAGGCAACCATGTCAGGGTGGGTCCATATTCGATAATAGAAGATGATGTCATAATTGGCAACGATTGCGTCGTCGATTCGCACGTATCCATAAAGTCAGGAGTCAGGTTAGGCGACAATATCAAGATCCATCATGGCGCCGCCATCGGCGGGCCCCCCCAGGACCTGAAATACACCGGCGAGAAAACCGAGCTCTATGTAGGCGATAACACGATTATTCGCGAATTCGTTACGCTCAACCGCGGCACAGCCGCGCACGGCAAAACCGAGATCGGCAAAAATTGCCTCTTCATGGCCTACTGCCACGCCGCCCACGACAATATTATAGGAAACAACGTCATCCTGGCCAACTCGGTGCAGATGGGAGGCCACGTCGAGATCGGCGATTGGGCCATTTTGGGAGGCGCCTCGGTCGTGCATCAATTTTCCCTCATCGGTGAGCATGCCATGGTGGGCGGTGGATTTCGCGTCACTCAGGACGTCATGCCTTATGTGATGGTCGCCGGTTACCCGCTCAAATACACGGGGGTGAATGCCATCGGCTTGAAACGCCGCGGTTTCTCGAGCGAGACCATTAACACGCTCAAGACGCTATTCCGGTTTCTGACATCGAAAAAGATGACCTCGGCGCAGATCAAGGACAGAATCGAAAACGAGATCCCGAAGATTCCAGAGGTGATTCGGGTGTTGGAATTCATCCAGCGAAGCAAGCGAGGGGTGGTAAAATAACCTCGGAAAAGATACGAATTGGGCTGGTCGGATATGGCCACATGGGCCGGTTCCATGCGGCCAGGCTGTCTGAGGTCAGGAACGCCGAGTTCGCTGGTTGCTTCGACATAGATAAGGGCAAGGCCGCAACCTGTGCCAGAGAACATAAGGTCCGCGCCTTCGATTCTCTCGATGATATGATTGAGCTGGTCGACGCCGTCAGTATCGCGGTTCCGACCTCGGCGCACTACGAGGTGGCCTCGATATTCCTCGGTCGCCGCAAGCCGGTGCTCCTGGAAAAGCCGATCGCCGCCAATCTCGAAATGGCCGCAAACCTGGTCGCATTAGCCGACAGCAATCAGACAATTCTTCAAATCGGTCATTCCGAACGTTTCAATCCCGCCTTCCTGGCGGTCGAGAAGGGTATTTCCGACCCCAAGTTTATCGAGACCCACCGCCTGGCGCCGTTCAAAGGTCGGGGCATCGACGTTTCCGTCATATTCGATCTCATGGTGCACGACCTGGATCTCATCATGGCGCTTACCGGCTCGATCCCTACCAGGATCGAGGCCGCCGGTGTAGCTGTTATCACCGAGACAATCGACATAGTCAATGCCCGCCTGGAATTTCCCAACGGCTGCGTCGCCAATGTCACCGCCAGTCGAATCTCCGTAAAAGAGATGCGGAAATTACGCGTCTTCCAGAAATCGGGGTATACCTCGATTGACCTGGCCGCGCGCGAGGCGGAACAATACCTGACAGCCTCCCAGGACAGCGAGGACTTCCACCAAGCCTTGCTTTTTGGCCGCATGGGCCTCCCCGATGGCAGGGCTATCGTAAAGCGCAAAATAGAGATACCCTCGGGAGATAATCTCAAATTCGAAATCCTCTCCTTCATCGAAGCCATTCAGGGAATACACCCCCCGGTGGTGACCGGTTGCGATGGGTATAACGTCTTGAAAGTCGCGACCGAGATCGACCGGTTATGCGATGAATATTTGATGAAAATTTAGTTTTAATTTCCACGATCGTCGGCTTTCACCTGCGCCGGAGATAATCCCGCGAGTCCAAATTGCCCGACGAATTATTATAGTCCACGATTTGAAAATTGCAGAAAAGGCTTGACCCGGGGAACAAGGAATATTATACTTCGGTTATAGTAATAGTTATGAAATTCAATCTCAATAATAACGGGAGGTTTCTAATGAAGAAAACCCTGACTGCCGCCCTGGCCCTGACTTTCATTTTCGCAGCCATAAATGCCTATGCTTGCGGCGATAAAACCAATGCCGGCAAGGCCGAGGCCATCACGGCAAAGGCCGAGATGACCTCGAATTCCGCCTCGAGCACCCTGGACTCCAGGGCCATGAAGGCCGATGCCGGCTCTTGCGAATCGGCCGCCAAAGCCATGACCGCCGAGGCCCATAAGGTCGAGGGCGCCATGTCATGCCCATATATGAAAAGCGCCGATGCCAAGATGCAGAAAGCCGAAAGCAAAGCTGCCGATTGCCCTGTAACTCCGGGATGCTGCGACCAGAAAGGCGTCAAATCCTCAACCGCCTCGCAGAAAGCCGACGTAATGCAGGACGATAAGAAGGCCGCCAATCCAGTGCTGATCATGTCGGCCCCGGCCGGTTCGACCATAAATCAGTAGTAATTCAGGGTGATAAAAAAATAAAGGCTGGTCTGTCGACCGGCCTTTTCTTATGATTTCACTGAAGCACCACAAGACATTATCCCGACGGTCTAAATGAAGCCGGCCCGGGATATCGGTTTGTGGCCTTGCGCAGTTAAAATTCTTCCTCTAAATCTTCCTCTTCGACATCATCGCCATAGTCATCGTATTCTTCGTCTTCGAGCCCGAAGCGCTCTTCGCCATCGGCGTCCGCGCATTCCTTGCTGCAGTATATCTCACCGTCGCGACGATACGGTTTCCCATTGAAGTCAATGCCGCAGTATGCGCACTCCATAGTCTCCTCCCGAAGGGTCTCCTGTTAAATAACCGTCCCGCCTTTCTACAATGCCTGCCGGAGCGGTGTTAATTCCATTCGTGAATGTTTTCGACAAAATTCCCGTGGAATTTAATCCTTGCAATTCATTTTAGGGACGCGAATCATGCCGTATAAGGTAGTTTTTCTTGTGCAATTGTAACGTGCCATGCGAATTAATTGTTCCCCCACCGCCCGATACTCCCATTTAGCATGGCGATCATCCCGGAAACCGCAGAAACTCCCTCTATGACAAGCGATTCGTCTTCATGCCTTTTCAGTTGCGCCAAATAAGTCGATTCGGCATGTTTGTCAACAATTA
>MEWP01000030.1 GCA_001775395.1 candidate division Zixibacteria bacterium RBG_16_53_22 | reverse complement strand
GATTGCTGGCTGCGCCTGGAACCGCTTCCCCGAGGCGGCGGCTTCGAATTTGTCGATGCCATCGTGGGCGGCGCTATCCCCGGCAAATTTATTCCATCCGTGGAAAAGGGTGTGACCGAGGCTCTGGACAACGGCGGTCTTTCGGGCAATAGAGTTGTCGATGTCAGGGTGACGGTTTTCGATGGCTCATTTCACACTGTCGATTCGTCTGACATGGCGTTCAAGATTGCCGGATCGATGGGCTTTAAGAACTGCTTTCAAAAGGCGGATCCATACCTGCTCGAACCGATATATATTATCGATGTCCTGGTGCCGGAGGAATATATGGGTGATGTCATGGGCGACATATCCTCGCGGCGCGGCCGGATTTTGGGCATGGAGCGCGACGGGTATATGCAGCGTATAAAAGCCCAGGTGCCGCTGGCCGAGCTTTACAAATACTCGACCTCGTTGCGCTCGCTGACTCAAGGGCGAGGGCATCATTCGATGGATTTCTCGCATTACGAGGAAGTGCCCCGCGAGATAGCGGCCAAGGTTGTCGAGGAAGCCAAAAAGGCCAAGGAAGAGGAAAAGGATTAATTGGAGTTATTAATTTGAAATTGTGGGTCCCGGTTGCACATCGGGGCCCATATTTTTAATATGATTGGACTTTCCACCAGCCTCCTTTGCAGTCTGCCGGGAGATGAAATCGTCGCCCGGGCGGCGGATATGGGTTTTTCCCAGATCGAGCTGAATTTCACTCTTCGACCGGAGCAGGTGCGAGATATAGAAGGCGCCTCTATCCGGCATGGAATTCATATTACCAGCCTGCATAATTTTGTACCGGAGCCATCCGAGGGTGAGCGCGCCTTCATGCTTAGCGATATCGATGAGTCGCTTCGCACAAAAGCAATTGATTTGACCCGCGATACGATCCGGCGCGCCGCCGATCTCGGGGCCAGGGCCGTCATCCTCCATATGGGCCAGCCCCGCGACGCGGATTTCGATCCGATACAAGATAGATTTCGCAAGGCCATCCACTCTGAAATTGTCACCGAAGATATGGAGAGCTTGCGAAACGACTTGAAAAAAGCCCGGAAAAAACTCCCCGGCGCATATCTTGATTCCATGCTCTTGAGTTTGGACAAATTGGCGCCATTCGCAGATGACCGGAATATCAGGTTGGGGGTGGAAAACCGGTATTTCTACGGGCAATTCCCCAATTTCGAGGAGCTTGGTATAATCATGCAAGAGTTCTCCGGCTCCGGGCTGGGATATTGGCACGATTGCGGGCATGCCGCTCATCTCGCCTATTGCGGCCTGGGGACAGAGACAGAAAATCTGGATGCCATCAAGGGGCGACTGATAGGTGTCCATTTGCATGATATCAAGCTCTGGTATGACCATCAAGCGCCCAGCCCCGAGGGCAATATCGATTTTGCATATCTGACGCCGTATATCGACCAGGACACGCTTCTCGTCATGGAACTTTCGGGGAATTGCGACCCCAACCTCGTGGGGCCGGCCATAGAATACTTGGCTGCCGCCGGGGTGCGTTAACAAGAACAAAGGCAGGGCCGTATACGGTCGAGGCAATCAATGTTCCGGCGCGCCCGGGTTTTCGGTCCAATTATAAAACATATTGCTAAGCGACTATCCTTGTGTTAATTTGATGAAAAATGTGAATGTTGATGCTTAAACAGAAGACCCTTCGACCCTTCGATAGGACTCAGGGTCTTTGAGGAGGCGCCATGTCCGGCCATTCTAAATGGGCGACAATTAAGCGGAAAAAAGGCAAATTGGACGCGGAACGCGGCAAGATGTTCACGAAATTGATCCGTGAAATCACTGTCGCGGCCCGCGAGGGAGGTGGGGACATGGAATCGAATGTCCGGCTGAGAACCGCCGTGACCGCCGCCAAGGCCGCCAATATGCCCGCCGATAATATCAAGCGCGGCATCCTCAAGGGCACCGGCGAGCTCGAAGGGACCCGCTATGAGCAGCAATCCTACGAGGGTTATGGCCCCGGCGGCGTGGCGATTTTGGTGGAAACGCTAACCGATAATAAGAATCGTACAGTTGCCGAAATCAGGCATATCTTCACCAAGCACAACGGGTCTCTGGGCGAGGTCGGCTGTGTCGGCTGGATGTTCGACCGCAAAGGTTATATTGTTGTTGAGAAAGGGGCGATCGACGAAGACGAACTGATGGAGAAGGCCCTCGATGCCGGCGCATCGGATTTTGTCGCAGGCGGCGAGATTTACGAAATCTATACGGAATACGCCGATTTCGACTCGGTGCGGTCGGCATTGGAAAAGGCCAACGTTAAATTCGCCCAGGCGGAAATTACCATGACACCGCAGACGACCATCAGGATCGACGGCAAGAACGCCGAGCAGATGCTGAAGCTCTTTGAGGACCTCGAGGATCACGATGATGTCCAGAAAGTGTATGCCAACTTCGATATCGATGAATCGGTCATGATGAAATTGACGGCAGGGTGACGTTGATTGTCCTGGGCATAGATCCGGGGCTTAATCGCACCGGGTACGCTGTCTTAGAGCATGACGGCAAGGATTCTCAACTCAGAGAAGCGGGAGTATTGAAAACCGGAGAAACAGATAGCTTGGGGTCCCGGTTGAACACGATATACATGGGCCTTGCAGATATCATATCCGAGTTTGGGCCCGATACGATGGTGGTAGAGAACCTGTATTCGCATTACAGTCATCCGCAAACCGCGGTGGTCATGGGTCACGCCCGGGGAATTGCATTTCTGGCCGCGGCGGAAAAGAATATCCCTGTCGCATGCTACGCCTCGACCAGAATAAAAAAATCGATAACGGGAAATGGGAGAGCCTCGAAGATCCAGGTTCAGCGAAGCATTAAGGCCATAATGAAGCTGGACAAAGCGCCGGAGCCGTTCGATGTCGCCGATGCTATCGCGGTGGCTCTTTGCCATATTGAGGGCTTGAGATGATATCCAAAATTAAGGGCACCCTCGATCATATAGCCGATTCGGCGGCCGTTGTGAACCTGGGCGGCATATATTATGAAATCATGCTGCCATCGGCGCTGGCGGAATCGCTCGGCAACAATATGACCCCCGGCGCCGAGGTCACCTTTCATATCCTGGACTATATCGAGGCGGCGCAGATCGGAAATCAATACCCGAGGCTGGTTGGTTTCGCCGATGCCATAGATAAGGAATTCTTCGCCATCTTCACCTCTGTGCCCGGCCTCGGAATCAAGAAGGCGCTCAAGTCGCTGGTGCTGCCAATAAGCGAAATCGCAAGGGCCATAGAAACCGACAATACCGCCGCCTTGCAGAAGCTTCCCGGAATCGGTCCCAGGTTGGCTGAGAAGATTGTCGCCGAGCTCAAGGGGAAGACCGCGCGGTTTGCGCTGGCCAAAGAAAGGGAGCCCCTGGCTACAGCCGAGAAGAAACCCGATTTTGCCGATGAGGTGATGATGATTCTCCTGCAGCTTCAGTATCGTCGGTCCGAGGCTCAACTCATGTTAGATAGAGCTATCGCAACCGGAAGGCGCTTCAAATCTTCCGAGGAACTCTTAAACCAAATCTTTAAGCAAAGCACGGTTGGTAGCGACTGATGAGGGAAAGGATTGTAACTCCGGGTAAGGTCTCGGAAGAAGAAGAAATTTATATAGCCAGCCTGCGGCCCCAGCGACTCGCCGAATATATCGGGCAAAGGAACTTGACCGAGAAACTATCGGTCTCGATCAAGGCGGCGCTTCAACGCGGCGAGCCTCACGAGCATGTCTTGCTTTATGGTCCGCCCGGTCTGGGAAAGACCACTCTGGCGCATATTCTGGCGCATGAGATGGGCACCAGGTTGGTTGTCTCCTCCGGCCCCACGCTTCAGCGCACCGGTGACCTCATGGGTATACTGACCAACCTCGAGCAGGGCGACGTGCTTCTTATCGATGAGATTCACCGTCTGGCCGCCGCGGTGGAGGAGTTCATCTACCCGGCCATGGAGGATTTCAAGGTCGATTTCGTGGTCGATAAGGGGGCGTTCGCGCGTGTCATAAATGTGCCTCTCAAGAAATTCACGCTGGTGGGGGCAACTACCCGCGCCGGCCTTATATCGGCGCCATTAAGAGATCGATTTGGCATTATTCATCATCTCGACTTTTATCCGGCGGAGGAGCTGGCTCGGATTGTGAAGCGTTCGGCAGGTATCCTGGAGGTCGGCATCGCAGAGGAGGCCGCTGCTGAAATCGCCCGGCGCAGCCGTGGGACACCTCGAGTCGCCAACCGGCTTTTGCGTCGGGTCAGGGATTATGCCCAGGTAAAAGGTCAGGACCAGATCGATATCGCGGCCGTGCAGGACGCCCTGGAACTGGAAGGAGTCGATTCCGTTGGGCTGGATGCGCTCGACCGCCGGCTCATTAAGATGATGGTCGATTTTTACGATGGCGGGCCGGTTGGGATCGAATCTATCGCCGCCACGCTGAACGAGGAATCGGATACGCTGGAAGAAATGGTCGAGCCGTACCTGTTGAAAATCGGTTTCCTGAAACGCACCTCGAAAGGACGTCTGGTAGGAGAACCGGCGCTCAGGCATCTGGGATTCAAGCTCAAGGGAGGACGACAGCAGGAATTCCTATGAGCTTTGCATCATATGGAAAAGTCTTGGTAATTTTGGGAATAGCCATCGTCGCGCTCGGCGTGGCTTTTCTGTTTTTCGATAAGATTCCATTCCTTGGGAAATTGCCGGGAGATATCATTGTCAAGCGGAGAAATTTCGCCTTCTATTTTCCCCTGGCGACTTCGATTCTGATTAGCCTGCTCCTGACTGCCGTATTCCTCATTATTAATCTGCTTAGGAAATGAGCCTCGATATACGAGATTATGATTATTACCTGCCCGAGGGTAGGGTGGCGTTCTACCCGTCGGAGCCGCGCGATGCTTCAAGACTTCTCTACCTGCCGCGCTCGCAAGGGGAAACGAAGCATTTGCGGTTTACAGATTTCCCCGGTTTCCTGCGGCCCGGCGATCTCCTGGTGCTGAACGATTCGAAAGTCTTCCCGGCCAGGTTGATCGGCAGCAAAAAAGGGACCGGCGGAAAGGTGGAGATCTTCTTATTGCAGGAGATCACCGACGGCACCTGGGAGGCCCTGGTGCGCCCGGGAAGAAGGCTTCCGCCAGGCACGCAGGTGGACTTATTCGATGGCACTGCCTCGGCCCGATTGGGCGAGAGAACCGATAGCGGTGGGCGAATCGTGAGTTTTGAGGCCGACCGCGATTTGTTGTCGCTTATCTGGCAATATGGCAAGGTGCCGTTGCCGCCTTATATCGATAGGGAAGCCGAGGAGGAGGACAAGAGTCGTTACCAGACGATCTACGCGCGTAATGTCGGGGCGGTGGCGGCGCCGACCGCCGGTTTTCATTTCACCGAGACGATTATGACACGGGTAAAGGATGCTGGTGTCGAGATGGTCAAGCTGACACTCCATTCCGGCCTGGGGACTTTCCGGCCGATTACCCGGTCGGATTTCAGCCAACACAAGATGCACGAGGAGAAATTTTTCATTCCCAAAGAGGCCGCCGATGCCGTAAATTTGGCAAAGCAGGAAAATCGGCGGGTCATCGCAGTGGGCACGACAAGTGTCCGGGCTCTCGAATCGGCGTGCACTGAGAATGGCCAGGTCATGGCCAGCAATTGGAAGGAGACATCACTTTTCATTTCACCGCCCTACGATTTTAGGTGCGTCGATGGCCTCCTGACCAATTTCCACCTGCCGAAGTCGACGTTGCTCTTGCTGGTTTCGGCATTTGCGGGAAGGGAGAGGGTTCTGGCGGCTTACGAAGAGGCGATCAAATTGGGTTATCGCTTTTACAGTTATGGCGATGCCATGTTGATATTATGAAGCTGTCGAGAAATATTGCGATTGTCGTCGCGGCCGGCTCCGGGAGTCGGACGGGCGGAGCGGTCCCAAAGCAATTCCAGCCGCTTGGCCGCAGGCCGCTGGTAGTTCACTCGCTCGAGTTTTTCGAAAAGAGCGATCTGGTCGACGAGATTGTGCTGGTCGTCGCCGAGGAATATATGGCCTATGCCTCTCAGGCGATTGTCGATCGATGGAATTTGAGGAAAATTAGAAAGATCACGGCCGGAGGGGAAACCAGGCAGGAATCGGTATTGGCCGGCTTATCGGCCTGCCCGAACGGAATCAATCTGGCAGTCATTCATGATGCCGCGCGGCCGTTCGTGGCTCAGGATCTTTTCAGGCAATTGATGGCGCGGGCCTCGGACACGGGCGCGGCAATTCTGGCGGTTCCCGCCAAGGAGAGTATCAAGATGGCCGAAAATGGCATTATTACGAAAACATTGAAACGAGATGCCATCTGGATTGCGCAGACGCCGCAGGTTTTCCGTTTCGAGGCGATTCTTAAGGCGCATCAAAGGGCCGAGGCCGCGCAAAACGAGGCCACGGATGATGCCGAACTTTATGAGCAATATTGCGGACAGGTGGCAATTGTTCATGGAAGCTTCAACAATATCAAAATTACAACCCGAGCCGATTTCATTTTAGCGGAAGAAATTCTGAAAGGACTGGCATGAATCTTAGAATCGGCCACGGATACGATATCCACCGGCTTATAGAAGGACGGAGACTGGTCCTGGGTGGAGTGCCGATAGATTTTCATCTCGGGCTTGACGGGCATTCCGATGCCGATGTCATCTGTCATGCCGCGATGGACGCACTCCTGGGAGCGCTTGCTATGGGGGATATCGGTCGGCATTTCCCGACAGACGATCCGGCCTATAAGGGGGCCGATTCGATCGAGCTTCTCAAGCGTGTAAAGCATATGATTTCAAACCAGGGATATGCCGTTGTCAATATCGATATCAGCGTAATTGCAGAGAAGCCGAAACTTGCGCCCTATATCGGCCGGATGCGATCTAACCTGGCCGGCGCCCTCGAAATCGAGTCGGATCGCGTATCGATAAAGGCGACTACTAACGAGAACATCGGTCTTGTCGGTCGGGGAGAGGGGATAGCGGCCTTTTCGGTCGTGCTGCTGAGCAAATGAGTTTCGACCAGATACTCGAATTCGTTCGTTCCCAGAACGCATTGTTGATTTATGCTTTCCTCTTGGCAAGCGCGTTCATGGAAAATATCTTCCCGCCATATCCCGGTGACGCTATCATGCTGGCCGGAGCGTATGTTGCGGGCGAGGGTAGTATCGATTATATTGGCGTGCTGATTTCGGTCGTCCTGGGCGGCACGATAGGGGCGGCGGCGCTATATGGAATCGGCAAGAAGGGCGGCCGGAGATTTTTCGAGACCGGCAGCGGAAGATACCTGATCAAGGGAAATCTCAGCCGGGCCGAAAGGCTTTACGCTCGTCACGGGGATTTCCTCATCCTGATATCGCGGTTTCTGCCCGGGATCAGGTCGGCAATTGCCGTCGCCGCCGGAATCGTCAATTTTAACTATTGTCGGATGATGATACTGACTTTTGTAAGTATCGTTTTCTGGAACGGCATGCTGCTCGGTTTGATGATTTATTCAAAATCAAACTGGCGCATGATCGTCGAGATAATAAAAAGCTATAATATCGTCCTGCTGGCATGCGCCGGGCTCATTCTGGTTCTGTGGATAACAAGGGCAATTTGGATCAAAAGAAAAAACTCAAAATCGCAGTCCTGATGGGAGGCAACTCCGCCGAACGCGATGTGTCATTATCATCGGGGGCGGGCATCATTCAGGGTCTGCGCGCGGCCGGGCACGAGGCGATCGGTATCGACTCCGCCCTGGGGCCGGGCCAGCTTTCGGCCCAGAAAAGAGCCGAGGTGAGCGGCATAAAGCCCCAGCCGCCATCGGCCCGGGAGTTGTCGCTGATGACCGCGGAGACCGCGATTCAGACGGTCAGTTCGCCTGATGTCAGGGAGGTCGATCTCGTATTCATCGCCCTGCATGGCGGCATGGGCGAAAATGGGACTATCCAGGCGGTGCTCGATATTCTGGGAATACCATATACCGGATCGGGAGTCCTGGCCTCATCACTGGCCATGGACAAGCATATAGCCAAGAAGATATTCATCGCCAGCGGAGTGCCAACGCCGGAATATATCGTCCTGGCCACAAGCGAAATACGAGACGAGCAGAGCTTGATCAAACAGATTCGTGAAACCGTCGGGTTTCCGGTGGTTGTCAAGCCTAACGACCAGGGCTCATCAGTGGGGTTGGACATTTCGTTCGAACCGGAAACGCTGTTTCAGATCGTTCAACGAGCCGCCGAATATTCCGATCTGCTCCTTTTCGAAAAATTCATTCCGGGTCGCGAATTAACCGTGGCCGTTCTCGACGACCAGCCTTTGCCGGTGGTCGAAATGAGGCCGCATGACGGTTTCTACGATTACCGTCACAAATACACCGCCGGCATGACAGATTATCTTTGTCCGGCTCCATTGACCGAGGAGCAGACGCGACGCATACAGGTTCTTGGACTGGCGGCTTTCAAGGCCCTCAAATGCGAGGGGTATGCCCGGGTCGATTTCCGAATGTCGCCCGAAGACAAATTTTTCTGCCTGGAGGTCAATACCCTTCCCGGCATGACGGCGACCTCGCTTGTGCCGAAGGCGGCAAAGGCGATGGGGATAGAGTTTCCGCAGCTACTGGAAAAGATTGCGCTGAGCGCCCTCAAGCGATCCGGAAAGGTGTCATGAAATACGATACTGTCTTATTTGACTTGGGAAGCACGCTTATTAAGTATGAAAACAGCTCCTGGGACGAGCTTGGCAGGCTAGGATGCGCCAACGCCTATCCGATCCTTGAGGATATTGCTCCGATCGAATTAACTCCGGAGAGCCTCTGGGAGAATTTCCATAACGCCATCGACCAGATGGCCGTGAGCCACAATGAGGATTTATCGGAAATTGACCTGGTAGCTGTCACCGATTCGATTCTGTCGAAATTAGGCATTAACAGTCTGGATGGTTTGGCCAGGAAATTCATCGATGCCTACTACCAGCCGATTACGGCCCAGATTACACTTCTTCCCGACTCGAGAGAGATTCTTGAAAAATTTGAGGGCGCCGGGCTAAAAATTGGCCTGGTTTCGAATACGATCTTTCCGGCCGAATATCATAGGCGGGAAATGAAGCGGTTCGGCATATTCGACTTCTTCGACTTTGCCATATTCTCGTCGGAGTTTGGATTTCGAAAGCCGAAAAAGGAGATATTTTTCAAGGCGCTGGAGTTGGCCGGATCCGAACCGAATCGTGCAATTTTCGTAGGAGATAGAATGGTCGAGGATGTCGGCGGGCCGCAGGCGGTCGGTATCAGGGGGGTGCTCAAGAGGGTCGACGGCAGAGATTATTCGGCGCCCGTTGCGCCATTTCAGACGATAACGAATTTGAGGGAGCTCGAGGATATAGTCCTGGGCTGATGGAGGACATGGTGGACAAATATCAAAAGCTGTTGCAGGAGTTGACCGACGCTCACGGCATTTCCGGTTTCGAGGATGAGGCCATCAATGTGATGCGCAAGCATCTGGTGAAACCGGATGAGGTCACATTTGATAAACTCGGCAGCCTGATTGCAAAGAGAAGGGGAAAGACGGAAAAACCGCGCATCATGATCGCCGGCCACATAGACGAAATTGGATTCATGGTCAAGGAGATCACCCCCGAGGGGTTCATCAAATTCCTTCCCGTGGGCGGCTGGTGGGGCCACGTGGCCCTGGCTCAACGCGTGATAGTAAAAACGAAAAAGGGGGATTTGCCGGGCATTATCGGCTCCAAGCCGCCGCACATACTTACCGATGAGGAAAGGAAAAAAGTTATCGAATTGAAGGACATGTTCATTGATGTCGGCGCCTGCGATGGTTTCGATGTCAAGTCGTTGGGAGTCAGGCCGGGCGACCCGATTGTCCCGGATTCAAAATTTCAGGTAATGGGCAATCCCAATCTTTACATGAACAAGGCCTTCGATAATCGTTTCGGGGCGGCTGTGGCCGTGGCGGTGTTCAATGAATTCGCCGGGATACCACATCCCAATACCATCTACGCGGTCGGCACAGTCCAGGAGGAGGTCGGGCTTCGGGGAGCCGGAACCGCCGCCCACGTGATCGACCCCGATGTCGCCATCGTTCCGGACGTTTCGCTGTCGGCCGATAGCCCGGATCACAAAGCCACGTTCGGCAGGCTTGGTTCGGGACCATCGATCACGGTCATGGATGGCTCTATGATTCCCAACATGAAACTGCGCGACTTGGTGGTGGAGACCGCCGAGACCAATAAGATACCGTTTCATTTCGCGGCGCTGGAACGCGGCGGCACCGACGGCGGCAGAATCCACATGAGCCGGGCCGGTGTCCCGACTTTGTATGTAGGCGCGGCCACGCGGTATTTCCATAGCCATACGGCTATCCTGCACAAGGGCGATTTTGAGAATTTGGTCAGATTGCTGGTCAAGGTCATCAAGAAGCTCGATATGAAAACGGTGGAGTCTCTGACCAGGAAGTAATCTTAAACGATTACTAATGCCTGATGTCGGAGATCGATATTCAATGTACATATTATAGGGTGAGATGATGGCGCTTCGATTTTACAATACCATGAGCAGGCGGCTCGAGGAGTTCGAGCCGATTGAACCGGGTCACGTGCGCATGTATACTTGCGGCCCGACCGTTTACGGACCGGCGCATATCGGCAATTTCCGGGCCTATATATTTGAGGACATACTTCGACGCTACCTGAAATACAAGGGGTATCGTGTTACTCAGGTGATGAATCTGACCGATATAGACGACAAAACGATCAGGGATTCTCAGGAGGCCGGCATCACGCTTCAGGAGCATACCAGGAAATTCATCGAAATGTTCTTCCATGACCTCGACCGGCTTAATATCGAGCGCGCCGAATACTATCCTGCGGCGACGGAGCATATTCCGGAGATGGTCGATTTTATCCAGAAGCTGATCGAGCGCGGGAACGCCTATGGATCGGGGGGATCTGTCTATTATAAAATTTCGACATTTCCCCGCTACGGCGCGTTATCCCACATGGACATGACAGGGCTGAAGGCCGGGGCCAGAGTCGACTCGGATGAGTATGAGAAGGAATCGGTTTCCGATTTCGCGGTCTGGAAGGGGTGGTCGGAACGCGACGGCAACGTTTTCTGGAATACGCCGCTGGGCAAGGGCCGACCCGGCTGGCATATCGAGTGCTCGGCCATGTCGATGAAATATCTCGGCGAGCAGTTTGACATACATACCGGCGGAGTCGATAATATTTTCCCCCATCATGAGAACGAGATTGCGCAGTCGGAGGGTGTCACGGGGAAGAAGTTCGTCAACTACTGGCTGCATAACGCCCATTTGATTGTCGAAAGCAAGAAGATGTCGAAATCGGAGGGGAATTTCTACACGGTTGGGGCCCTGGTCGAAATGGGCCACAACCCGATCGCCATCCGCTACCTCCTCATGGCAACCCATTATCGTCAACAGCTCAATTTCACTTCCGAGGCCCTGGAAGCTTCCAAGAAAGCGATAACGCGGCTTCGTGACTTCCGCACTAATGTCGAGGATGCCAGGCCGGGGCCGGATTCGGATACGGCCAAATGGACTGTCGCCAGGGCGGTCGAGGGATTCGAGGCCGCTCTCGACGATGACTTGAATATGTCGCAGGCGTTGGCGGCGGCGTTTGATTTCGTGCGTGAGGTTAACGCCGTTGTCGCCGAGCAGGGGCTGTCGGAAGCCGATAAGAAGGCGGTGCTCAATGCTCTGAGGCGATTCGACAGCGTGCTGGGGGTGGTTTATGTGAAGGAGGCGGGCATCGACCAGCGGATCGATACCCTGATCAGGGAGCGAAATGAGGCCAAGAAAGCCCGCGATTTCAAAACCGCCGATAAAATCCGATCCGACCTGCTCGATGAAGGCATCATATTGGAGGATACTCCCGTAGGCACCAAATGGAAACGGAAGGTTTAGCTTATATTAAGGTGCCATGGGGAATGGCATTCCGCGCCTCCCGAGGATCGAATCTAAAAGCAAGCAGGCGTCAGGTCCGCCGTTCAGGCTCTGACGAGCCTTCAGGCTCGAAGAGAAGACCTGACGCCACCCTGCAGTTTGTATCTCAATTCTTATTTTAAAAACCTTCCATTCTTCATGAACAGTTCGCCATCGGCGTAAAGCGCGCCGCCCGCGCGCAAATCGCAGACCATGTCCCAATGCACGCCCGAGTGATTCTTGCCGCCGCTTTCGGGATACGATTCGCCAAGCGCCATATGAACGGTACCCCCGATCTTTTCGTCAAAGAGCGTGTTCTTGGTATATTTGGTGATCCCGAAGTTGGTGCCGATGGCAACCTCGCCCAGGTAGCGCGATCCTTTGTCGGTGTCGAGCATGGCGTTTAGGAACTCCTCGCCGCGGGCCGCCGTGGCCTTGACCGCCTTGCCGTTCTTAAACTCAATCCGGACATCCTCGGCCTCGCGCCCGCCGTACTCGGCCGGGTAAGTGAATCGGATGTGACCATTGGCGGAATCCTCGATCGGGGCGGTAAAGACCTCGCCATCCGGGAAATTATTTTTGCCGTCGCAGTTAATCCATTTGCGGCCGCCAACGCGGTAGCGCAGGTCGGTGTCTTTGGCGACAATGCGGATCTCGTCTTTCCTGGAGAGATACTTGATCAGCCTGGCGTTGTAAGTCGCCATTTTCTTCCATTCGGTTATCGGGTCCTTTTTGTCGAGACGGCAGGCGCGGAAGACAAAATCCTCATATTCGGCCAGCGACATTACAGCATCCTGGGCGTAGGCATGCGTAGGAAACTGGCATCCAACCCACCTGACCTGGCCGCCGGCCGAGCGATGCATGAATTTCTTGAACAGCGGGGCCATGGCGCGGTTGTTTAGCACCATTTTTTTCGGTTCGACATTAGCCAGGGCTTTCGTGTTGAATCCGGAGATGATAGATATAATGGCGTCGGCCTTCTCAAATGAGAATCTCCTGATCGGCGAAATATATTTCAGTTGCTCCTCGGAGGCGTATCGATAAAAGACCTCTTCCAGTCCGTCCACTGATATCGAGGTCATCGGGAAAGCGCCTTTTTGAAGTGCCTTTCCGTAAATTTCTCTGACCAGCGGGGTCGCCTGAGGAGTCGCCGAAATGATCAGCGTCTGGCCTTTTTTCAAGCTGATCGAATAATTAATCAGGACATCTGCGAGCTTGGATATTCTGGGGTCATTCATCTTTGAGCCTCTCTTATCCTTCTGATATTTCAAGATCCGGTTAATTCACCAAGTCTGACATATAGCTGTTCCAATCGGATGTAGAGCTGGTCACGCTCATTTAAGAGCTTGGCCAGTTTTTGCCAGTCGGCCGAGGCCGCATCCGATTTTATGGTCTCCTCTATCACTATGATCTCTTTCTCCACCTGGCTAATTTCATTATTCAATTTCTGAATCCGCAGGGGATTGACGCGTCGGCCGCGCTCTTTTGGGCGTCCTTCTCTGGTTTCCGACTTAGCAGGCCCCGATTTGGGCGGTTCGCTTTCCGGCTGCGTCCTTTCCCTGTAATCGGTGAAATTGCCCAGACTAACCCTGACGGTGCCGTCTTCGAGCGCAAATATCTTCTCCGCAAAATGATCGAGAAAATATCTGTCGTGCGAGACACATAGAATGGTGCCGTCAAACTCGGCCAGAGCCTCCTCGAGCGCCTCGCGAGATTGAATATCCAGATGGTTGGTGGGCTCATCCAGGACAAGAAAATTCGGTGACGTGGCAATCAGCCGGGCCAATGCCAGACGCGATTGTTCACCCCCCGAAAAAGTATCGATCCTGCGGAATACATCCTCTCCTCGAAAAAGAAACTTACCCAGGTACGATCGGATCTGGCCCTCATTCAACTCCGGCTTGATCTCCCAGATAGTCGCCAGAGGTGTGGATTCCGGATTCAAGTCTTCCGTTAACTGGTCGTAATAACCTATTGTGAGTCTTTTGCCCAACTCGATTCGGCCTCGATTTGGGTCGAGTTGCCCGGTGATCAGTTTTATTAGAGTTGTCTTGCCGGAGCCGTTGGGGCCAACCAGGCCGATTCTGTCTCCCCGTTCGATCTCAAAATTCAGGTCTCGCACGATTGGGGCGCTGTCATAGGCGAACTCGGCCTGGCGCGATTGGACAACTATTCGGGCCGACCTCTCAGCGCTGGAAAATCTTAATGAGGCAGTATCGCCGGTGGATGGAGGCCTTTCGACCCGCTCCAGCTTGGATAGCATCTTGCGGCGCGATTGGGCTTGCCTGGTCTTCTGCCCGGCTATGTTGCGCCTGATAAAATCCTGGGTCTTGGCTATGAATTCCTGCTGGGCGACATACGTCTTATTCATTATCTCCAGCCGCTTCTCCCGCTCGACAACGTAATTATCGTAGCCTCCGGGGAAGGGAATGATTCTGCCGTTGACCATCTCCCAGATCGAGGTCGCCGTCTGTTGAATGAAAGCGCGATCGTGAGACACATACAAAATTCCACCGGCAAACGACCTCATGTAGCTTTCGAGATATTCCAGGCCCGATATATCGAGATGGTTTGTCGGCTCATCGAGAAGCAGCAAGTCGGGAATGCTGACCAGGGCTCGCGCCAGGGCGGCCCTGTTTCTCTGTCCGCCGGAAAGTTCGATCACCTTCATTATGAATTCGGAATCGCGAAATCCCAGGCCGCGAAGGACCTCGGCCGCCCGAGACTCGATATTGTACCCTTCGGCGCCCTCGAATACACGCTGAAGGTTCCCCAGCTCGCGAAGCAGAAAGGGATCATCGGGGCTTTGCGAGAGCAACAGGTGGACCTCGTCAAGTCGATTTCTTATATCAAGCAGGGTATGCATGCCGCCGATTGCGTAATCGAGAAGGGTGAGCGAGCCGCTGACTTCGATTATCTGAGGCAGGTAGCTTTTCTTGACGGCGTTGGGAATCTCGACCATGCCGGAATCGCATTCCAAGTGCCCGGCCAATGTTTCCAGGAGAGTGGTCTTGCCGGAACCGTTGATCCCCAGGAGCGCGATGCGGTCGCCATTCTTGATTGCACCCGATGCTCCCGCCAGCGCCTGATTTCCGGAATAGTCCTTATATATTGATGAAAACGAAGCCAGTATCATAAAATTGAATTGCGCCCAATCATATTTTCGTATTTTCCGGTAGGATATAATCGCGAAAATCGCAATCTAAAGCAAATGAAAACCGGAGAGGAAATCACTCTCCGGACGGACAATTCCTCTATATCGAAAAGTCATCGATGTCAGAGGCGGGTTATTCCTCGTCCTCTATGGGGATGCAGGCCTCGGTCGGGCAAACCTCGGCGCAATCGCCGCAATCGGTGCATTTGAGGCGATCGATTATATATACCGGATCGCCCGCCGCGATGGCATCCTCCGGGCATTCCGGAAGGCAGGCGTCGCACATTATGCAGTCATTCGTGATTATATATGCCAAGAAACGCTCCTATGTTGTTCTCGACCTGGGCTCCACCAGCGTTCGGGCCCTACGGCGAATATCAACTCTCAAAATTCGCCCTCGGGCTGGACGGTTCCCGATCCTGGTACCGAAAATTTAAACGGCATATATGAAATTCATCGAATACATGTCAAGCGTAATTTACGTGTTGAGATTCCGTGGGCTATTCGGAATCCAGGGTGAACTCCCAACGGCACCAGTGCTCGCCGTTATAGTCATCCGGCGGGCAACGCAGGCATGTTGTCTTGATTCTGGGATCGATTGTTTCTGCGAAAGTGGAATATTCCACGATCCCGACCTCCTTGCATGGAAGGAGGGGCAGGTTCTTGCGTCGACGAGCGTCCTGCACGCGGCATGAGGTCATCTCAAAAACAAGGCGTTTTTCGTCCTTTTCAACTATCCGCTGTCTATTTATGAAAGCATAAAGCCGCTCGGCCAGCGCCTGCTCCAACTGCTCGATTCCGCCACCCGGTTTTTGCCCCAGCCGATCCAGTATTCTATCGGCCTCGATAGGGGAGAACTTGCCCCAGGCGGCTTTGTCGAGCCTGATAGCTGCCTCCAGGCCGAATTCGTTCTCGACCGCCTGAAACCAGAGGCCGTCGTGCGCCAGCCACAGCTTGGCGAAATCGGAAATAGTTAAATCCCTCTTATCCATGGCCGCATAAATAAGAGGCCGATTAAACATTGTCAAGAGGCAGTCCCGATCATTTCACGTTCCAGCTTATCGAGCATATTGACATATTTCTCCTCGACTCCTGCTTTCTCGTGTTCGACATTGTCGAAATCGGGGCGCATAAGGCTGATACCAATCTCACCCAGCGCGTTCTCGGCCATGGGGTAGAGAATCATGTCCTCCTTGTGGATGTGCGCTCGAAGCAACTCGGCATATGCCATGGCATTCTTGACTATGTCCGGAATTGCAGTCCTGTCTCCGGCGGCGTATTTTTCGCCGGCTTTGGCCAGTTCGGAAACATAGCCGCGGCCCTTAATATGCTCATGGAGCATGACCGCCACCGGCCCCATTTCGGGAGAGAAACCGACCTCGCTCATGCGCACGAATAAAATACTCTCTTCCTTGGCATGATGGTATTTGTCGGCATATTCGCGAATGAAATCGACCATCCCGTTAAAGAAAGCGGGGGAGACCTGATCGCCTCTTTCCAGTTGGGCTGCGGCCCGCTCGAGAAGGTCCAGGCCCCTTAATATATTCTGATGCTCTGTCATTAATTTTTCGATCGGATTCATAAATTCTCCTTTTTCCGCAATTGCCAGGATGCCATTTGGCTTTTCATACTGCGGCAATCATATGCGGTAATGTGATGTCGGTCATTGACGTAGGTCAAAAGGAGAGAGCTTTGGCATGCTCAACAAGTCCTGGCAAAATGCGGCGTTATTGCCCGCCCTCGACAATTTTCCTGTGCCTGGGTTTCCTGGTATAAGCCGTTCTGTCCCGAAAAGCCTTCTCGGTCTTGCCCGGCAAGGGTATGCGACGCTTCGGCCTCCGCGCCTTGGGCTTCTTCATATTATTTCCTCACGGTGCCAAGCCAACCTAATGCTCGAGGGTATTGATACTCAATGATCCGATACGGCCTTCTGACAGCAATTGAGCCGTCTCCTGATTGTCGCATAAGATCCCGGCTAAGAGCCGCTGACCGTCATCTCGGCCATGCCATACGTGAGCGGGCGCCATCGGCCCCGCGAGCGTGAGGCCGTCACCCACCATGTCGATTTTGCAAAAAGAATCCGAAACCGAGGACGCTTACTTTATCACGATCTTGCCCGGAATAAAGCTCGGTTTCCAGCCGTTCACGCCATCTATGGAACCGAGATAAGCATTCTTCTGAATTGGATCGATAGTCAATTCGAAAGTGTATATTCCCGGCCTGGCATCTTTTTTCACCCGGCCGAAAATCCTGACTATCTCCTGCGGCTTATCCGGGCTGATAAAAACCGGATTGTCGTTACCGGCGATATTATGAATGCCGGCGAAGGAAATGAATCCGGTGTCTATTTTCTGGTTGGTGAAGCTTTCGTCCCATTCGGCGATTGTGCCCTCGAAGCTGGCCGAATCTAATTTCAGGGCCCTGGCGTCATATCTTATCGGGATACAGAAGCTTCCCACGCCAACCCATTTCTTGCCGCCATGAAGCGTGGTGTCATCGGCCAGAACCTTGATGCTCATGACAAAATCCTGGCCCGGCTTAACAGAAAGAGAATCCATGCTGATAATATCCGGTTTTCCCGGGTCGGGGGCGGATTGCGCGATCGCCGCAATGACGATGCCGACCAGCGCAATTACCGACAGAAGTATTGTCTTTTTCATCATTGCCTCTGTCCCGTTATGACGGCTTTCCAGGGCAGCGAAAACCTGCCCTCCTGGCCGCCCGTGATATCGAATGTCAGAGATTCCTTCAATTCACCCGACTTGTCCTGCGCGGCCAGTTGAAGCGTCAACTCGGCGTTGCCGTTGGGCTGCAGGCTCATTGATGTCGGGCTCGCTTTGACCATCTCCGGAGCCGATTCGTGGATGAGCCGGATATCGACAGGCGAATCTCCTGCGTTCGTCAAGGTCACTTTTACGATTCCCGGCGCCCCCGAAACGATGGAGCCGAAGTCAGCCTCGAGAGGAGCCATGTTGATTGGCAAGAGCGGATCGTTTATGGTCGCTTTGAATGAAATCTTGAGATATGGATCTATCGGGTCGGAGCTGTTGACATAAATATATTTGGTCAGCCGGCCGTTAAAATTCTTGGAATTGAAGTAAGCCTTGATAGTGGCCTCATCGCCGGGGGCAACTTTGTTAGACGATAGCGGCGCGGTGGTGCAGCCGCAGGTAGGGCGGACGCTGGTTATCTCCAGAGTATCCTGGCCGGCATTGGCAAATTTGAAGGAATGGACGACCGTAGCTCCGCGTGGTATGGACCCGAAATCGAAAGTATCGGATTCGAATTTGATCCGGGCCTTCGACGCCGGATTCACCACGATATCCAGCTTCTGAATCGGCTGAAACGGTACCTCCGGCGGTAGCGGCTCTTCCTGGGCGCCGGCAACAGATATTTTGCCGGCCAGCAGAAATATGAATGCCACCCCCAATATGACAGCTCTTCCGGTCACGGACATTTATTGCACTCCTTTCAAGTATTTGTCGAATATAATGAAAGTGCCGAAATCCTTAAAGGTATTTCATGCTTCTCATCCACTCATCGCTATATAATTTGGACAGGTAGCGGTTGCCGGAATCGGCCAACACGATAACCGGGAATTTGATATCCGTCCTGTCCCGAAGATATTTCCCGGCGGCCGATAGCACCGCTCCCGATGACCCTCCGCAGAAAAGCCCCTCTTGCCGGGCCAGCTTGCGCGCTGTCAGGAAAGCATCCCGGTCCGGCACCGGAATGAACTTGTCGACTACTTCGAAATCCATAGCGCCAATTAGTTTATCGCTTCCGATTCCCTCAACCTCATAATGCTCCGCCTGTGGCACATCTCCTGTTTCGAAATATGGCGTAAATATCGACCCCACCGAGTCAATCGCCACGATCTGGATTCCGGGATTGCGCTCCTTGAGAAATCGACCTATGCCGGATATGGTGCCGCCGGTGCCCGCGCCGGCGATTACGCAATCGACAAGGCCCTCGGTCTGCTCCCAGATTTCGGGGCCGGTAGTGCGGTAATGACAATCTATGTTGGCCGGATTATTATATTGGTCGAGATAAACGGAATTGGGCACCTCCGATGCCAGCCGTTCGGCAGTCATGTAATTCGATCTCGCATCGTCCGGCTTGACCGTGTGCGGGGTCAGGATCAGTTCCGCCCCAAACAATTTCATCATGTCCTGCTTTTCCCTGGAATTCTTGTCGCTCATGACGATAAGCGCCCGGTACCCTTTGACAGCGCATATCCAGGAAACCGCAATCCCGGTGTTTCCGGATGTCACCTCGATTACCGTTCCGCCCTTGCATAGCCGGCCTTCTTTCTCAGCCGACTCGATCAGCGACAGGGCCAGCCTGTCTTTCAGCGAACCTCCGGGATTCAGCATTTCAGCCTTGGCATAAATCGTGCAAGGCAGGCCGCTCGACATCTTTTCGAGCGGAATGATAGGCGTATGGCCGATATTGGCCTTGAGAGAATTGCCCATTTGCGGTATCGTTCCCATCCGGACCGGCATCTGTATTTATACCTCGGCTTTATCAAAAAGGTTCATAAAACATATCTCCCGTTTTCCCCGAACCCCATTACATCATGTCGGTAGGAATCCCGGAAAGCTGCATTATATCTAAATGCCCCCGGCTTAACAATCGGGAAGTTGTAGATAATTCGAGTTATGAGTCAAAAATAAAATAATTATGATTCATTGATCCCCTCCAACATGATGATGCAATTGCGGACGCAACGTCGCCGCTAAATGATCCTGAAATAATCGACCAGGGTACACCTGCGAGGCCTGGTGAATGTCCTGGCGCGTGTCATCCCTTCGCCGGTTGTCCCGGCAATTGACATCGTGCAAAATCCCTCGGCGTTCATTCCCAACCCGGCCATCGAGGGCCCATTCTTGACAAAAATATTGCCGTTGCACATCTGGGCCATGCGTGAGAGGTTGGCTATATTGGTCGAATGCATGACGAAGGTGTGCTCGAATTTATGCTCGGCTATTATCGCCAGCTCCATGGCCTCCTCGACATCCTTGCAGCGGACAACTGGATGGACAGGCATGAGCTGTTCGGCCATGACCAGCGGATGATCCCAGTCGGACTCGAAAAAGAGCAGGCGTGTCCCCTGGGGGACACTGATTCCGGCGGCGTGGGCTATGGTAACGGCATCCTTGCCTACAAACTCCTTGTTCACTCTTGGATGGCGCTCGCCCTTCTTATTAGGATCATCGATCACAACCATCGACATGAGCTTCATCAATTCCATGCCCTTGAGCTCGTAGCCGCCGGAGGCCGTCATTTCGCCTCTTAGCTGATTGTAGATTTTATCGACTGCGAATGTCTCCTTCTCGGCCGTGCATAGAACATTATTATCGAAACTCGCCCCGTATATGATATTGCCGGCGGCCTTCTTGATATCTGCGGTTTCGTCGACCACGACCGGAGGATTGCCCGGCCCGGCGCAAATGGCTCGCGCGCCCGATGTCATAGCCAGGCGAATAACCTCGGAACCTCCCGTGACCAGCAATAGATCAATCCCACGATTAGTCATCAGGCCGGACGCCGTTTGTTTTGATGGGTCCTTGATTGCGGTGACAAGGTTTTTCGGCCCGCCGCCGGCGATTACGGCGTCATTCAGGATTTCGGCAGTCCGATTTGAGACACCCTTGGCCAGCGGATGGCTGTTGAAGACGACTGAATTGCCGGCGGAGATGATACTGATGGCATTGTTGATCACCGTCTCAGCCGGATTGGTTGAGGGCGTTATCACTCCCACCACGCCGTAGGGGGCGGCCTCCGTTATGGTCAGGCCATGATCACCGCTCCAGGCCTCGGTTCGGATATCTTCAGGCCCCGGTGTTTTCCTGGCGGCCAGGTCGACCTTGAGCTTCTTGTCCGGCATCCGACCCAGGCCTGTTTCCTGAACCGCCATCTGCCCCAATCCCTCGGAGTATTTGAGCGCCGCTTTTCTCATTGCCTCGACGATGTTGCCTCGCGCCTCGAGACCGAAATCCAGCATCTGGCCCTGGGCTTTGCGTGCCGCCTCAGAGGCCTCGTCGATGGTATCGAAAAGGCACGATGGCCCCGCACTTACGGCAGGGGCGCGCCCCGGACTCATGGCAGGGGCAGGCCCGGTCGCTTTCGTGGATAGCGTCCCAGGCGTTGCCGTTCCGGTAGCCTCCTCGGATGGTTTGTCATAGCCGAGTTCGCTCATGATGCGGCTTACGGTGCGCTCGATATCATCTGGGGATAATGCCAAACCATTGCTCCGGAAATTCAATTAACTCGACAAGTCAGGAATTCATAGGGCGATTCAATATATTCGCAGGGGCATTTGCAATACGCCCCTGCATGCAAGCATACAAATCGATCCCCCGGCATAGAGTAAATTTCATTTCGGGGATTGGGCCAAAGGGATGCTATTTTTCCTCATTCGGCAGACGTGTCGGGAATATGTCGTGGACATTGCTGTGCGGCCTGGGGATGACATGGACGCTGACCAATTCGCCGATTTTCTGGGCTGCCGCTGCTCCAGCCTCGGTGGCGGCTTTACATGCGGCCACGTCGCCCCTCACAAGCGCGGTAACGAATCCGCCGCCGATTTTCTCATAGCCGACCAGTGTTACCTTGGCAGCCTTGACCATGGCATCGGAGGCCTCGATCAGTGCGACCAGACCCTTGGTTTCTATCATTCCCAATGCTTCCATTTACTTTCTCCTATTTCGCGTTGAAAGCCATATTTTTTGCGATTTTATGATAATCCTATCATTTTGTCAAATGGTAATTTGGGGAGGATTAGAGGGCAACTGCCGCAAGTCTCAATTGGTGGCCAAGCACTGACCCCGCATCGTACGCCAAAATAATGATTGATAATTTACCCTTTAATTGATAATATTTAAGCGAATTAAATTATCACGCGCCTGACAACTGGTTGAATCTTGGGCATAGCAAATGATTATTGGCTTGGGAGGTTTCCATGCTTCGATTCACAATAATATCTTCAGCCGCATTTGTATTAATCATACCTGAGCCGGTCCCAGCCCAGGTCGACACCCTCAATCTCACCCAGATAAGTCATATATATAATCCCACACCGGGGCAAAATTTAACGGGCTATTACGCCGCCGATGTCTGTGGCGACAGCATCAAAGAGTCAATTTTATGCACTCTCGACCATGCCTTTATTTACAATAGCCTCACAGGACAATTGATATGGACCAGCCCGCCCCTTATCTACCGATACGAAGTTGGGTGGCAAATACAGTTTCTCGACATGAATGACGATGGTATTCCGGATTTGGCGCTAAGGGATACTGTGGGTGTTTATATCTTTGACATTCAGCATTCGCAGCCAATCTGGACCAGCCCTCCTTTTGGGCAGGCAAATCTGAGCTTCACTCTGGGCGACAGAAACTCTGATGGTCATGACGATATTGTAATATCCCGCAAGACATTTGATGTCTATTCAGGGATGGATACTATTTCAATCGAGTATTACGATGGGCCGAACTTCACGCTTGGGGCACGCCATTACTTTACCGTACAAAGCCAATCAGATGGGTCCTCCTCCCGTGATGAAACAATCAACCGGATATTATTGGCTGATCTCTCCGGGCCTCAAGGTTTAACTCGAAGGCTATTCGTATTCACGGAAAGTTCCTACCGGTGGTGGTTTTTTGACGGATACGATTTTTGGAGTCAACATTTGATTTCGGGTGCAGTTAGGATCGTTAACCCCATTACGTTCGACATTTTCATCGCGAATACTTATGGATCGGCCCGATCGTATTCTTTCAATAGTGCCGATAGCGCAAATATTACTCTTAACGTAATCTTGAAATACGAAGATGAGTATCTTCGCAATTATCAGCCCTGGTCTTTCCTCGACAATGAGAGAACAGTCAAATTCTCAGCCCAAGGCATTATTGAATCTCAATATATATGGTATTCCAATGACCGCTTGGGGTATTATTCTGTTGGCGAAATTATGAATTCAAATCCGGGCGATGAATTTCTCTATGTGACTGGAGATACTCTTACCCTGATCTCATATCCGAGCCTGGATACCCTGTGGACAAATGAAACCAATCACGATTTGCAGCATCCCATAGGAATATTAAATTTAAGTTCCTTATATGCCAACCCACAAATGCTCTTTCGCGAGCCGCTGAGTTTATTTAACTGCACGGATGGCAACCTGAGGGCTATCTTTTCACAGCCGGATATGCTTATTCATCAAATAGTAGATCTTGACGATAATGGGAATGATGAGGTCGTGTCCGTAACCACTCAGGGATTAGATATCTACATAGTCGATCGTTTCCCCGTGGCGGTTGACGATCCCGAAAATCAACCAATTCTGTTCAGTCTTTTACCCAACCACCCCAACCCCTTCAATCCCTCGACCGTCATCGAGTACTCGCTCCCCCGAACCGGGCCGGTCGACATCGATATTTACAATATCTTAGGGGAGAAGGTTACTTCGCTTTTCGAGGGCACTCAGGCGGCAGGGCACCATTCATTCATCTGGCATGCGGGCAACCTGCGCTCCGGCGTATATTTCGCCCGAATCACTGCCGGTGGGCATTCGCAAGCAATTCCGATGTCGCTAGTCAAGTAGCTCTTTTGGTGCCGTCAGGTCCCCAAACCTGACGGTTTACCTACCATCGATGATTATTTCTTTCTCGCCGCCCATCATTATCCCGATGGGCCGAAGCGGCTCGATATTGTCGCAGACCACCTTGATGGCGGCGGTGAGCGGGATCGCCAATAGCATCCCAACCGCGCCCCAAATCCAGCCGAAATAGCTGATCGAAATCATGATTGCCAGGCTGTTCAAGTTCACCGAGCCGGCCGTTATTTTGGGCGTAATAAAATTGCCCTCGATTGTCTGCAATACCAGGAACAGGACCGCCACCCAAACCATCTTAAAAATGGAGTTGTATTGTATGCCGGCCACGATAATCGGAGGGATGGAACCCACCACCGAACCGACATAAGGTATCAGGTTCATAAACCCGGCGAACGGGCCCCAGATGTAAGCATACTGCACGCCCATAATCAGCAGCGCTATGGTCACGACGACCGAGTATCCAATCAGAATATAGAATCGGGATTGTACGAAACCTCGAAGCTGAACATCGATCTGATTTAGAAGGTTACCGGTGGCCTCGGCCTGGCTCTGGCCGAAAATCGTCTTGAGCTTGCGGGCGAACATGTCGGAATCGAGCAGGATGAAGAGTGTCAGAAAAAACAGCAGCACCAGCCCGACAATGAAATTGGTTATCGAGGAAATCCCTTTTAAAAGAAACTGGCCGGCAATCCGAACCTGGCCCGGCTCAACCTTGAGGCTGTCGGCGTTGAATATCTCGCTGGGTGTCTTGCCGATATATTCCCCGATAGTCGAGTTCCATTCCTTGATCTTACCGGTCGCCTGTTCTTTGAGCTCCGGGAATGATTGCGCGAAATCGGCGGCCTCATTGATAATTACGAAGCCGAGCAGCACAAACAGGCCCACCACGATTGTCATCACGACTACGACCGCCAGGGAGTGCGGGAGTTTGAATCTCCGCTTCAGGAAATTGACCGGTGGTATGAGCAGATAGGCCAGCGACAGAGCCAGCAGAATCGGAATCAACACCGGCGCCGCGTAATACATGAATGCGGTCCCGGCCGCGATAACCAGGATTGGCAGGGTTATGGCTTGAAGGGTGAGCTGCCTTTTTTCCACGTCAGCCATGATTGACCATCAAATGCTCTTTGATCGATTTCTTCATTTTCGAGTCGACCTTCTTATAAGCGTCAAAAGCCCCGTCGTCAAAAGTTTTTTTCAAATCGTCGAGAGAATTAAGGCTTAAATCCTTGATCATTCTCCTCAATAATTCAATACTCACCCCGTCAAATCCGGCCAGCGGCCTCAAGCTGGCATACCCGGTCTGACGCCATTTCACCAGAGTCGGAAAGGCGCCGCTTTCCAGTGCCGAGGCGATCTTGTCGGTTATCGCCTTGCCGATACCCGGCAACTCCCCGATTTCCATTGGAGGCATCTCTTTTAATGGCGCGGATAAACCTCGAATTGTCTCGGCCGCATTGCGGTAAGCGCGGATCTTGAAATAATTCTCGCCGGCCAGTTCCATTAGATCGGCCAACTCCTCGAACAGCGCCGCGATTTCGCTATTGCTCATTGCCTGCCCACCAGCTTCGTGAACCCGTTCTCATCGAGGACCTTGACACCAAGTGTACGGGCCTTGTCGAGTTTGCTGCCCGGATCGGCCCCAGCCACGACAAAATCGGTTTTTTTCGAAACGGATGATGTCACGTGCCCGCCCAATTGCTCAATTATCTTCTGCGCCTGGGTGCGTGTGTATGCCTCCAGGGTACCAGTCAAAACGAAGGTTTTTCCCTTGAGAGGGCCTTCGCTGGGATGTTCGCCCTCCTGGAATTCGACCCCCAGCTTCTCGAGCTTCCTTATGACTGCGAGGTTGTTTTTGTCAGAGAAGAATCTGTAGACAGATCGGGCGATCACCGGTCCGATCCCCCGCGCCTGCGAGAATTCCTCCTCGCCGGCCTTCATGAGGCGTTCGAGCGTGCCGAAATGCTGGGCCAGAAGATTCGCGGTTGTCTCGCCGACCCCCAGAATCCCCAGGGCGAATATCAGACGAGGAAGCTCCCGCTTTTTCGATCGCTCCAGAGAGGCCACAAGATTGTTGAACGATTTTTCGCCCATCCGCTCCATCTCGAGTATCTCGGTTTTTCTGGTTGGCAGCAAATATAGGTCGGCTACGTCCTTCACAAATCCCTTCTCGATTAGAGCCTCGACCGTCTTATATCCCAGGCCCTCTATATCCATCGCCCCCCGCGAGGCGAAATGAAATATTTTCTCAACTAATTGCGCCTTACAATAGAGCGAGACACATCGCACGGCCACCTCGCCCTCGACACGTTGCACCGCCGAACCGCAGACCGGGCATTTTTCCGGCATGGCAAATTTCCTGGTGCCCGACGGTCGCTTCTCCACGATAACCGTCACGATTTCGGGAATGACATCCCCGGCGCGCTGAACCACCACCGTATCGCCGACACGGATATCTTTCCGCTCGATCTCCTGCTCATTGTGAAGAGTTGACCGCGATACCGTAACCCCGCCGACTTGAACCGGTTTCAAATGCGCTACCGGTGTCAGCGTGCCGGTGCGGCCAACCTGGACCTCGATCTTCTCGACAATTGTGGTTTTTTGGACGGCTGGAAATTTCCAGGCCACTGCCCAGCGCGGTGAACGCGATAAGACTCCGGCAATCGCCTGCTGCTCGTAGGAATTAACCTTAATAACGATGCCATCTATGTCGAAATCAAACGAATCGCGTTCACCGAGGATTCGTTCGTAATATGCTATCAAATCATCTGTATTGGTGAACTTCTTTAGATAACTGCTGATTGGAATTCCGAATCTCCTGACTAAATTCATGGTTTCGAAATGGCCGTCAAGCGGAATCCCCTTGGTTTCCCCGATTCCATATCCGATAAACCTCAGCGGCCTCTGGGCTGTGATACCCGAATCAAGCTGTCTCAGAGATCCTGCTGCCATGTTGCGCGGATTGGCGAAAAGCTCCAGGCCGGCCTCGCTGCGCTGCTTGTTGAATTTCTCAAAATCGGCCTTGGCGATAATTACCTCGCCGCGCACCTCGAGGAGTTCCGGCGGATTTTTCCCGATCAGCCTCAGGGGAATGTTCTTAATCGTCTTGAGATTCTCTTTGACCTCCTCGCCGGTGACCCCATCGCCGCGCGTGGCGGCGGTTTCAAAAACGCCGTTGCGGTAAATCAAGGCCACTGCCAGGCCGTCGTACTTGGGTTCGATCGTATATTCGATTGGCCCGCCCTCACCACCAATGAGGCCGCGGACCCGCTTATCGAACTCCAGGAATTCGTCCCTCGTGGTCACCTTGTTGAGCGACATCATCGGAATGGAATGCTTGTGCGATGGGAATTTCGCCAGGGGAGGAGCGCCGATTCGCTGAGTTGGTGAATCGGGCGTTACAAGCTCGGGATGCTCTTTTTCGAGCCGCATCAATTCGTCGAACAGTTCGTCGTATTCGGCATCGGATATCTCGGGCGAATCAAGAACATAATAGCGATAGTTGTGATGCTCGATCAGCTTTCGAAGTTCGGCGGCGCGAAGTCTATTATGATTTGAACCCACGGATATATGATATCACAGCATGCCATAGATGTCAAATGCCAGCAACGAAAATGGAATACGATAAGCTAAAAGGAGAATTATAGATAAGTATTGACAACCTCAAATTCCACATATTACCTTTCTTACGGGATAATAATGGTCCTCCGACTTAAGGAAGGACGTCTGAGTGACACCGAAAAGCCCCCGATTCTTTGATTCCCATCTCATCGCATTCATATTTCTGTCTCTTGCTTTGTGTGTTCCCGCGGCCCTTGCCGGGTGGAGCGAGGATGTACAGTTGACCTACCGCGGATATGAGATTTTGCCCCAGGTGATTGCCAGAAATGATACCATTCATGTGGCTTGGCAACAGGTGGCCGGGCCACACTATGTCTCTTACATGCGAAGTACAAACGGCGGGGTTAACTGGGATTCGCTGGTGAATCTTACAGAACCTGGCCATCGAGGAGTAGATATTGGTCTGTCACAATCGGGAAACAGGACATTAATAGGTTGGTTTGACGTGGATACCAACCCTATTAATTGGGTTGTAAATTTTGGCTTTTCGACTTCTACGTACGGGGAAAGTTGGTCACAGGCAGATTACGTTTTCCAGCAGTGGCGCGACGAGGGTTGGAGCGAAGTTGCTTGTTGCATGACCGGAGATTCCGTATATTTTGCTAGCTGGGGCTTCACCGACTCCAGCGGTTATCAGCCCCTCTATTTTGTCATGTCCCCGGACCTGGGACAAACATGGAGCCAACTCCGGGTTATCGCATATAGCGACCAATTCCTGAATAACCTGAGGATACAGAAGTGCGAAGGCGTTCTCTATGCCGCTTGGTCGGCGGTTCCCTATCCCAACGGGACCATGTTCGAGGCGGTCGCCATTATCAGCCCCGATGGCGGTCAGTCCTGGTCGGATCCGATTCAATTATCTTCTGCGGATGCTTGGCCCGCTCAACACACCTGTATTGCGTGCGAACAAGAGAGTGGGAATGCTGTCATCGGCTGGGTCGATAGCGGCGAATCGCACTCCTTTCCAGGCGACCTTTACTTGCGCATCACCAGCGATGGAGGAGCCTCCTGGGGCAATGAAATCAGGGCCACGCACCACCACAAGGTGGCTAATCCCAGTTTGGCGTTCGCCGGCGATTCCCTTTGGGTGGTCTGGTCCGATTGGGACAGTCAGTATGGCCCGCTGAATTTCGAAATCTGCTTCAGCAAATCCATAGATCTGGGATTATCTTGGACGCCCTACGAGCGGCTGACTTATGCCGAAGGATATTCATATACCCCTTGGATTTCATATGACGTCGGGAATCTTCATTTGGTGTGGGAGGACCAAAGGCCATCTTCGCAATACAGCGATATCTATTATAAGAGCTGGCATTATCAAGTCGGGGTTCTTGATATTGGTTCAAGTTCTGCGCCCATGGCCCTAAGTGTGTTTCCCAATCCGTTCAATACGGCTGTTACCGTGGCAATCTCAAGCTACATCCAGGGCCAGTTAGTCATATATGACCTGCTTGGGAATCGGGTAAGAACTTTTCCTGTAAATTCGGGTAAGCATCGGGTTGTCTGGGAGGGCAGGGGTCAGGACGGCAAGATACTCGCATCCGGCGTATACATCGCCTGTTTGAGAGGAGGTGATAGGATGATAACGACGAAGTTAGTGATGATCAGATAACGGTAGAACTTCAACTGGAGGAATTTATGAGCACAAGGATGGTGTTTGTAATAGGGTTTCTTCTGTTCCCAATGAGCCTTTCCGCACAAACGGTCAACTGGGAGGTAACGAAGAGACCCTATTTCGTTAACGACGTTACTGGAACCGCTGTGGGCTGGCATCAGGGAACCCAGTATAGCTACATGATAGCAACGGACTTAGATGATAGAATAGTCTACGCGACGGACGTGCCTGATGCCCAAAACTGGCCTTCTGAATGGCAGGTTGTAATTCCTAATGTCACCCGAGTTAGCGCCAGCAGAAATTACGGGCGAACGGCCGCGGCCATCGCGCCCCATGAATCCCAAGCCATCAAACTAATCTTCTTGAAATAACGCTTTCAAAGCTAACATCGCTATTTGTGAATTTCATCTTCCGTCTAAAACAGCGGGCAGGGGTACGGCATCGCAATTCGCCCATAACATCTTCTGAAGGCGGCTTACTGATAATTTGTATTGAATCTCG
>MEWP01000029.1:598-6587 GCA_001775395.1 candidate division Zixibacteria bacterium RBG_16_53_22 | reverse complement strand
AAAGGGGGCATGTATGATGTGACACAATATTTAGACTTTTTTGATTTTTCTCCAAAGGAATATCGGAGAGCATTTTCGCCGACCCTTACTGAATTGAATGCTCCGAAGGCCGATACCACGGTAGAGGTTCGACCCCCTGAATTGTCCGATTTGGAAAATGAGCTCTTAATTTCCGCAAGGGATAGCGCAAACCCAAAACGATTCGAGGTAGCTCTTGAAAGATTCTTCAATGAGATTGGGTTTAGATGCAAGAGAATTGGTGGCTCTGGTGAAACCGACGTTTTGGTTTTTGAGCCTTTCAGATTTATAGTTGATGGCAAGAGCACGAAGACCGACTCTAAATCAGCTATTAACTTCACGCGGATAAAAAGACACAAGGCACAAAACGATGCCGACTTCATGGTTATCGCCAGCGTCGGATTCGATAAGGCCGTCGGGCGGGATGCGGAACTTGAGGGTGCATGCTTGATTGAAATTCAAGCCCTTGTGCAGCTATTGGAGATTCATAGAGCTTTCGTGCTTTCGCCCTTTGATTATATTGAGGTGTTTAAGCAAACAGGTGTTGTAGGACCGAACAAGATAACGGAATTTGGGAATAAATATAAAGCGCAGGGCGCGACAATTGCAAAGTCGCTCACTGTAATTGAGAATTTAGATTTTCAGGGGCGTACTATCGACGAAATTAAGGGCAGGCTTGATCTTTATTGCGAACAGAAGAATATTCGTCGAATAACAAGAGAGGAAATAATTAAGCATCTTTCATTTTTATCCTCTGAAACGCTGAATATAATTAATTGCATAGATGGGAAATATTCGTTGCGTTTTACGCCCGGAATTGCGAGAAGTCGGTTGAAATCGGTCTTGAGTAAAGTATCAGAATAATAGTGACGAAGTGGGGGATTAAAGATCATATTCAGAGGACATATGAAAGATCGCTTCTACATGAAATGCCTAAGAGAAGAAAAAAGTAATCTTGAAAAGGTTATTATCCAGGGCCTAAAGCCATTTAAAAAAGTTCCTATTAACCTCGCATTTCGGGCTTTCAGAATTAAAATGCCTACTGAAATGAAAAATAGGGAAATTACGCTAGGAGAGTTCATTAGCCAATCAGGGATTAGATGACTGCAAATTGTTTAGGATGTTTAAAATTAACGCTAGAGTACTGTCTTAAGGGCTTTCCTCTGGACGCATAAATGCGACTGAGCTATGGGCGGAGAAAATCCTATTTCAGATGAAACTTGGACCGAGATATATAAAATACTCGATAGAGTGTCAGATGAATGCAACGAAGAGGAATTGAGTAATGGGGATATTCTTAAGTTCGAGGGGTGGAGCCCTAATTGCTTCCCCGAGGCCGTAGAAGATGAAGATGATTCTGAGAATTATGCAAGATCCCAATCACCGGACATAATTGAGAAGGATTGGTTGCCCCAAATGAAAAGGCGGAGGTGTAGATTAATCACAAGCGGTTTCGAGCCAGGTGGCTTATATGGTGTAACTTGGGCACTTTTTAGGCGTATCTCAAGAATTCAGACGGAAGGGGCCAAAAAATTCTGAAAGCACTTATTACAGGCATAGGGGGGCCTGCGGGGTTTACCCCTGCCGAGTCCATCTGGGCGAGTGTGGGGCGGCGCCTGACCGAACCCTGTAGGTCGGGTTCATCAAGCGAGGCGGAGCCAAGCGGCGGAACCCGACATCCAAGTGATGAAAATATCACGATAGCAAACATGAGGGAATAAAAAAGTCGGGTTTCCCTGGATAAACCCGACCTACGGGAATAAGAAGACAAATGATGAGATGAAAACACTACGGCGCATTGACCTTCGCGAAAGGCTATATTCTATCGCGGTCGTCACGGAAGGCCGGCGCGAGACTCTATTAAAAGACACGGAGCTCTTTTGGCAAAGCTGGGGCGATCAGGAATTAGATGCATGGGTAATTTTGCCCGATCATTTCCATGCCATGCTGGCAAATGCCGAAAAGAGCATCTCGGAAATACTGCATCGCTTCAAGCGCAGCTATTCTACTCGCCACGCTTACAGATTCGTAGAAGGCAGGGTCTGGCAGGACCGCTTCTGGGACCACATCATTCGAGACGAGGATGATTACCGCCGGCATCTCGACTACATCCACTACAATCCAGTGAAGCATGGATTGGTAAAGCAGGCCTTCGATTACCCCCATTCGTCGATAAAGAAATTCGGGGACTGGTACCCCGAGGATTGGGGCGCAGTCGACCTTGATAAATTCGATGGAAATTTTGGGGAATAGGAAAAATGTCGGGTTCCCTCGACCTCGGTCGTATCGACCGAGGTCTTGATGAACCCGACCTACAGGAATAAGACAACTTGAAAGCACTTATTACAGGCATAGGGGGGTTTGCGGGGCGGCACCTGACGGAGTATCTGCAGGGTAGCGGCCACGAGGTGGCCGGTATTGAAAACGATGACCGCGAGGAAATAGCGCCGTTTGCCAAAAGCCATCATAGCCTGAAAATCTTCATCGGCGACCTGCGCGACGAGCACCTGCTCACCAAGGCGATCAAGCAGTTCAAGCCGGATACCATCTTTCACCTGGCGGCGCAGTCGTCGGTGCGCCTTTCGTTTGAGAATCCGCTGGAGACCTTCTCGGTCAACATTATCGGGACACTGGTGCTGTTTGAGACGATCAGCAAAATGGATTTTCCGATCAAGACGCTGGTTATAACGTCATCGGAGATTTACGGCCGCTTGACTCCCGAGGAATGCCCGGTATTGGAGGACCACCCATTGAGGCCGATCAATCCGTACGCCGTCAGCAAGGCCACGGTCGACCTGATGGCTTATCAATACTGCAAGGCGTTCGGCATGCCGATATATGTGGTGCGCGCATTCTCGCACTCCGGGCCGCATCAGAAAACGGTGGCGGTGCTTTCCGATTGGGCCATGCAGGTGGCCAAGATCGACCTGGGAATATCGCAGCCGGTGATCAAAGTGGGCAACATGGCCGTGGTCAGGGATTACACCGATGTCCGCGACGTGGTGCGGGCCTACGCGGAGCTGGTCGATAAGGGAACGCCCGGGGAACCATACAACGTTTGCTCCGGTATCGGATATCGCCTGTCCGACCTGCTTGAAAAATACCGCGCCTTCACGTCGAAAAATATCGACGTGGTGATTGATCAATCGCGGATGAGGCCGGTCGATATACCGATATTGGTGGGCTCCAATGAGAAGATAAAGAAGGATACCGGCTGGAGCCCGACAATCCCGATTGACGTGACGCTTCGCGATACATTTAATTTCTGGCGCGATTATTTGGTTGAAGAGGTTTGATTAATGTCGATAATTGTCTCTGAGGAGAATAAACGTCTTGAGAGGGAGAAATATGCCCGTTAAAAAAGCCAAGTCCGCCAGCGGCCACAGGCCAAAGGTAACATCGAAAATTCCAAAGATAGAAGATATGAGCCACGGCGAACAGCTTCGCAAAAAGATCGAGGACCGCTCAGCCATAATCGCGGTTATCGGCATGGGTTATGTCGGACTTCCCCTGGCGGTGGAGTTCGGGCGGGTCGGGTTCAAGATGGTTGGGATCGATATCCTGGACAAGAAAGTCAAAACCCTGAATGCCGGCAAATCGGATGTTGACGATATCAAGGATTACGAGGTCAAGGAGCTGGTCGACCTTAAGAGGCTTCATGCCACCAGCGACTTCACTCAGCTCAAGAAAGCCGACGTGGCCATCATTTGCGTGCCGACCCCGCTCAACAAGACCAAAGACCCCGACGTGTCGTTCATTCTGGCCGCCGTGACCGAGGTTGCCAAATACTTGCACAAAGGCATGCTGATTGTTCTGGAGTCGACTACATATCCGGGTACGACCGACGAACTTCTCCGTGAGAAATTGGAAGCCACCGGCCTTAAGCTGGGAGTCGATTTCTTCCTGGCATTCTCGCCGGAGAGGGTCGATCCGGGCAATCCAAAATTCCAGACCCGCAACACACCGAAAATTGTCGGCGGCACAACCCCCGCCTGCCTTAAAGTAGCCAAATACTTTTATGAGCAGGTCATAATCCAGGTGGTACCCGTATCATCCACCCAGACTGCCGAGATGGTGAAACTATTGGAGAATACATTCCGCTCCGTCAATATCGGCCTGGTCAACGAGGTGGCGCTCATGTGCGACCGTCTCGGTATCGATGTTTGGGAGGTAATCGATGCCGCCGCCTCGAAGCCGTTCGGATTCATGCCGTTTTATCCAGGCCCGGGATTGGGCGGTCACTGTATTCCGATTGATCCGCATTACCTCTCCTGGAAATTGAAATCACTGAATTACTACGCCCGCTTCATCGAATTGGCAGGCGATATCAACTCCCATATGCCCGAATACGTGGTCGACAAGATTACCAAGGCGCTCAATACCCGGCGGAAATCTGTCAATGCTGCCGATATCATTATTCTCGGCGTAGCCTACAAACGCGACATCTCCGACCTTCGGGAATCACCGGCTCTGGATGTGATCCGGCTTCTGCAGGAAAAGGGGGCTAAAGTCAAATACTGCGACCCCTACGTTTCAATAATCCGCATGGACAACGGACCGGATTTGAGGGCCACACCGTTGACCGAGCAGTTGATCAAGAAAGCCGACTGCGTGGCTATCATTACCGACCATTCCAGTTTCAATTATCAATGGGTGGTTGACAAGGCGCAAATGGTGGTCGATACGCGCAATGCCACTAAAAACGTGACTGGCAAGAAAAAGGTCTTCAAGCTCTGACAGAGCAATTCACTTTAAAGACGCCGCTTTTCCGGGCGGCGTTTTTTTATATTGGCGGGTTGCCAAAATCGCCGAACTTGCTTAGATTTGCCAAATCAATCGCGGGACATCGAGCGAAGTGGATCATGTCCGGCAGAGACCATATCAAGCGAGGTAAATTTGCGCAGGAAATTGTCCGTATCGGTCGCCCTGGTGATACTGCTTTCTCAAGCCGGTTACGGCCAGGAGGAAAAGCCCACTATAACTACAGCGGGCGAACCCGCCACAACGACGGCGGCTAAACCCAAAAATTTTGAGGTTCTCTTTCGCGGCAACGGCGACATCGCCTCCTACATCTATTTCGATCAGAGCACCAAATTCATGATCGACACCGATCTTAATGCCAGCGTCGAGACATTCCGTTATCGAAGTTTTTTTTTCATGGTCGACCTGCTCGAGGAAACCGCCATGGGGCGCAAACCACAAACTGACCCATCCAAAACCGACATGGTGTTCGATCCCAACCGGGGGCATTGGTCGTTTGGCGCCACCGGGCGTTTCGAACTCGCGGCCCACTTTTTCGAGGTCCAATTCCATCACGACTGTTTCCACGGTATCGACCGTTTCGGCTACGAACCGACACCCACCAATCCCAATGGACGCGACTCGACCAAATATTGGAATGCGCTCCGTTTCGGATTCGGCAATCTGGGATTTCTGCCGAAATATCGCTATCATCAACCGGAACCGGGTAGTCCCGGCCCGATCTGGGCCAACAAGATTAATTATTTCATCATGGCCTCGTTTTTCACACCCCGAGGCTACTCCTGGCAGAAATACCACGGGTACGATTTTACCCTTAACACCGACCTGCACTTCGTCCTGCTGCGTTTCAAACGCCTGGGGTTCGATATTAACTCGAACAACCTTTGGATTATAGATAACCGTCACGATCTCAAACGCAAACACGAGCTGAAATTCAATTTCACGATTTATGGCGACCATGGAATCCTGGCAGCCTATGTCGGCTGGTGGCCGTATGATAATCAGCTTATCCGCAATCGCGATGGCATGGCCGTGTTCGGAATTCATCTGGGGTTCTGATTCGGGATTCGGCGCGTCCCCCTGGCAGGCGGGGCCGCCGTGGTCCCTTGGACCACCAAGAAACCCGGCGGCCGACTGAAACGGCGCCCGTAACGAGACCGAAGCCGGCGGAAAAACCAAGGCTCGTTGACAGGGCCCGGGTTTCTTGTCC
>MEWP01000029.1:0-578 GCA_001775395.1 candidate division Zixibacteria bacterium RBG_16_53_22 | reverse complement strand
CGCCTGCCAGGGGCGACGCGCCGAGTGACCTGCAATCGCCGCCAACAATTCTATTGCTCGGTATTTCCCATGACACTATATTCACAAGAAGTTGGTGATGTATTCATGGGAAGAAGGAGGTAAGTTTGATGCTTTTGGACAGGAAGAAGATCGAGGCGCTTCAAAAGAGATGGGAGGGGCAGGAAAGCCGTTTGCAGAAGATCGCCGACTCAATTATGAAAGGGGAGGACTGGACCGTGCATCTGGAGGGGATTCCTTATTTGGATGATGTCCAGAAGCTCGATGGCGATAGTTTTCCCCGCGACCTTCGGGGCGCAAACCTTCGCCGCTACCTGATGCCGACCACTATTATGGAACCGGCCAGCATTTCAGACACCCCGAATATTGCATATATCATGCGCGAATCTAATCGCAACAATACGCCCCTGCGAGGCGTCTCGCCTTTCCCCTTGCCGTTGATCAATGCCGATGATATTGGCCTGTTGATGGAAAAGGGAAGCCGTTTCTTCATGGCTCTTCAAATGGGCAAGGTGATCGGAATCGTGCAGATGGATTCAGCCAACGAGTTCAAGCATCTT
>MEWP01000028.1:42859-45697 GCA_001775395.1 candidate division Zixibacteria bacterium RBG_16_53_22 | reverse complement strand
AGCCGGTGTCGCTGCTGGTAGGCGTGCGCCAGCCACCCGAGCACCACCTCGGCCCGGCATTCCGGTAAATTATCTTGGATCACACCCGGCTCTCCGAAAAGTAGGGAGCTCGCTTTAAGCAATTTTTGCATATTTAAGCAAGAAGAAGAAGTATTTAAATCAATAGATTCCTCTTTAACTTCTTCTTCTTTAAGCACAATTTGTGCAGGTACACAAATTGTGCCCTTTTTAATCTTCGGAGCAGGGAGATCGTTGGTCTGGGGGAGTGCCTGGGCAGGTTCGTGGACTTCTGCGCCTCCGGCGAGGTCTTGGAATGTTGCGGGCAGCGCCGCATGGAGTGCCTCTGGTGGGTCTTGTTTGTTTGTTGCCACGGGGAGATGTGCCAGGTCTTGAGGTTGACCTAAGATCATCTGTCTTCCAAATTGGGATAATTGATAGCCGTTCTGGTAATGCGTGCGGGTGACCAAGCCAAAATGCAATAAGCTGTTCAGGTGATTCTTCACCGTCCTTGGGTCGATATCCAAAACTTCGGCGATCTCATCCCGCCCAACCGGCTTATCCAGCCGAAATAAGAGCAGCAGGATGACCGCCGTCTTCTTCAGCGAGCGCAGGAGGGCGATCTCAGGCTGGGAGATCATCTATTATGCCTCAGAGCTTTGGGTTTAACTCTCACCACCGCCCGGCGCAGTTGCTGCATAAGGTCTACAGCCTGCTCCGGCGTCATAAAGACTACGGTCGTTCCGACGCTCAATTCGACCTCTCTGGCCATATCATCCGTTGAGATGTCCACTGTCACCCCGACGATATCTGGGTGCTTTTCCTTCAAAGCTTTCACCACATCGGCATATTGTTTGACCGTCTGATCCTGATATTTAATCTCTTGCATCGCCCTCTCCTATATAAAGCCTGTACGGCTTAGATGTTTTATCGATCCGGCACCAGTCTTTCTCAAAATCTTCCAAGCACTTCAATATATTGCCTTTGAACGATGATTTGTTTGCATAATGCATCGGCCCGTGAATTTTAAATAGATCATCTACAGTGCATCCAGGATGCCTTCGCAGAGTGCTTGCTATATCCATCATCGTCATTTTGTAAGGCGTAAGATGACCATTTCCTTTTGACCCGGCTTTTGCAAAAGTTTTATGTAACTCTGTGAGCTGCAATAAAAGTCTTTTTGCCGTTTTGTCATGGCGTAAATATAGAGGTGGTTTCCCGGCCTCATAAATATCATCTTTTGATACTTCGATCACCCCAACCCTATAATAATCACGAGCAACGAAATAATCTCTTTTGTAAGAGTTTATCGCTTTCGGAATAGCGATTGATCGAAAGTGAACAGGCCATTTAGAAGCTTGGCGCAAGACTTCAATACTCATCGCCATTTTGGTTTCGATAATCCATAATATTCCATGCCGTTCAGCACAAATATCAGCGATGCCACCGTGATGATTAAATTCAACCTCCTGGTAGATATTCCAGTTTTGAGTAGAAAGCCAATCGATTACAAATTCGGCTAATTCGGTTTCTTTCATTTTTTTACTAATTGCCGGCGCGGCTCTTATACCTGGGTGGCGGCTGCATAAATTTTATCGTTGATCATCGCGATCCTTGTATACAGCGTCTTGCCCAAGAAGCGGATAAAGACGAATAGCTCAGCTTTGATCAGCCATAAAATCCAAAACTCGAATGGATTATTTTCCATGAATGCTCATTACCTGGCATTCACGCGCTCGCTGATCAAATGTTCCGAAGCCTGCAATATCCGGGCAGCTAATGCCTCTCTTAAGTCCGGACCAAGCGTCCGTCTCAAGATTTGCTTGATATCGAGGATGGATTTACCGCTATCCAGCTCTTGCAGCAGCGCATCGAAAACATTCGGATAAACCGCCTCCAACCACTCAGCGCTCTGCTGAGCGATGGCCTTGGATAATGGTCCTGGTTTGATTTGGATTAACATTTGATCTCCTTTTATCCCATAATTGGGCTGCCTTCACCGGGTTCGGTGCGTGCGGGCCCATCCAACCACATTTGTTGCAACCCACGTGGTACTCGATCCGGTCATTGGCGTAGCTGACGATTTTGGTAAAGATCGCCAGGTTCTCCACTAGATCGCATCCCGGGCACGGCTCCGTTACATACACATTGTGCACTTCATCTTTTAGGTAATAATTAAGATCCATAATTTCTTCTTTGTGTAACTTTGTTTTTATACTTTGTGTCCTTCGTGGTGATCTTTTGCCTTAAAACATCGCTATCTGCTTTTCCGGCGAATATCTTCCCCACCGCAGCTCCGCCGCATGCCTCATCGCCGATGCCTGCTCGTGCAGGTCCATCGCCCGGTTGTCGATTTCGTTCTGGATAAAAGCCTCGAGTTCTTCGTGTCCATTGGCCATCCAATAACCGCCCTTCGTCCCCCCGGTCCAGCCCCGCCGGGAGCTGATCGATCATCTCCTGCACGCTCACCCCGGCGTTATAGATCGGGTCACCTTCAGCATCGAGAAAAATTGGACTGATCATTCAATCATCTCCTTTCAACCTCCATCAGGTCCTATAAGCGTCCACACGCCGCCTACCACCCCAATCCGCCTGTAATTGGTCCCCTTATTGATCATCACGATCTTTCCATCGCCGATCAAACAATCCAGGTAGATCTCCACCATCGATGTGCTCGAGATATTGCAGGCTCGCTTGATCTCCCGGATCGAAGGGCTGTTCCCATCATGTTCGGCCTTGAAAGCCAGGATGAACTGGTAAATTGCCTCGATGTTTTTGTTCATATAATGACTATACGAAACCTGTGGGTTTGGGGAAGGATTGCTCAAAATATTTATTGCA
>MEWP01000028.1:39510-42848 GCA_001775395.1 candidate division Zixibacteria bacterium RBG_16_53_22 | reverse complement strand
GCCGTCTTTTTCGCTCTTGGCTGATTGCTCATTGCTGACATCTCATCGTTGATCAACACTCCTACGATCGCCTGGTGCGGTCTCAGCCAATATGATGTCACCACCTTCAGGCCTTCGATCGCCGGGATGGTCTCGATAGTTGCATTGACGAGCGCCAAGACTGGCTTTTTCCCAGATTCATCCACGAATTCCCGTGCAGCCACCTTAATCAGCTCACTTGCAGACAGCTCATATTTCTCGTCGAAAATCAGCACCCCGAAGATCTGCATTTTTTATTATGATGATGGCGCTGCGGGAGATATTGGATCAGTTGGTTTTTCTTTTTTAGTTTCCGAAGATTCTTTCGTTTGACCAGCTCGTACTAATCCAACTTTGTTTCCAGCCAGGCGTTTGAAGATCGCTTCAATATCTGGTCGATCGTGGGGATAACTCGCCTGGAGCACAATGACAGATTCAATCTCGACTTTTGATCCCATATAATCTGAGATCGTTTCGATCAATCTCTTCAATTTGGCTTCACCGGCTGCATTCGTCGCCGGAAAAGTGATTGAATTCATCCCATTTTCTGCCATTTAATTCTCTCCTTTATCTTTTTGTATTTTGTTCTTACTAATAACTAATTGCTAACAGCTACCTGCTTTTGTGTTGATGTCCAGGGATCCGCCAACCAGGCTGAGGAGGTCAGTCTGATCAGCGGACCGCTGGCCGTCAATCCATCCTCTCTTTATCCGCCTTCGGACCTACATCCTTTAAGTCGCACTCGATCACATAGGTCCACTCGATTGCATCCGCTAATTGCTTCACGATCTCGATTTCCCTAGATAATTTCTGAGCATATCTGATCATCTCCCTGGTTCGCCTGATATTGGTCAGACATTTTTCTCGTATCTCCTCCGCATGGTTGGGCCATCGACAACGTTCCGTCATAATTGATGATCTCTTCGTCCGTAATCCACCCGAATTTCATCCTCAACCATCCGCATATCTTCCTTTTTCTGACAAACTCAATAAAACCTGCTAAATTATTAGAAGCACCTTAATAATCATATATCCCGATGCTGCTCGATAAACCGGTTTAGGTCCCTGCGCATCACCCTGATCGATTTCCAGATCCGCACCGAAGGCAATGCGCCTGCCCGGATGAGCTTATAAACCTGGCTAACGTCGATATTAAGATTCTTAGCCACTTCCTTTGGCTTGAGCATCTCCTCGGAGGGGTTATCTGTGGATAATATCGATGTGGATGGCATATTGATCACGCCGGTATTTCCGATCCTTCCAGGATCACGCGGGTAAATTTGCGGGCGATTTCCGAAAGCTTGAATGGATCTATCTCACCCTCGTGGTTGATCTCGTGCAGGATATTTCGGAAAATGAGGCGCTTTTCGTCGTTTGTGAGATTGAAATAATCGTTCGGGAGTAGCCCTACCAGCCTGGTATAAGTATCTTCACCGAGTAGGGTCCTAACCATGATGCATGTTTCGTCAAAGACCACCATGTCTCCTCCTCTTATGCTGATTTGATCGGGTCTGGTTTGTATAACTCGGGCTTTAACACCCGAAGAATTTCCAGTGCAAACGCTCCCCGCCAATCGTCATAGGTTATGAAAATGGCCAATATCGTGTAATATTGAGGCTTGATCCCCTCCTCCCAGTTTTTGATCGTTTGATGAGAAATGGATTCGGGCATCTTTTCTGAGAGATCTGTGGCGAAATCTCGAAGGCTTTTATCACCACGATATTTGCTTATGATTTCAGAAATTTTCGTAGTCATCATTTTTGTTGGGTTTATCTGCTAATTGATTATATACATAACATGGAGACTGTCAAGGGTTTTACAAATATTGGTTATAATTTCATTATGGATTTCCACGATTGGCTTAATAAAAAATTTCTAAAATGGCGTGGAGATTCAATTGGCTTAGAGGGATCAAAGGCTAATTTTGCTCGATGGCTTGGTATTTCACCTCAATCACTTGATGAATACCTTAATAAGAATGGCCAAATCCCCAAACACAAAAAAACGATCGACAAGTTGGTCAATCGTTTCGGGCCGGAAGTCTACCAGGTGCTCGGGATCGAACCACCTGACATTTTATCTTTCAGTCATTTACCCCCAGAGATGCGTGCGCGCCTCGAAGCTGCCCTGTCCGAAACCAAATCTGAGCTATCTTTGCATGGCATATCCGAATTTGACCCCGAAGCGGAAGATGTCGTGATCAGGATTTTTTCAAAACACGGGTTCAAATATACACGAACGACCAAATCGTGATCATCATCCACAAATTCTATGGTTGTCATTTTGTCATCTTATTTTGTTCTAAATTATAGCACATCTGTTCTATGATTGCAAGCTGTTATTAATTATTGAAATTCAGAATGAATTCTTTAACAACTTGAAACAGGAGAATGCGATGAAAATCCTTTTTTTACTATTTATTTCTATGATTATCCTTCCTGCCTGCACACCATCTCAAGAAGCAATCCAGGATGCAATCAATCAGACTCAAGCTGCTTTGCCAACTTCATTGCCGACAGCATTGCCTATCATTCAACCCACCACTGCACCGACATCCACCCCCGTTTCGTTATCGGAGGTAGATCTGGAAAGTATTTTATTATTACCAGGAGACTTGCCAACTGAGTTTGTTGCACAGCAAATAAAAAGCAATCTGCCTGATTATTTAAAATCGAGTTCAAATGTTGCCCAAGTTAAACGTATGGGATTTAGAACAGTTGATTTTGCATCTGATGGGATCATGATAATCCTATTTAATACATCTGAAGATCTGGAAAAGGCTTATCAAATTATTAAAAAAGAAGAAGGATTACATGATGTGTCGAAAAGTTTCATCGATATTGGCGAAATATCTGGATATGCCGTGACATCTATTTCTGACCTTTATTTGGTTGGTGGAAAAACCATATACGGAGGCACATCTATTCAATTCATCTTCACCAGATGTAATGCATTGGTTTATATCGACATATTTTCCAGAGCCAATAATAACGAAACTACTTTCACGTATGCACAGAGGGTTGATGAAAGATTATCAAAGCTTATTTGTCATTAAAGCACACCGCCCCTAGGGTTGAGGGACGGATTTTCCAATGTTAAAGGAAACTCGTGGGTAATTCGTGTGCAATTAAAAAACTTTTTTCATCGAGAGGATACTGAAACCTGCCAAAAAACGGCTAAAAAGGCGTAACTACAGCCGCATAATCCACATAATCCTGATAATCCACACTATCCAAACACTACCATCTTACTTCGGATCAGACGGTTGTGGGTTCGAATCCCGCCGGGGGCGCCTATATATGGAAAAATACGCCTGTTTT
>MEWP01000028.1:0-39374 GCA_001775395.1 candidate division Zixibacteria bacterium RBG_16_53_22 | reverse complement strand
GGGATGAAGTGCGCATAGGTCGACAATAACACTCCCATCGTATGGCCTAGCATCTCGGCGATCATCACCGGAGGAATGCCCCGTGAAAGCAAGATCGAGGCCGCCGTATGCCTCAGGTCGTGGAAGCGGATCTTCGGCAAGCCCGCCTGCGCCACCAGGCGCTTGAACTCTCGATCGATATTCGTGCCTTCCTGTGGGGTGCCACGCTTCGTGGGGAACACCAGCTCATTCTCGGTCCAAGATTCTTTCATTGCCTGGCGCCCGATATTGATCAGCTCGTATTGCGTTCTAAGCTTCTCAATAGACCCTATGCCAAGGTCCACTACCCGCCGGCCACGTTTCGATTTCGGTTCGGCAAAGCCATAGCCACCGCCCCTCACCCTCACCGCCTGGCGCTTGACCATGATCACGCCCCGCTTCCATTCGATGTCGGGCCACTTTAAACCCAGCAGCTCTCCCTGCCGCATGCCGGTGGTCAACGCCAGGTAGTAAAAATTCTCATTGCGCTCTCCTTCGATGGAGCGCAGGAATAAGCTGACCTCATCTTCGTTCCAGACCTGCAGATCCCGCTTATCGGATTTCGGCGCCTTGACGATCTCCACCGGGTTATATTTGATCACCGCCAGGTCCACCGCATGCTGAAGACAGCTATGCAGGATGAGCCTCACGATCTGGATCGTTCGACGACCCACGTGGGCATCGCTCAGCGAATCGATGAAGGCCTGGATAGTTTTCGGGGTAATGTCGATCAGCTTCAGTTCGCCTAAGGAGGGCAGGATGTAGATCCGCACTGCATCGCTATATTGCCGGTCGGTCGCCGGGCGGATGGAGTAACGTTTGACCCTTAACCAGTTTTCCATGAACTGTGAAAGCCTGGTCTGCGATGCTTCATAAGTCATCCCCAGCGAGATCTTCTCTTGCATCTCCCGCACCCATTCCCTGGCTTCTCCCCGAGTCTTCTTCGTGATCGAGAGCCGCTTGCGATCGATGCACACCTGCGCCCGCCAACTCCCGGAGGGCAATTGGACCAGTGTTCCCTCACCTCTAGAACGCCTTCTGCTCATAAATACCTTCGCTTTTCACAAAGTATAGCACATATTTTCTAAGGGAAAGCCCTACAGCTCGTCTCTATATGATGAAAATCGTGTAGGTGATGTGGGTTTGCGCTAGTGGAACATTAATAATCTCCACGTAACCCACCAACTCGCCTGAATCGGACACATCATTGATATCCGTATATTCGACGTAACCGATCAACTCACCGACGGTATTGATGTCGGACGTATATGAACCTGCGTGGTCTCCTGTATACTCGACATATCCGACGAGTTCACTGGCATCTCGCATGCCTTCGTTCTCATCAATATACTCGGCGTAACCGATTAGCTCACCGGAAAACTGGTACTCAGGATATTGTATATACTCCAAATATCCGACAAATTCGCTCGCTCCATGTAAACTTGCAACTTCATCTATGTGCTCGACGTAACCGATCAACTCACCGGCGGTATCGATGTCGGACGTATACGAACCTGCAGGGTCGCCGGTATACTCGACATATCCGACGAGTTCACCGGAATCCCGCATGCCTTCGTTCTCATCGATATACTCGATGTAACAAACGAACTCAGCAACATCTTCTGCGAACAGAGGCGGCATGTTAGCTCGAGTATCCTATTTGCAGGTTTGCAAGATCAGCCTCTACCCACGGGTTGCTATCGGCCGGGTCTTCAGGCCAGGCGTACTGGTAATATTGCCAGTTCGAGATAAGTGTTTGGTCAGCCGATATGTCTTCAGTTGCACCCGAAATAACCATCGGTGCAATCACGCCTGCACCCGCCTGCACCCTGGCGCGTAACGATATGATGATATTGGTAATAGATGCTCCCGCAGGGAGGTCTGGTAGTTCCGGCACAAACGTTTCCTTTTTATCAATATCTGCCGTCTGCATCATGGTAAACTCGAACGTCCCATTCCGAGCTTGAGCTGCATCGAAACCTAAATTGACGCCAGCCCTTGCCCACTGCTGGTAAGTGCCCGCTGACTGTGACCGAATAGGTAATAATCTCACCATACCAGGATAAGAGTTGTTGAAAGAGCCAGATGCATCATTGACTACTATATCGTCCAATCCCATCCCCTGGCTAGTGCTTGACCCCATTCCAATCCACCTATATGCTGATATAAACGTCTCCTCTTGTGTTGTATCTCCCGTGAAATCGACCACTAATACACCATCAACTTTTATCGTAAAGCGACCAGCGGCGTCAAGCGGTTTATGCCAAACCTCAATATAATAATCGTTTCCTGCGGCGATCACACCATTGGCGCTAGATGCCAGGAGTGTAGATACCCGGTAAGCTGCTATGGCTCCGGCAGGAGTAATAGTAACGTGGCATTCACTCGCATACACATCTGGGTCGTCATTATATGAATAAAATATTGCCTGGTTTGAAGACGGTAATTCGCTGGGATGAATGTTGAATCCCCAAAATAACTCGGTATACGTAGTGACTATACCAAAGTTCTTTTCTAAGTATTGGTTGGGATATAAAACATACATACCTCGCCCGGTACGCGGTAAAAAGTTTATGATGTCAGTCTTGCCGAATGCGTGAAACTGACCACTTTGACCAGTCCCAGGGTCCGAAAATATTACATCCCACAACGCACTTGGATCGGATTCTTCCGCTCCAGTAGTGAATATACGTGCCATATTACACTCTCCTTCGTATCGCAACGTTTCTTAATAACATAATTGAATAAGCCATCTTCGAGCAGATAAGCCGTAAATCTACTATTTCACCACCCACCAACTTTAGTGCGGTCTTTGCTGTATCCAAGTTAGTAACGTTTGTCTCTATCCAGCCTTCGATTTCCACTTTCGTCATCCCACTAAGAATATCTGCATTTACAAATGCTTCTGCTTCCTCTGGCGTCCAGGTCGCCCAGTTTGGAAGATTTAGAAACGCTTGTCTTGCACCCAATATATCCTGCCAGCTGAGAGGCAAGTAAAGCTGCGCCGACGGGTCGTGCCCGTCGATGACCTGCTGTACCATCTGCTCATCAGCGTCATTGGGCACCATCAAAGTCAGGATACTATTTGTCTCATCATAAGCCATCCCGAAATATTCGATGATCACGCCGTTGCCGTAATCCACTCGCCATGCCGGGAAGGCTGCGAGCAGTTGGTCTCGCAGGATAACCAGGTCGAATGTACCAACGTATTGCAATAATTTCATGTCAGCCTCGCTCTAATCATACAAGTCAAATATGACCCAGGGACTATCGAGCCAGTCTGGTCAACGTCCATTGTCAGGTAATCTCCATCGTTCCATGCAGGCACGTCTATGTCAGTGGTTGTTCCAACGTTAGCGCCTGCAGCTATCTGTGGTCTGTGTGCCTGGTTGGTGAAAATCGTCACACCGTTTTTGTTGATATCTACGACGATTGCCTGCCCAGTCGGTGCAGTACCGACTGAAATCTCAACTTCTTCGATAGTCATATTGCGACCCAACGTGTTGTAACAACGCAATACCCCAATTTGGTCAACTACACCAAGCTGTCCTGTGACCTGAAAATGCACCATTTTGACAAACATCTTCTGTAAATAAATCATTTTCTTGATATTCGCTGCCGCGCTATCTTCGATGACTGCCATGTCAGCGCCCACAGGAGTTGCTTTATTGGCAATGGCTGAAATTTCAGCAGCTACATTGTCGTGAATGGCATATTGGTCATTTCCTGTAATCGTGACAATCGTGCTATCAGGACCAGCGCCTCCATCCAACGCCTGCACACCCGCACCTTGAAAATCCAGGTTCGTCCTGGCAGGCAAAGGCACGCCTTCATCCTCGATGGTATGCCCTCCACCCCCGCCCCCTCCGCTCTGCTCCATCTTCTCCAGCTCACCCACCCGGCTGTTCAGATCTTTAATCTTTTCAATCAGTTCTTCTACCAGGTCGTCTATGTCATGATCCACCATAGATCACCTCTTTGGTCGTGAGCGAAACCTGGAATGCATCTTCGTTGCTCGGAACCTTCCACTCCACCTCCACCCGCTCGATCTTCCGCACCTGCTCCACCCCCGCATACACCGCTGTCACCAGGTTCCCCGCCCGGTACGTCTTCCGCCCGGTCACTGCCACCGGTGAATAGAATTGGTTGCCGGTCTGCAGCACGTCGAAGGTAAGCTCTGCGGATATCCCCATCGGCTCCAGCTGTTCCAATCCTTTGAAGATCCGCCCCTCCTCGGTCGCTTCACGCCGCGCATCCACGAACGTCTCCAGGTCGTAATCGAGCGCGTAGTCCGCTCCCTCCACCTCCGTCATAGCCCTCGCTAACCCCTCTCCCTGGCCGCCCGAGATCGCCGCCGTTGCCCGGGCGCCTTTCCTCACCAGGCGCGGGTTTCGCATCGTATTGTTTAAAATCGAGAACAGCACCCGCTCGCTGCCCGTCGATTTATCGGTCCCCAACTGCCCTGGGTGATATTCGAATTCCCAATCATTGCCTCCCTGCCAGGTGAGCGAGAAATCTCCCCCTGCCTGCTCAGCCAATCTTTGCATGATGGGTAAAATATTCCCCCCCATGAAAGCTCTGCTCAGGTTGTTCCCGCGTGCCAGGTCCGCTGCGATCGTAATATCGATGCCCATGCCGGTCGAGAGGTTCCCTTCCCTCAGCCTGTCGTTCGCCACGCTCGCATCTGCCGTGAAATTGTACTGCACCAACGTCTTCATGATCGTCTCGGCCGGCACGTTGCTGAACGTGCTGCGGTTGGCCACGCCCGTATACCATAGCACCGATCTCCAGCTCAAGATGTGCTTCTCGTTCGGCGCTTTGAATTGGATGAATGTCAGCCCGTCCTCGTCCGTCTCGATGTCCCAGTCCCGCAGGAGCCCCACGAACGCCCCTACGAAGCCCCCATCCACATCCTGGATGCCCAGCTCCTTGTTGCGGATCATCACCTGCAGGATGTCGAACTCGTCGAAGTCGACCGCCGCTTCGCTCTCGTAGTTGAGCGCGAACACCAGGGGTTCCTGGCCATCCACGCTCTCGCTATAGCGCGCCCACAACGGCTGGAGCACCGCTTTTTTAAGCACACCGGTGCGGTCGTATTGGCGTAAGTGTAATTCATAGCTCATACATCGCTCACTCGGTCCCAGTTGCCTCCCAAACTAAAGTAACGTCGTTTTGTGACGCAGGGTTTGTACTCCTTGCTGCGATGAGCGTGAATCCCGCCGCGGTTAACCCGGATGCATGACCAAAGAATGATCTCCCATCGACTGTGCCAGCAATACCCTGGATACCAATCTTGACAGCTGGGACGACGCTAAAAGCGACCGGAAAAGTTATTGCCACGCTGGCGGAATAATTCCCGCTCAAGATTTCAAGGGTTCTTACACCAAGCTGCTTCCTTACGGCAGTTGGCGTATAATCCGTTGATCCCGGTGTGTCCCAGTTGGTTGCATTACCTCCCTGGCGTCGGTAGAACTGTGCGACACGATTGCCAACTTTCGTATCGTCCACGGCATTGTCATCGATGTCATCAGTCATCGTAAGCGTTGTCGGGCGTCTGAAGGTCCGGTCGTCGGTCACCGTGATCACCCCACCGGTCGTGATGGTGAAGGTCGCCAGGCTGATCTCCCAGGTCGTCCCAAATGCCTGGGTCAGCGCCGGGATGGCCGGGTTGCCGTCCGGGCTCATGATCACTGCCAGCCTGGTACGCGCTTCCAGCCCAGCCCCGCCCGTTCCGGCCCAGTTGGTCTGTAGCACCACCCGCCCGCCGGTCGTGCCTAATGCAGGCGTCGATACAGCCAGCGTCTTGACGGCGTCGTTGATGTATAAGCCATAGCAGATTGCCGCCCCTCGGTCCACTGAAAGCGGCGTTGCCACGCCCGAAACTTCCAATTCACCGAGCGACAATCCCTTGCACACCCCCTCCACGTTAGGGTCCTGCACGCCAAAATACAGCGCAAGGAACTCCCTTGAATTAGCCTCTCCTAATTCGGATGCTCCATCTCCCAAACCTGCGACCGTGCTCCACGGCCAAGATTTTTCGGTCATATCTGTCTCCTAAACTCCCCAATATCGATGATAGTAATTCAGTGTCGCCATCGTATCTTTGGTAACGCCTGTCCCATACAATCGGACCACATTGAGCCCTGTGCAATAGTTACCCGCCGGCAACCTCTCACCCGCCGGCGCTAAATGCCAGGTCGCCAGGTCGCTGGCGGTTGTCAGGTATTGGTCCATGCTGTTCCCATCCTGGTCTCTGATCGTCTTGGCGTCCCTCCTGGGTGGGCTGGCCAGGTCGATCTCCACCCACTCGCTCGCATCTGCCAGCACCAGCCCTCCGTTATCCGTAAGATCAATCACTTCCTCGGTCGTATCGTTGGTGAGGATCGGTCCGGTGATCGGCCCGAAGATGCGCATTACCGGGTATTCTGGCGCTCCCAGCCTGCTGTTACCTGCATACGAGAACTTGACCCCCATGTTGAGCACGTCCGTCCCGATCGGCCACGGGATCGGCCACGGGATCGCCCAGCCTGTGGTCGCCACGCCCGAAGCTTCCAGGGAAAATAAGATGGTATGCACCTCAGGGTCGTACAATCGCGGGTCGGAGGCTTTGAACACCCCGCTCACCCGCTCGATCTTCTCCACCCTGTTCGTCCAGTTCAGCTCGCCATCCAGGTTCACGTCCAGCGCCCGCACCTTGGATCCAAAATCGAACACCAGCTGCGCCGCATCCTCGTCGCGCGGCTGGAAGGCGATCAAAAAGCGCTCGCGCAGATCCCTATATGCATCCACGTCCACCCCCCGAATCGTCCAGAACAGGTCGACGAAGCGCGGGTCCATCCTCCATCCCAGGTCCGTATCGCCCAATTGCGCCGGCGCCCGCTGTGCCAGCCTCCGCACCGGAGCAGTCCCCAGGTCGTAATCCAGCAAGCGGATCTCATCGCCATCGTTGAGGTCGTACGATTCACCTGCCACGTTCACTATAAGGCCCACGGTTTTGATTCCGCTCATAGTGTTTCTCCCAGTTTATCCAGATGCCGGGATGCACGTAAAATCCTCATCGGGTCACGGCTGGTGTAGATCGTCGTCGTCGAGCTGTAGCTGGGTCGTGTGTCGCGGTCACTTCCCTCCACTCCTGCCATCGCCATCATTGGCAGTAAGCCTCCCACATTCAACCGTGATGGGTTGAACAGCATGCTCTGGCTCATCACCCGGTCCAGGTCTTCCAGTTGGTTCGTTATTCCTAACAGCCCAACCTCGAAGGGCGTGGGGCTGTGTGACTGGAGCCAGTCCGGAAGTTCGAAGTTATCCAGGAAATTTTTGATATTCTCAAGTGCGGTTAATAGCCAGGCTAATGCTCGATTACGAAGATCGATGATGGCTGTTCCAAGTGGACCAATCACGTTATCTTTCAGCCAGGTAAACGCCGGAGTGAGGTGCTCGTTCAGGAAGTTATAGACATCGGTGAGCGCCGGTAATAAGACGTTTTGCCAGAAGGCGGCCAGGACCGTGATCGTTACCTCGCCAAGTGGACCCAATATATCGATAACTGCCTGCCAAACGGGAATGATCTTGGTATCCAGAAAATCCCAGACATCTTGTAGAGCCGGTTGTAAAGTATTGGTCCAGAAGTCGGAAAGCGTCTGGATCGCGGCCGGAATCTTCTCCTGCAGCCAGGGAAAGAGTGTGTCACTAAGGAATGGAATAAGTGTCCCGCTTATCCAAGCCCAGACTGTTTGGATGGCCGGCTGCAGCGTATTGGTCCAGAAATCGGATAGGATCTGGATGGCCACCGGGATGTTGACCGCCAGCCACTCCTTCAATAGCGTGAAGATCGGGCTGCCGGTTTCGTTCCACCAGCTCGTCAGGCTGGTGCGGATGCCGCCCCAATCGGTCTCCCAGGCGGTCCGGAGCAGCGCTATCCCGGCTATAAGCAATGCACCCACCGCAATGATCGGTAGCATGGTCGACGCGATGCTCCCGATGATCGGCAGCACCACCGATGCGATGGCGATCGCCAATGCCAATGCCACGTCCTTCCAGGTCACAAATTGGGTGATGAATTCGACGATCGGCTTGATCGCCGTGGTCGCCGTGTCGATGAAACCCTGTATCCCCGCCACGATGTTGTCGATGGTGGGGACCATCTCCGGAGGTAGGAGCATCTTCAATATCTCGCCGAAAGCCTCCAGCGGTGTGAACCCCTCCTCCAATAATGCCGGGAATTTTGCGATGCTGCCAAATAAGTTTTCGAAGAATACCGTCAAATTGTCGATCGCCGCTTCGATCTCCGGGCTGGAAAGCCAGTCGATCAGACCCGCCAACCCTTGTTCCGCCAGCTCGAAGAATGGTTTCAGCGCCTTGGCGATAGTCAGGTCGATGGCATCTTTTATGGTCGATGTCAGTCCCTTCCAGGTACTGGCCTGTTTCTCCATCGCCCCTGAGAACCGCCCCAGGTCTCCGGTGAAGGCCGCCCACACTTCGTCCGCTGAGGCCCCCGCTGCTTGCAGCTCCTCCATCTGCGCCCGCGCCTGGGGGGATATCACCGCCAGCTCGCTCAGCCTGGCTGCTGCCTCTCCGAATGGCTTCCCGGCCTGTAATTGCGAGAACAACCGCCCTGTCCAGAAGCCCAGCTCGTCGATAGGCGCGTTGGTCGCCGCCGCCGCATCCCCGATCAACCGCAGGTTGTCTTCCGTATCAAGCGCATCCCCGCCGAAGGTACGCAGTAATCTCGAAGCTTCGATGATCGGACCGGTCTCGAAGGGGGTCTTCTTGGCAAACTCGAATAAAGATGCTACGTGCTCCCTGGCCCGGTCCGCATCCCCCATCAGGGTCTCGAATTGGAGCGTGGAGGTCTCCAGGGTCGAGTTCATCTCGATGGCTCGCTTAGCGGCGAACGCAAAGACACCGCCAACCGCTGTCAGAGCAACCCCCAACCCGCCCAGGGCAATCGTGCCCAGGCTCTGTACACTGCGTTTGACCCCGTCCAGCATCCTCTCAACCTTGCCGCGTGCAGAGTTCAGGTCGCCGTCTAGCTTATCCAGCGTCGCCCGGATCGGAATTTTTGCTTCACCCAGCTCTGTGCCCATCGTTTACCCTATTTCTTCTTCGGCATCAGCTTGCTCATATCTAAGTTTTTCGTCATTTGCCTGAATTCACGCCGCCGCTCCTCCAGCTCTTTCCCGCGCAATGGCTTGGCAGGCTTGGGGTCCAGCAGCTGCTTGAGCGACGGTATGCGCTTGGCGCGCATCAATACTGCCATCTGCCAGGCCTGGATGATGTTCTGCCTCTGCTGCCGTTCGTCCCGCAAGATGGATGCTTCGATGGCCATGTACGTCTCCTTGGGCGTCATCTTCCAAAATTCAATCACGCCGATCCCGCTGCGCAGCGCCTGCTTCAGGAGCTCCTCAAAATCGAGGGGCTCCTGCTTCAGTTTGGGTCCGAATCGTCCTCCGGAGCGCTACCATCTTCATCGGGCTTATAGCTGATCACTGCCGCCACCGCCGTCATCACCGGCTCGATCGCTGTCGTAAAGCCCACCTCGTCGATGATGTCCAGGGCATCGTTGTTAGAGACCGGTCTGGAACCCCTGCGAGCTTCCTGGTTGGCCGCCTCCATCCCGCAGCGCAGCAGCGCCACTAGCTCGGTGAGACCGCTCGATCCGCCGATGAAACCCTGAGACACCTCCAGGATCCCCTTGCCCATCTGCTTTTCGGCGCTGAGCAGTGCCCGGTTGGTGAACAGCAGGTTGATGTCTTTATTCTTGCAATGGATAACGCCCTCGCCCCGCGCCCCCATTAGCTGCCTACCTCTGTCCAGAACCCGTCGATGGTGAAGGTGATGGAGATGGTTGATTCGCCCTGGTCAGGGTATGACGAGCTCATCGTGTCGATCTTCGCCAGGGCTGTCTCGATCACGATCTCGTTTTCCTCCCGCGCCACCAGGATCAGCTCCCCATCCCGGTTGGCATTCTGGAGTGCCTGGTAAGCCGCGTCATCCGGCACATATAGCGCATCCAGGGTGAGCGTTGATGAATATCGCCCGGGCAGCACCCGCTGAGCGCGGCTGTCCTTGGATGATACGTCGACGGTGGCCGTGGCTTCGTCCAGCTTTGCATCCCGCTGGCTGCCTACCACCGAGTAAGCCGGCACTTCCGGCGTCCCGGTGTTTACCAAAATAAGTAGATCTGTTCCATTCATTGCCATTGCTTTATACCTCCTGAGCTATTAAGCTCACACTTATGATCCGACCGTAGAAGTCTTTTTCATCTGCCACGATCGGTCCTGCACAATTTGAAACGATAGTCTGGTATCCGTTGATCACCAGCTTATGCCTATGGAGCAAAAAACGCACCCGCTCGGCGATGGTCTCGATCACCACTGCCGACCCGTCCGCCTTGGCGTAGCAGCGCACGTCCCGCATCAGGTCCCGCCCTCGCGTGGTCTTCGTGTCGAATGGCACCTGCGCCACTTCCCCGGCCGTCACGATGTAAGGCAGCTCTGTGTCGCCAGGCGCCGGGTCGGTCGTGAAGACCGCCGGTGACCCTTTATAGGTCGCCAGCAATCCAGTCAGCGTCGCATCCTGGGCTAACCTCTCGGAGATGGCGGACGTCAGGATGCTCATTCAATTATCCCCTTTGGATAATTGACAACTAGTCCAGCGTTCTTTGCGAGATGTCTGCATAGGGTCACCTGCACGATTTTTGTGCGGTTCATTGCTATTTGCCTCGGAGTAGCGCCAATATCTTGGCTGCGTTCATGAACACTGCCGGTCGGAGGTACGGGTGCGCCGGCGCCGTCTTGGATCCCATCTCGATGTAAAAGCCGTGGTGTCTGCCTTCGCTCGATGGGCGCACGCCCACCGTGATCACCACCTCGTTGGGTTTCACCTCCACCGTGTAGCCCAGCAATCTTGAGACCAGCTTGCTGCGGTATGCCAGTCCCCACGCCGGGTCCTTGATCGCCAGCAGCCGCTGCCTGGCGTCCGTCTCCACGAACTTGCCCACGATCTCCGCATTCTCGGCCAGCTCGCTGATCAGCTTCTTCTTGAAATCGTTCGGTCGCCAGGTGAGCATCAGGAACCCTCCTCCGTTGCTTGCTCGTGCTGGCGCTCGCGGCAGTCGATCTCGTAGTGTTCGTCCGCCTGCGACGGCTCACGGATGGCATCTACTTCCACCACCACCTCCCCGGTTGCCGATAAGACGTCAGCATCGATGAAGACCAGGTTCCCCGGGGAGATCACGTCGCCCCGTACGATGTCGGAACCTTCCACGCAATAGAACACGTGCGTGATCACCCGTTCCTCCAGCATCGCCACTTCCCGCTCGTGCGAGCTCGCCGGGCGCATGCGACCCTGGATCGGGTCGATCTCCACGTAATCTATCGCCCAGCCCCCCTGCCCGTCCGGCGTCCGTCGGCGGCGACCCACGTGGTATTCCTTGTTGAGTAGCGAAGTGAACACGCTCATAGTTACATCCGGTACTTATCCAGCATTTCCTTCTCGCTCAGCAGTAGCATCCTCGCCGCCGATGCGCCCATCACGCCCTCTCCAACCCCGCCGCCCGCCTCCGAGACGAACGATACCGAGAAGTCGCCCAGTTGTTTCGACGCCACCCCCATCACGCCGGCGCTGTCGGCTGCCCGCAGCCCGGCCTGGTATCCCCGGCTGGCTGCCCGCGTGCACACCGCTACGATATCATCCGGGATCGTCTCGTAACCGTGTGAATAGGTGATCGTGATGATCTGGATGCCGCTCGCCCACTTCTGGCCTATGCGGTGCAGCACCCCGTATTGACCCAGCTTGTAATCGTCATCCACGGTCAACGTCTCTCCATCCTCGACCACCGCGCTCACGTCGATTACCGGCAGCTCGGGCAGGAACATGCGCGTCCAGCCTTTCGAATCCAGAGTGATCGCATCGTCGTCCACCCGCCCCAGGTATTGGTGGGTGTAATTGCGGATCGCCGCCGTAGCTTCGATTAGCGCCCTCTGAGCTGAGAGGATCTGCGCCGGTGTCGTGATCTCGATCTGCAGGAAGGCTTCGATATCTTGGATCGTGGCAAAAATTGTGCCCAAAAGGTGAGGGGTTGAAAGATAACCCACGACCTCGTAAAGTAGCCTCTGCACATCCGTCCCTGCGCCAATGATCTCATACAATAATGGACCCTGCGTATCGGTCTCATCTGCCACCTGGTCATAGGTGTATGCTCCGGATCCAACCTCGGTCTTGGCGCCGCTGCCAGCTACAAATGCCACGCCATTTTTGGAATAGGTCACCGTGAAAGTGCTACCCAGGCCGGTCACCTCATTACCGGCTATATCCAAGAGCACGAAAACCAGTTTTTTCGTAGTCCCGATCTGGATATCCATTTATGTCTCCATTCCGATCGCAATCCCCTCGAAGATGCCGATCATCGTCATCTTGTGCTCGCCCTGCCCTCCTGGAAGATGAGCAGTAAGCGAGATATTTTCTGCTTGATGGCTATGGCTCGCATCCGTTATGGTTAATACGTGATGTTGCACCAGGCTAATTCCATCCGCTGAGTGAGCATGACTTGCATCTGCAATGGTCAAAACGTTATGCTGCGTCAGGCTGATCGTTTCTGCCGTATGCCCGTGGCTGGCATCTGCGATGGTCAAAACCGTTCCGCTGGGCTCGTGTGCAGTGAGGGTTACGTTCTCCGCCTGGTGTCCATGCGTTGCATCCGCAAGCGATAATACATTGTGCTGTGTCAACGCCAGGGCATCCGCCCCATGTGTATGCGCTGCATCTGCGATCGATAAAACATTATGTTGCGTCAGCGCCAGATCGTCCGCCTGGTGCCCGTGGCTGGCATCTGCGATCGATAGGACGTTATGCTGCGTCAGGCTGATGTTCTCCGCCTGATGTCCATGCGTTGCATCCGCTATCGATAAAATGTTGTGCTGCGTCAGCGCCGGGGTCTCTGCCGTGTGTGCGTGAGCTCCATCCTGAATGGAAAGGATATTATGCTGTGTCAGTGCCAGGCTATCCGCCGTATGGGAATGGCTTGCATCCTGGACCGTCAGTGACGTACTTGCCTCGTGCGCTGTCAGAGTCGGGTTCTCCGCCGTATGCCCATGCGCCGCATCATCGATCCCCAGGATGTTGTGCTGCACCAGTGCAATCGTCTCCGCTGTATGGGCATGCGCCCCATCCTGGACCGCCAGGACATTGTGCTGCGTGAGTGCCGGGCTCTCTGCCGTGTGAGCATGGCTGGCATCATCTATAACCAGAGTATTGATAGCCGGCTTATGGTCGAATATCAGCCAGACCGCCGAGACACGTACAAGATTGGTATCGGTTGCACTCTCACGAATACCAACCACCACAGCATCTAATGCTGCCTTTGTCCATGCGGTTGTGCTTGCACCTGGCAAGTCCACGCTGACCTGTGGAAACACAAGAAGTGGAGGTCCTGTTTGATAAGCCTTATAACCAGTGCCACCAGATTGAGTAGACAGATTGCCGCTTTCATCCGTATTTCCACCGTATGTAATCCGAGTTACAAAGTCTGGGTCGGCGCCGGATGCAGATGAAATAGCAAACCAAGTGCCAATCGCCAACCAATTGATGACATCAGACGAACCTACTGCTGCTGGAGTAGCTGCCATCGTGTAATCGTCTATTTGTCCACTTGTGTTACTCGTTACATAGGTTGTTACACCATCAGGAGGAGTTTCAGTCAACTGTGACCAGTTTGCGCCTGTATCCGTCCCACCCCGTGTCCACTGGGGTGTGCCGCTGACGCCGTCGGGTCTGAGATATACCAGACTGCCTTGCTCCGCCCAAGAGTTAGGTGCAGTGCCATCGTCTCGGATGATGACCAAGTCCGTGGCGATGAAATCCAGGTTAGCATCATTACGATTGGTTATACTGAGCCGATTGGGGTCAACCGACATATTGACAGTACCAGAAGGGTTCCAAAGCAAAGTACCTTCTGCACTAGCGGCATACAGTCTTGCCTCAACCACGGTCGAAGCAAGAGTTGTGCTGTCTACTTTCAACTCTAAGCGATAATACTCACCCGTATTGATTGCAGAAGAAGCACTACCAATGTTAGCTAAATCTTCTTCGTTGTATAGCTGCAAAGTCCTGTCAGTGCCTAGACGCACACCGATTTTCAAGGCAGATGAGTTGTCTATCGAAACCCAGGCACGTTGTCCCGCAGGTGCAGTCACTAGACGAAGATAAACCCTATAATAGTGAATGCCTTGCCCGGCACTATAAGAGTTGTGTTGAATTTGCTTGGTGGTTCCAGGCGTGAAGCGATATGCCTTGCCGCTGTCTCGCACCAGAGAGGTTTCAATGTCAACTGTTCCAGAGACACTCGAAATCTCCCTGCCAGCAACGGCAGACGTAGTTTCAATGCCAGCAGCGCCAGCCCACTTAACACTCATCTACTCACCACATGCCCTTACTATTATGTCGGCTGCGGGATCTTGCAGATTGCAAAGCTCGGAAAATCTACCGTCCCGCCGCTCGTCAAAGCCTGCCCATAGATGCGGAATACGCTGGTTGCATCCGGGTTGACCGTCCAGGTTGCCACCGTTGCTACCTTCGTCGAACCCACGTAGTTGGTGATGATGCGTGTCTGGCCTGCGCCGGTCCCGCTTAGGATGGTGATTGCCATATACTGGTAGTATTGGTCCACCGCCGATGCACCCGTATCCAGCGTGATCGTTGTTGCCGCGCCTCCCTGTGCCGTATTTTGCCGCACGGTTCCCAGCTCGGTCACATATAATAGCCGGGCGCCGTCGACCAAAGCTACGTGATTTCCCATCCCGGTCACATCGATCGGCACTGCTGATTTCGCTCCTACCGTCAGCTTCCGTCCCGTGCCGTCTGCCGCTGGGGTGAAGTCCGCTCCCGACATCGCCACGTCCGCCAGTGCATAGGTTGTTACCGCCTCCGTCCGTGTGGTTGGTTCTTGCGAACAAACTGTCATCAGGTTGCAGTTAGCGTCGACTATTCCACCGGATCCATCTAAAACATCTGCATGTGCGCTCTTAGTCATTGTCATCTCCTATCTTTAAATCCGAATCTTGGATATCCAATCGATAATGCTTCTTCGCCGGATGAATTTTCCGGTAGATCATCCTCCACCAATCACCCAGCTTGACACGGATAGTCCAGATAAATTTCCTCATAACTTTCCCTTTCAATGTGTAGTTTTTTAAGTACTTCCGATCCAATCCTCGATCGCCTGCCTGGCCTTGGGCGTCAGGTAATCCAGCTTGCCTGCCGCCTTGAGCTGTTCGAAGGTGGTGATCCCGTTGGCTGCCAGCGCCCGCGCCGTGCCTTTTCCAATTCCTGGTATAGTGGTAAAGTCATCCCCAGCTGGGGGTTGCGTATGCTCGGGCTGCGCCCGTCCGGTCTCTGTCTCAGCTGGCGCCGATTTATTCTCCGGGGGTGTGCGCATCTTGTTTGTCGCCTGGGGCTTCGCTTTTGGGGCTAGTAATCCCTTGGCGATGGCGTCCGCCTCGTACATTTTGACGAACTGCCCTTTTCTAAGCTCCACTCGCACTAATTTACCTTTGCTCATTCGTACCTCCTGTGTATCAACTGGCCAAGATTTTTTATCTCCAATAACTGCCATTCAATTCTCTCCTTTGGAGAATTGACAGTGTCCGCCTGGTTTCACTGTCTACCTCCAATGCAACTCTTCTTTCTTTGTCTTGCTAATAACTAATAGCTAATCTCTTATTTCCTCACCACCTGCCGCCTGAACTGTTCCAGCACTTTTTGTTCGTCTCCCGGTCTGCACTTCACGTACCGCCCCGGCGCCACCTCCACCTTTACCAGCGGCCTGCCCGTATTGCGCGTAGCGGCTGATCTAACCCTCCCCCTGGCTACCGTCTGGGCACTATCCGTGCGGATATTGGCCAGCCAGGAGGTCGGCAGCACGCAGGCACGAGGCTTCACGATATATAGAGCCCGTAAGAGCGCCAGTCGTTTTTCACCACCTTCGGCGTATTCCTGAACCCAGGTTTCAACCAGCGCTCGCCCTGCCTCGTTGCAGCGCACAAAGAGCAGCTCGTAGGAATGCAAGAGCACCCGCAGATCCCGAATAATGGCCTGTGTTGCCTGTCGCTCATTGGTAGTACCGAGACCCTCAGCGGTGATATCGTAGCGCCATAGTGGGACGGCTGCATCCCAATGGTCCAGGAGACCCCAGGCAACCGGCAACAAGTCCCACGGCACGCGTATTCCCGGAGAGGTAATGAGCGTTTTGTCAAAAGGCAATGCTGGTGAACTGCCGTGTTCCAGAGGCACCTTGTGGCCGCGCGCCCGGCTCTCGATCACGTCATCCCTGCCTAAGAGCAGAATACCGCTCATCTACGCCCTCTCCCATTGACATTTGCGCCTAGCCACTGCCGCACATGCTGCCAGGCAACCTGGCTATCCAGACGTCCTGGTATCTGCCCGCTCCAACGCCGCGCCTGCCCTGGATAGTGCATCAGGCCGGCAGGCTTGGTGATCCGGGATGAATATTGTGGAAAGAAATTCCACTCATTGCCCAAAATATAAACCTTGAGCGGGTCAGCATAGAGCGCCCGCAGCAATGCACCTTGATCGCGCATGCCGTGCCGCTGCCATTCGGCCTGCCAGCGGGTGAAAAATGCGGCCACGCGCTCGTTACGGGCAAAACTCCACACACCGCCGTTCAGCATGAGCGTGTGCAGCGTGCCCATGCTGGCCTCCAGTTCTACCAGTTCTGCTGCCATGTATTTGTGCCGCGGCAGTTGTGCCACGTCTTCGCGCATGGGGTCCTTGCAGATGACGAATTCCCAACCGTCCTCTATCAGTTGAAAGTAGAGGCGGATATCACCTACAATTTCTGTGTCGGCATCCAGGTATAAGACTGTCTGCCATTCGGGAGGGGTGAGTTCGTAGGCCATTAGTTTGGTGCCGCGCCCGCCAATGTCTCTGTCGGGCCGGGGCACAAAGTAATCTTCCCCTCCCAATGGCTCGGTGGAACAGATCATGACTGGAATCTCTGGCAGATGGCAGCGAGCCGACTGCAACATGCGCTGTGCGCATCTGCGCGCCGGGTCTCCAAAGGCCACTGCATAGATGCCTCGCGTCACGCCCATACCTCGCCCTCCCGCCGCACCCATCCCAACATCCCGATCTGACCCGAACCGATGATCTTAATATCGGCCTGTCGATGTCGAGTCTGGAGATCGTTCAACGCCTGAAAGCTGCCATCGCTTGGCCGGGCGCTGCCATTGGGGGAGTAATCGTGAAAGAGAATCAGGCCGCCCGTGTACAAGCAATTGAAAAATTGGCTGTCGTGCAGCACCATGTTATAGGAATGGTCGCCGTCCACAAAAATAAGGTTATATAGCTCGCCATCCCTGGCCATCCAGAAATCTTGAGAGGTGCTTTTGACCACACGCACAGTGGAACGTATCTTGAGACTATCGCGGGCTTTTTCGAATTCGTTATCCTTGGGATTGAGGGTCGTTATTTGGGCTAATGGCGCCGCAGTAGCCATCAAACAGGCTGAGTAGCCCAGCGCTGTACCGATTTCAAGAAAGTGCGCTCCCTGCCGGTTTTGGTGGTGTGCAAAATAAGCCAGGATCGCTCCCTGGTAAGGCGCGATCTGCCGCTTGATGTATGGGATATGCCTCCCCGTCCACGCCAGGACAGCGCCAACATTGGGATATACATCGCGCACCCAGCTCAATATCACATCATCTTCCGCGGTCAATGTTTGGTTCAATATGCGCTCCTTGTTGGGATAAATCCCTTCGAAAGCCAGGCGGTGCTGTTCGCACCAGTTCCTGACCGTGTACCGCTCTGTTGCATCTCTGAGCGCCTGGCGGTCCACCTGGCTGCGCATCTCCAGCGCCTCCGCTAGCGCTGTGATCATGCTGCTCACGTCGCCAGCTTTATAACGGTGGATCCCGAGTACCTCCGGAAGCTCATCCAATAAGCCCACGTGTAGGGGCACCACCACCGACACCCCGCACGCTAAACACTCCAGCGGCGGCATCGGCACCCCCTCCACTGTGCCAGTCGCTACGTACACGTCCAGCGACTGGTAGAAGCTCGGCATCGCCGACCAGGGGTAGCGCCGTGTCATCACCGGCCAGCCCCGCCCTGATGCCCTCCACTCTACCGACCTACCCACCTTCGACCCGATCAGCATCTTGGCCAGATTCTCGCCCTTGCGTTTGTTGGCGTAGGTGTATCCTGAAAAGCCCGCCACCAGGCGTCCCTTGGCTTTCTTGGCAGGGATGGTGAAGCGCTCTCGCTCCACCGGTGGGTTGATCTGCGCCGTCGGCCCGTAATCTGTCAGCATATCGGCGTACATCGCTGCCGTGGCGATCCTTAGGTTCACTTTCGCCGCCAGCCTATCGAACAGTTTGGCTTTTCCATTTCCCGGTGGCTGCGTCTCACGGTGGGTGAAATAAGCCGCCACGGGTTTCCTTGGCCACGGTCGTAGGTATGTCTCCTCGAAGTAACCCGAGAGGTAGTAAGCCTCCGCCGATGGGTCCGGTCTGGCGGTCACTATCCAGCCCAAATTATTCGCCAGGTATCTCGAAAACCTCGGGATCACCCGGTCTTCTTGCGCATTTCGGCAGATGATATTGACCGCCAGATCCATAGTTCTCCTCTCCCCTCTCCTTTAGGAGAGGGGCCGGGGTGAGGTGGTTAGCTTCCGCTCTCCAGGTCCACTTCGACGAACCCGGTCGGCCGGATCACTCCCATAGCCGCCCGGAGCTCTGCCAAAATCGCCACCATGTTGCGGATGAAGAAGTCTGCGTGCGAATCGCTCACCGAGATGGTCGCCTGTTCACGGTCCCACAGCACCATCTTGCGCCAGTTGCCCAGGTATCCTGTGCCCTGCGGCACGAAGAAGTTCTGCACCACCGGCACGCCCCACATGGTTCGCTGCCCGGGTGTCTGCGGGCCGCCCCAGTAATAGCGCCCCTGCAGGTCCTGCAGCAGGTCGATCGTCTCCCAGTCCTGCGGGTTGAGCAGCCAGGCCGTGGGCACCTGTTTGCCGTTGACTAAAAGATTGGTGATCGCCTTGCGCGCCGTGGTGATCAAATCGGTATCCCAGGCCTGCACCAGGACGTTGGCTGTGTTGGCGAGACCGGTGAAGTTCTCGCCGATCCCGTCTCCGTTCAGGAGCTGGTCTTCGAGCTCCTCCCCCAGGTCTTCGCGCAGTTCCTGGTCGATGAGACCCCGCAGCTGCCCGACGTCCGACAGCGCCCGTTTCGTAGCTGGGATCCACACCGCGATGGTCTTCACGTTCTCGGTCACCCGCTCGAAGGTCGTGGATCCTTCCGGTTTCTCGCCGCTCACCTGCCCTGTCGCGCCGGTGTAATCTGTGACGTTGGCCTCCGCTGTCGGTGCAGCCTGGTGCACCTGCGTCGTCTGGCGCACGAACTCCACCGCGTCGCTGGTCGTGGTCCGTGTGCTGATCAGGTCCCGCAGCGTAAGCGGGTAGCGCCCCAACGGCTCGTAGATGCCGGTATCCTCCGCCATCAAGAAAGCACCCGCACTGGTATCGGCAGCGCCGGTGATCAGGTCCTTGCGGAACAACCCGAAGCGCTTGAATTCCAGGGGTGGCGATGAGATGCCCTTGCGGCTGTCGGCGATGTGGCCTCCCGGCGCTACTTGCTTCAGCCAATCCTGCCAGGCTTTGGACCGCACGAATGCGTCGCCCAGGGTGTCGAATTGGGCTTCCGCCAGGAACTGAGCGCCCTTCACGCGCCCGTTTCCGTGGCCGTTGCCGTTCTGTCCACCGTCTTTGATCTCGATGCCCTCGCCCAGGTCGAGGATGCTCTTGCGCATTGCCTCGTCGTCCTGGACGGTTTTGATCTCGGCCTTCACTTTCTTAGCGTCTTCCAGCAGCCCGGCTACCTTCTGGCGCTCCTCGGCCGTGAAGTCCCGCTTTTCTTTGTCGACTAGATCGCATAAGTCGCGGGCTTCGGTTAGAAATTTCTTCAGGCTTTCCTGAAGCTCTTTTAAGGTCTTCATGTTTTACTCCTCTAATTCAAGTATGTCGATTTGGGTCTTGATTACGCTAACCTCTCCGCTCGACTTACCGTCTCCGGCCTCGTCTTCGGTCGATAAAGGGTCAAGGGATTTGAGCTCTGGAGGCTCCAGGTCCGCATCCCTCAAATGCTTCGCTAAATGGTTCCACACGCCCTGGCGATCGGCGTCCGGGATGGTCGTGCCGCCCCTCCCGCCATTGAGCACCCCTATCCCGGTCTGGCATGCCCTGATATTGGCTGCCCCCGGGTTGCCCTCTCCATCCACCATGTGGTGGATAAAACGCCACGATGATTTGACCTCCGGGTCGCCCTCCGTGTCCTGCCAGGCGTAGATGCGCTTGTAATACGCCGCCCCCTCTCCGCTGCGCACGCGTGCTCCGTTCGCCGGTCCGTCCCAGGCTGCGTCGCTGGTGGCGGTCGTATGGGTTGATACCGCCCGCTTTTCCCCTTTGATATTTACCGTGCGGGTGTCGATCCCCGCCCCTCGGGTAACCGGCGCCACTCCCCACACGTCGAGTTTTTCCAGGTACTGCACATCCTGGTCCTCCACGGTACCCCGGCTGCTCTCCTCGATCTCGAATGTGTAGGACCATTCCTGGAGCGGTCCTAAATTCTTTACTACCTTGTAATGCTCCAGTCCAGATTGCGTATCCAAGAAGAATTGTCCTTCGATGACCGCCTTATTTTCCCGCTCATGGATCACACCTTTTCCGACCGGCGGCTCGTGGTAGTTATGGTTCCAGGGCTCGATTAATGTTTCCTGCCCTTCCCGGAAGGCGCCATGCCTGGTGATATCGCCGTCGTGGTCGATCACTTCCAGTGTGGCAAACTCGGCGCTGAATTCACCCGCGGCGCCGTCCTGTTTCAATACAATCGGTGCTCGAAATATTTTCTTCATCTTTCACCTCATAGGAATTCTACGGAACACTCACAATTTGCCGTCTCATCCGCGCTGCCGCGTGAATCACCCGGCCAGCGCAGGCCATTAGAGAATAATTCCCGAATGCCAACCGTCTGGCCGCTCATCGCCGCGTGGCTTGGGCGTGGGTTGCTACTGTTTACGTGCCAGCGTTTACTCTTGAAACCCTTGGCGTTCGCCACCTCGTGGAAGCCGAAATTGCTGGCGTTCGTGATCGACCCCACCGCCTGGCGCACTGCCCAAACGGTGATCGCCAGGTTGAATACATTCCTCACCGCTTCAAGCGGGTCCGGATCGAAGAGCGCCGTGGATATCGCCCCTTGTGTCTGGGTATTGAAATATTCCGCCTGGATGCGTGAATGCTCCTCCAGCCAGGGCGCCATCCCGTCTCTGAATGCCTCCCAGTCTTCGATCTCCTCGCCCATCATCTCCAGCATGCGCTTGGCCCACTCCGTTGCCGTCAGGTAATTCAGGCGTAACAGGTCCGCCATCAGCTCGGCGTTCCAGCGGTCTTCATCCCACCACACCCCGCCTCCCAGGTCCGATTTTCCATCGTTAGAGGATATGGCTGCCGGCACCCGGCTCAATATGGCTGCCTCCTGGCGCCTATAATGCTTCGACAAGATCTCCACCCACTTGCGCTGGTGCCTCTCCCGCAGCTCCGGGGACGCCGAATCGAAGCCCTTCGAGCTGAGCAGCTTTTGTTTCGGTGGCGGGGCGCTGTCTCTAGGCGATGCCTGCCCGCCCACGATCACGTTGAGCGGCGTCACCAGCTGGTCAGCATCCTCCTGGTCCATCCTGGGTAAATTCATCCGCGCCCGCCCTTCGTTGGCCGTCATCCACGGTCTGCCGATCGCGCTCTGCAGCGTCTTGACCTGCTCTTCGAAGTCTCCCTTCAGCTTCTCTTGCAGGTTGAATTCAGGGTACACGTCTTTGTTGTCTTCGAGCTCGGGCAGTATCTGCAGCTCGATATCCTGCTCGATCATTTTCAGCCACGGACCAAGGCTGTCCTGGTACAAATTTTGATGCTGCTCCCTGATGTTGGTCAGTGTGGCGTGCTCCAAAATGCCCACCATCGGCAGCGGGATGTGATAAGACCTGGCGCACTCCTCCCGCGTCAACTTTCTCCCTGCGATGTACTCGGATTCCCGGGCGTTGAATGAGATATCCTTCCATTCCATGCCCTCCTCAAGCACGATCACCTTACCCGAATTAACCCCACCGCCATGTGCTTCCTGGAAATCGGCGATGAAGCGCTCGCGTGCCGTATCGCTCCATTCCGGGGCTTCTCGGGGTCGTTCGATCACGCCCTCCTTGCGGGCTGCGTTCTGCCAGAAATATTCCCGGTTTTGACCGGCTTCCCACTCCTCCGCCAGCACCCTGCGCAATGTTTCCATCGGGGATAATCCCGAAATCGGGTTCTCCGGGTTGTAGCCGTGGATGTGGACGATATCGTTGGGCTGTATTTCGATCGGTCTGCCTCCCAGGTTCAGCTCGTATACCTTCGGGACCAGGCTGCCCTTTGGGGTGACGTAGATCGGAGGGATGCGCAGTAACCCTGACAATGTGCTCTCCTGGCGCATCTTCAGCCAGTAAGCGTTGAAATAAATCCCTAAATCCGACATCAATGCTTCGAATAATCGGTAGGTGGTCACCTTCATGGTCGGCGGCAGGGGTTGTGCAATTAGCTTTGCTCCCGCAAATTCTGTTAGCCGTTCCCTGTCCGTATCTGATACACGTCTGTACCAGTGCAGCCCGAGCTGCGCCACGTTCCGCGCCAAGAAGTCCACGCACGTCCGCACGTTGGGCTGTGTCCGGTAGATCGTGGCGTAATCGTAATTATATTGGTCGTACATTGTCAGGCTGGTGCGCGTCACGGTCGGCGACCAGGCTGGATATAACGTTTGGATCGTTCCTAATGTTTGGATCGTAGCCATTCAGAGCTCTCCTGATCCGGTCTTCATGTTCACCGGTCAGCTCACCACCTGCATGAAATCGACTTCTGCCAATCTCACGATCACTTCTCCATCCACGATATGCCGCTCGGCATGCCCCAAGTTTTGGAGCATCTCCGCATTCCTGAGCACCACGAACTCACCGGCGCACTTCCATACCACCGCCCTAAATGACGTCCCGCTGCGCAGGTTCACGATCACCTTTTTTAATGTTGGATATGCTGGCGGAAACAAGCGCTCGATGATAGTCATGCCACCACCAGCCCTCTGGATTCGTACACGCTGGTATGCTTTACGCCCACACCGGCCTTGAGCGCATCGCCGCGTGCCTCCCAGCTGAGGATCCCCGCCATCGCCGCATCGATCTTGAGCGGGCTATCCGGTCGCTCTTTATAAATGGTCCACAGTGGGCGGCCTTCTTCGTCTCTCATCTTCAGCACACGGCGCACGGCGTTCCCAATGTGCCTCCCGAAATGCGGGTTCCCATCGTGCAGCAGCTCGCCGGAGGTGATCGCCGTGTTGAATGATTTGATCGCATACGCCATCTGTTTCTGCCGGTTGGTCCACCACTCGACCACCCTTGTCTCGCCATACTGCCCCGCCCATTCCGCCACGATAGATTCCCAATACGGAGGGTCGCAGTACATTCTCCATATCTGCCAGCGCTCGAAGGCCTCCCCCACCACTCCTTTTACATCCTCCGCCGGCACTTCCCAATTTTGGATGTCCTCCATCTCGGGCTTTTCCCATAATCCCAATAAGCACTGAAATCCGGTCTGGATCTCCGTGCCCACTAGCGCAGTCGCATCGTGCCACCTTCCGCCATCGAAACCGAGCGTCATCCATGCGCCGTCCGGAGGCATGTAACCCGGGTCAGCCAATTCATCCCAGCGCTCCATGTCGAACGCCCGCTCGCTCGACCGCACAAGCCGGTTGAGCCATACGCGCTCCAAATAAGATTTATCCGCCGTAGGGTCCCTCCACTGCTCGACGATATTATCGATGTCGGACCACTCTGCCACCGGCCCGCTGGCTTCGATCACCGCCGCCCTGATACCCTCTGCTGTCGTGAGATCGTGTGTTGACGATGCCTCCCGGTGGAAGAAGAATAGCCGGCTGTCCTTGATCACCCCTCCGGCCACCTGGCGAGCATATTCCATCGTATCCTCCGCCACCGACCCCTCCCCTGGCGCCGGCGCCGTGGTGATCTCCAGCGTCCATGCATCGGCTAAATATCGCTTAGGGACGTTGGCCAGCATCGTGCGGTGTGCCGATTTCAAACGTGGCAAGTTCAGCCGGTGGGTTTCGTCGAATACCTGGAAGGTCGTGCGCTCGCCATCTCTGGCGTCCGGCGCCGTCGCCAGGCTCACCGCCTTACCATCCCCTCCGATGCGTAAAATGCGTGTCAATCCTATGTCGAAATCCTCTGCCACCTGGCTGTACATCAGGATCGTGCGCAGGGCACCGTACGCCAGCTCATCCGACTGCTCTTCGGTGTACGCCACCAGGGGAATATATGCATCCGTCACTCCAAGCCCAACCGGGTTGCCCTGGGCATCGAACCCATCGCATCTAACCGGTCCGTCTGGGTGCAGCTCCACCGCTGCGATCAGTGCTGCTAGCTCGGTCTTAGCGCTGCCCTTGCGCAGGCTGATCGCACAACGTTTGAAGCGCCTCCTACCAGCGTGAGGATGCTCCTTCGGGTATACCTCGTACATGCGATAAATCAGCCCACGCTTCTCCTGGTCCAGCTCGACTGGCATTCCCCGCAGGTCTCCAGGCCCATGCACCAGGTAGCTTTCTATGAACTCGCACACCTGCGGTCCCAGGGTCGGGAATTTCTTATCGTCCTGCGGGATCATGAGCACGCTCATTTGCTTAATACCTCGCGCGGATCATCCCCGTCGATGATCACTGCCCGCCGGCTGCGCTTCAGCTCGTGCCGGTCAATGGCTTCTTCGGATTGCGCGATGGTCCATTCCAATCGCCGTCTCGAAAGTGGCGTAAGGCCGAACTCCCTTTCCAACATGCGGATTTCTTTGGCAACCTCCAAGCTGCCACCATCCCAATATCGATTAACCAAAAATAACAATCGGAAAAGTGCAGGTAAATCCGCTTCAACGTACATATGGCTCATCGGGCTGGACCATACCTCCTGCCAAAACCTGATGGTCATTGGGTCCCATTTCATCCCTTCGGGTAGTGCCGGAAGCCTCGGCCTATATTTACGATGCCCAATCTCTGCCGGCAGCATCGCTCTCGTTGATGTTTTATTCCTTCTCTGTCGCAAAATTGGGTCTTTAGGTAATGGACCAGGCATTATGACTCCTCAATCAGTGCCCCTTCCAAACCCGTACACACATTTTCCCTACTGCCCGCACGGTCTCGGCTATACGCACAAATCGCATTTTCAACCCCCTTACCCCGTGGATTGCCAAATCCACCACCTGACTTGGCAGTGTGTTGACTATGATGGCTCTTGCAAAGTGATCGAAGGTTCTCTGGATCATTCGTTCCACCATCGCTGATCGGAATCACATGATCAACCTCAGTCGCTTTCCTTCCACACACTACACACCAAGGATGTGTTTTCAAGTAGGCAGCTCGTATCCGTCTCCACTCTTCATCGTAGCCACGCTTGGAAGCATTCGGTCTATTATCATCAACCAATCGACGTTTCTCCTTCATATGATTGGCACAGTAGCGGTCACTGCCAAACACCAATTCGGGGCATCCTACTTCTGGACAGACGTGAGCAGCACGGGGCATAATCTCTATACTGGCTCCATATACCTGGTGCCCAGGTAATTGACCGCCGACCAATATCCGGCATAAGGTCCAACCTTAATCTTAGCCCAGGCATTGGCACCGCCGATGTCCCCGACCTCAATGACATCACCCATATGTAGCTGCCCCTTGATCTGAGCGCTCGCATTCGGCGCATCTCTAACACGCAGATCATCGACCAGGATCCTCATCATGAAACCGTCGCTCGGAGGTGGCGGAGATGGAGGTGGCGTGACGCCGTAATCAAATGCCGCGATCTCAGCCCAACAATAGGGCACATACACCGTGGCGTTATACCACTCCCAAAAGTCGACTGCAGCCAATTCATATACAGTTTTAGCAGCACTCATGAAAGCGGTCACCTCGCCAGGACCAGGTTTCCAGCTGCCCTGTTTGTAAGCCGCTCCGGTTGGGTACACAGGTTTGTTAGGATAGGGCAATCCTGCATACTCACGCAAACACCTCCCTAATTGCTCTACCGGATTATGTGCTCCCTGCCAATACACCTGCGGCAGATAGCCTTCCATGAATTGACCAAATTCACTCCAGGGAAATTTACGATGATAGGTCGGATAACGGTAGGTCGATAACCCAAGGCGGATATCGCTCATCTTGCTTCGCAGCCTCTGGCAATATTGCACGGCTTTACTCCCCATGCCAGGCGCCTTATATTCCACCTCTGCATTAACGATTAGCTTCTTGAGCCCTGCGCTATTCATACGCTGGACGATTACATCGGCTTCCACTATTGGGCTAATCCCATAAACATATTGCCAGGCAACCGGCTCGATCCCCTCGTGTTTCGCCGCGTCGACCAGCTCCATCGTGAAATCACGCTGCGAAGGACTTGCATAATTGCGACCGTAATATGGATAAACCCCATCCGCGAGCTTGATCAGCAGGTGGGAGCAACCGCCAACCTTCGCCTGGTGTACCAGATCGGCCGGTTCACCACAGCGTTCGATGATCCAGGTATACATGCCTTTGCCGACAATCAACCCATCATCCATCTTATATCGCCTCTCCGATGGTTCTCATTTGAATATCACCGTCGCCTGTCCTGTCACAAACGTGATGATCAGTGCGGTTATTACGACAGTGATTAAACCGAGAGCCCATTTCCAGATTTTCTGCATGCTTTTAAAACTGTCGGCTAATTTGTTGATGGACTGGGCTTGGGTGGTGATCAGCGTTTTAAGTGTTTCGAGCTCTTTGGCATGCGCCTCAGTGAGCTTTTCCAGTATTTCGAGTCGTTTTTCTATCAATGGAGTGGTTTTATCGCCGACCCTTTCCAGGCATCGAATCCTTTCCTCATAACTTTCCAGTAATGACTTAAGATCCGTGATCTGGGCTCCCAAGGTCAGGATCCCAGCCTGGAGCACTTGGTTACTTACGCGGCCTGGACTGTCTCCCATGATCGGCGCCCTTTATTTGGGGAACCGATCATAAATGGTTATGCTTTCAGCGCCTTTGGCCGATGCCGCCCTGATCCCCTCATAACAACCGCTCGCAGCCAGGCCCACCAACAGCCCAAACAGGGCTACAGAGAACCATCCAACGGCTGTATTCGGCAACGTAGTGAAATACATCACCAAACCACCCAGTAGCAGGCCGGCTATAAGCGATGATGCGAGCTGCCACTTTCCCTTTACCCCCAGCTTTCCGATGTAATTAACTACCCCGAATACAATGGATAACATTGGCACGAAGATAATCCCGGCCGTCTTGAGAAACTCGATCAGATCGAATGGCGGAGGGCTTTCCTGGAGTGGCCCGGCCGCACGCGCCACAGAAAGCGGGATCATCAGTAGTACGATGATCCCGAGCACCAACATAATTGATTTGAGCAAGCCTGAATTTTTCTTCATGATCGCATTCTCCTTTTCCCTGGGCTTAAAATAAAAAAGCCGAGCGGTCTAACGTGGACCGCCCGGCTCATCGCATCGTGCATGACGTTATGTATAGTTTAGCACAAAACGTCATATTTTACAATTACCATTTGTGATATTCTCTACTTCCGATAAATTGGTCCTCCTGGTCACGTTGACCGCATGCATCCGGTGATCCCTTATTTCGATCTCAATCCGGTGCCATTGGCTGGAGGCTAATGCCTCCAATATCGACTTGGCCAGCTCTTGGCGATATTCTGTCGATAAAATCTTTGTTAATTCTTGCCAGGAATCATCCATTTTTATTGTTTTAAAAAATTGTATTTTTCCCCTCAAGACTAACTGGCGGCTGAGTTTTGCCACTCCATACACAAAGCCAAATACGACCAAAAAATAATATTGATAATCGTTCATATAAAGATGGTCGCCAACAAGAGACACAATGTTGTCCATCATTATAGATAGGTAGCGGACCACATTCCTCGTCTGTCATTCCTTCTGGTTTTAATAAGTTTTTATTCGCCTCTTTGAAATTTATAGGAATCATGATTTTCCCTTTATTGTCCAATATCTGGAGGTCTTATGTTGTTCCGATCTTTTCCATCATCGCCACTTCTCTTGCTGCTGCAGCAAAAACTCATCCCGTTCGGTGGGGGGAATGAAGGGTAATGCGCAAAACTCGAAGAAGTTGACCTCGTCAGGCATTTCGACCGCTTTGCCATCCCCCCACACGGCGCCATCCTGGACCCTGGCATAACTGGGCAGGTAGCCTCCCTTCCTGCGTTGGGTAACTAGTAACTGGGAGAGCTCGGCCGGTCCAGTTCTGAGAGCGAGGATTACTCCATATTGAGCGGGTGGTGTGACGATATAAAGCTCCAGCTTGATCTCGGGGAGCTGCCATTGCTGATATTTGGACTGGCCTTTGAGCTTGCGAGCGCATGCCAGGTAGCCCAAGGGATGGTCCAGGTAATCCAGTAAGTGATAATCGTGTTGAAAAATAAGAGGCGCAGGGTTGAGCTTCGGTTTCAGCACCAGCTCAATATCATGGACCTCGGGCTTGCCGCGCCGAACTGAGCCTGCGATGCAGATCTTCTCACAGAACGGGGCGAGCTCGTCATGGATTTGGATGGCGATCTGGGCGGCTTGAGCGTGGATCATAATTTGTCACACTCCCATAATCCCAAAGATCCTCGACAAGGGATTGTAGTTTTCAGTACTTCAACTTTCTCCAACAACCAGGCATACCGACCTGGTGTGTAATCCCCAAAATTTAATTCGGGTTCATCAGGCGGAAGATAGAACGTCCCCCAGTGCGGATAAGCACGCCGGATATCTGGAATTTCGATCACATTCAGCAGTCGGCATGTGGCCAGGATGCAACCAGTCGGAATATTCTCGACCATTATCCAAGCATCTTTGCCTCCATATTCATCTCGATTAACTCTTCCAAATAGAGGAAAAAGAGCTTCAAAAAATGGGCTATCCTTGCAGAGATCGGCTGCCTCTGCCGAGAATTTCTTGGAGGCATGGATCACCAACGGACCTCGATAATCTGTTTTCCAGGATCGTGTCTCAATCCTTTTTGCCTGGATTGCGACAAGTGTTGCCCAAGGTTGATAAAGCGTTAAAGCCTTCATACCTCCTTCGCCTCCCCATCCCTTGCAAGACGTTTTTTGATTATTTCAACAATGTGACTGCGTGCCCCATGTTTACTCCATCCATCACCATTGAGACCATTCTCTAATTCAAGGACTAATCGGCGTGCTTTTCCCCCTTCACCATTCATAAACAATTCTTCGATGACTTCGTCTGCAATTTGATCAGCTAACATTGATTGATTCATAGATCATCCTCCTGATCTAAATCTTCATCATCGTTTTCATATTCTCCAGGATCATCCAGCCTATCACCCGCCGGCAATCCATGTTTGAGCTTATCCACCTGACCTCGTAAATTCTCTATCGCCTCTCTAGCTCGATCCATTGCGGCCTCATGCTCTTCCCGGGTGATGATTGGGGCATTGTATTCGATCATTTCATGGTGAGAGACATAAGCCCGGGCGATCTGTTCGCTCACGATCCGGATCCGATAAACCGATTGGCTGCCGAAAAACTCTGTATGGAAGCTCTCCGCATCCGGGATATCGATCTGCCAAAACCCACCATTATCGCCTGGCTTGGTGATCCTGCCGGCAAGTGTCAAATGTCCCATCAGCTCTGCAATACACCAAATATCTGCCATAACTATCCTCCGTCAATAATTTTCATGCTCACCCGGGCAGCTCACTCGTTTCCTGGCGATGCGAGATCTAATCACCAGCTTCGACGATACCTTCGAAGTAGGTCCGGTGCGGATGCATCAGGTTGATGATCTTCTGATATGTGCCCGAGCCGTTCTTCCCACCCGGGTAGGTTAAGAAGATGTCATTCATTCGATGGGACGCCAACTAACTTTGCCATCATCCGTAAAATCAAAATGAAAGCCCAAGTGTTTTTCAATGGTCTCTTTTTCTTCTGGAGATGCATAAAGAAGATGAACAGTATAGAATTTACCATAGGTAGTTTCAGGCGCTGGCGTTCCTGGTTCGTGCCAGTTCTTCGGCCCAGCTCGTATCCAATCTTCGTAAACCTTATAATTTGCAGAATCTCTGATTTCCTGCATCCCTGCATGTGGATTGGGAACACCCGTAAAATAAGCTTTGTGTGGCCAGCCATATTTCCGATCTGCCCATTCCCCAATTGCACCTACTCGAATGGCAGTGGCCACATCTGCCGGATGCATCGATCCACAATATGAACAACCACGTAAACGGCCTGTATTATGACCTTTTTCGATATCCGGTGATTCTGCATCTCGCCAGGGAACTAAGCCATCAGGATACAATTCATTTCCAAGGAGATTCATGCCAAATTTATGAGCATTACTCATTTCCATTTTTTTCTCCACTTCGATCGCCATCAGCACGATTTCTGATGATGTTTACCCTGCAAACATCGCTATGATTGATCATGATTACCCAGGTAATCCATACTGCCAGGGGCTTTATTGCTTGATTGTCTACCTGCGCTCACGCAGAGCGCAAATATCAGCAGCCCGTTGGCAGCGATATCCCGCGCCAGTTCCTTGATATATGCCGGATCCGGCTCTACCACCCTGGTCTGCCAGGGATTGGACGTTATTTTATCGAGCGGTACATTGATGATCATTTTGCCTCCTGTTCTATTTTTATTACACAACAGGGTAATGGGCATAAATACAATATCTGTTTCTTGCTATCCCAGTAAGCCCCGATCCATAAATCAAACCATGCGAAAGAGAATGAAATTTTCATATTCACCCTCCCTCCAGTGTCTTCTCCAACTTCCGGCGTGATTCCGCATTCAGCGTGACCACCTGCCCCTTGTGCTCGAAGGTCACCTCCGTAATAGCCGGCATTTCGAGCTGGTAAGCCTTCGCCACTGCCTCGCCAATATTCATCAAGTCGTATGACCATAGCCCATAACGCTCGACGATCTCTTTGAACTCATTGATGTCGTGCGCCTTCGTGGTCCAGCCCCCTGTATTGAGGTTATTAACGATATGGCACAGTTCGTGGTCGATCAGCGCCTTCCGTCGCAACGAATTCATTAGTGCATACTGGTCCTCCGCCAGCACGATCAAGATATCCAGCTCATCGGAGAGCAAAGGTTTGATCTTCTCGGTTACTTTGCCGGTCGTGCCCAAAACCATCTTGCCACCCGATATGGACGCCTCCGACCGGAACACAAACCCGATCTTGCACTCCTTGAGCTGCTCGTGATATTGATCGATAAGCTCCTGAGCGATTGCCAAAACTTCATGTGGTACTTCTTTATATTCGATAGCCATATTAAACCTCCCTCGCCTCTCCCTCCAGGAATTCTTCATCCCCAGGGGGTAATAAATTATTCATGATCGCGCTCTCAGCCCATAACTCAGAGATTGTCTTCTTCCCCGGTCCTAACATAAAGGGCACCAAAGCAGCAAACCCCGGGCTTAACTGCTGTAGAAACCAATTACCATCCAGAGCGATCCGCAGCATATAAAGCGCCATTTTGAGTGAAAGTTCTTTATGTTTAGCCTTGTTCGCCATTCTCCAATTTATATTAGGATCCAATGGCAATGCTGCAATATCGATCCTGCCCGGCACTTGGCGACCATCTGCTGCATCGATTGCATAATGGATGCGAAATCCTTCCCTATCACCATCCTCGCTCTGGAATGTTCCCCGTTGAAAGCCTGTCACCAATCCACCTAGCCGGCTGAGCGATTGAGTGATTTCAGACTGTAATGCCATAATCGTCTTTTCCGTCGCCTGGCCCTGCCAACCATCGGCTTTGGTGGCGTCCTCATAGTAAGGAACCCTTTGACTATTTTTAGATTGTTCCGGGATGAAGTTCATGGGTCACTCCTCCGTTTCATCCTCTACATCCTCGAAAATCCACTCTCCGGATGCCCTCAGAAAAGACTCCGGCAGATATTGGTCAACGTGATCCATATCCTGGTATTTCTTTTCTGCCTGCTTATCCCTGCCCTGGTGAAATGCCCAATACACCAGGCCCGCCGGGTTCTGGATCTTCAACCGTCCCTGCTCGTAGCATCCCCGGTATGCCTGGGCGACCCAGCTGATCAACCGGTCTATATCGGCATAATCCCGCGGATCACCCATGATTGGACGCCCAAAAAGACCCTCGGCTGCATCCAGGACCTTTTTTATCTCTTCCAGGGTCGGAATTTTTCCGACTTTTTCGCTTAAAGTAAGTAAGTTAGTAGAATCTTGATTTAAATTAAGATTATTATCTACTACTAACTTACTTAACTTAAGAGAGTCGGAATTATTCCGACTTAATGAGACATCAAGGGTCTGATTTTTCGTGGCTTCTTTGATTTTCTCTGGGTCCTGGATACCTTCACCTTTTTGGGCTTCTTGTGGCTCCTCGTGGATCACCTCCTTATCAATTTGTAAAGCCAGCGGCAACTGTTTGGCATTTTCTTCCACCAGCTGCCAGCCTGATTGTGTATGGTCCGCCAGCCCAACCTCCTGCAGGTACTGTAGCGCCTGGCTGACCGGCTTGTCGGTATAACCTGTGGACCGCTCCAAATATTCTTGCGTGACACGCTGGCTTACCAGGCTGAGCACCATTATGATGGATAAAGGAGCTCCCTTGAGCTCACGCACCATGCGGATCGGGTTGTCAGATTGTAAGATCATGATGCTTCCTCTTTACTAGGAGGAATATAGTCTTTGTCAACATAACCCAGGCTTAAATCCCCTCTTAATTGCTGATCCCACCAATATACATCTTTGAATTTTCCAAAAAGACCAGGTCCGTTTCTATAATCCTTGAAATGCCCTCGGCAAATATGCAAAGCCATTTTTATATTAGTGTTATTCTTCTCTGCAGCTTCAGCTAGAACTCTTTTCATCGGGTCGATCTGAAGTAAGTGATAGCGAAAGGATGGAGCGTTTCTATCCCTGCTCTTGTGAAGCACTCCTTTGCCTTTAGGAACTATTTGGACATTTCGACAATGTATGAATGATAGAGCAAGAAAGACTGGATTTATCCAGAGAGTAGAAATGTCAAAATCGGACACTTTAAAATTAATGGTTTGCTTTGCGTCATCGATCTTTATACATCTAATATTTAGGCTATTACCATCACTTGGAATATTTTCAATTATTATTGGGTTATCTCTTTTTAAGTCCTCTAGACTATCTAAGGATGCGAAAGGATTACAAATATACTTCCATCCTTTATTTTCTGTTTTAAAGGATTTTATTAACAACGCATTTTTATAATTTCTTGTAAATGATATCAATTCTCCATTACTATAAATTGTCTTCGGTATATTCCATTCGAACCACATGATTTCGAGTGGCGGAGCAATATTCGGAAAATCTGTTTCATGCCATTCATCTTTTTTACTGATCGAATAATAATAATCTGCGACATTATCAATAAAAAATACATGTGCATTAAATATTTCTTTAAGCAAATAATTATCAATTTCGGGAACTTTGTATCTATTATGAATTATTCCATAGTAAATTGAATTTTTAGGATTCATATTTCGCCATCCATCATTGCCTCACACTGACCCGCTCACCGATCATGTGCTCGGCTGCCTGTAACACCCGCAAGGCGAACGCTTCACGCAGCTCACTCCCCAATGTCCTCCGCAGGATCTGTTTAACATCCACGATCGATTTTCCCGCTTCGAGCTCCTGCACCAGGGCATCGTAAACAAGAGGGTATACAGCTTCGAGCCACTCAGCGCTCTGCTGGGCGATCGCTCGGGCTAAAGGTCCAGGTTTGGCTTGTAGTAACATGTCAACTCCTTATATCAAGCCCACAACGCTTGCATGCATAATAGGTATAGGGTTGTGTTGGAAATACCTGCCATTTATGCCCTTTAAAGAAACAAATGATCGTTAGAACAAATTTTTTAAACATGTCGTCTCCTTTTTATTCGGATCTGAGCGTCCGGGTATCCCATTTATGGATCGCTTCCTCTGGCGTGGCGCCATAGGGTCCACACCATCCGCATAGGCAACCTACATAAAATCTATAAATTCTCTTCAGTTGATATTCAGAGAATTCACAGTGAATGGATAATTGCTTGCAGTCGATCTTCCCACATCCCGGGCAAGGAACATTGACCTGGTAATAGACCAACTTATCGTGCCGTATATAATAAGGCAAAGCAGTTGTGCGTGTCATATTATCCAAAAAATGAAATCTGCTTCTCCGGCGAATACTTCCCCCAATGCTTCTCAGCTGCCCTTCTCATTGCCTTCATTTGTTCTGCAAAATCCCCCAACCGGCTTTCCTCCTCATGATCGATAAATTTCTCCAGCTCCGCATTCGTTTCAGCCAGCCAATATCCGCCTCCCACTCCACCAGTCGAACAGATCCAAGAATCTGGTGTTTCCGATTTGCGTATCTTATTGATACATACCCTTACCGGGCGGTCATCTTTATCGATATAGTTGAAGCCCATCAAGGCCAGATCTGATATTAACTGGGAGCGAGAGATCGTATTCTTCCTCCCGATGTGAAAATCGAGAATCCTGCGGATCGCCCGCTCCAACCCCGCCGGAAGCTGGTCGATCATCTCCTGCACGCTCACCCCGGCGTTGTAAATCGGCTCGCCTTCAGCATCTAGGAAAATAGGGATGGTCATAATTTTGCCTCCATATTTTTATTTATAATAATGGCTATGCGAACTTTGCAAACTTCTTTGCTCTCGGCTCATCGCTCTCTGGTGATTGCTGATCACTTATCAACTCTCCCACGATCACCTGGTGCCGCCTCAGCCAATAAGATTTGACAACGTTCAATCCTTCGACCACCGGCAGATCCTCCATAAATGCGTTGACCAGCGCTAGGCTGGCCTTCGTCCCGGTTCTCCGCTCGAATGCCATCTCACCTTCCCCGATCAGCTCCCTTTCCGGAAGCTTATATGTATCATCGAAAATGAGCAATCCAAAGATCTTCACACTCTCGCTCTGATTCGATATTTATCGAATGTAGCCAGGTAACACTGCCTGGAACAATAATGCGGATAATTACCTTTTTTGATCGGAGCTCCACAATGGATGCAGGTTGCTCCGCTTATCACGCGCTGCTTATCGGCGATCTCCCCGGCATGGGCCTGATAATACCGGCGCCGCTTCTCGGCGAGCTCCCCGGCATGGGCCTGATAATACCGGCGCTGCTTCTCGGCGATCTCCCCGGCATGAGCCTGATAATACCGGCGTAAATATTCCTTATCCAATATCCTCATCTCCTTTAGATAATTTCGCCCCCTAGAAACTGGCGGATCTCCAGGGGTTGATTTCGTGCCGCCACACTAGCCGAGGTCATTCCCCGGCGATCATTGCCGTCTGTCCGGCTGTCAAGCGTTCTATCCGCTTTGTCACCGACCATTGCAGGCCGATTCGTATTCCGGTCTCTCCCGGCTGCCACTGCGCACCAGGCAGTCTCACAGCGTAGCCACTGGCGCTCACCACTGACCCAGGTGACGGGTCTGATTTCCAGCGTTCCGCCGGCCAGGCTGGGAGGACTCAGTCTGATCAGCGGACCGCTGGACGCCAGTTCACAAACCCATCTTCTCTTTATCCGCCTTCGGACCCACGTCCTTCAAGTCGCATTCGATCACGTAGGTCCATTCGATTGCATCCGCTAATTGCTTCACGATCTCGATCTCCCTAGATAATTTCTGAGCATATCTGATCATCTCCCTGGTTCGCCTGATATTGGTCAGACATTTTTCTCGTATCTCCTCCGCATGGTTGGGCCATCGACAACGTTCCGTCATAATTGATGATCTCTTCGTCCGTAATCCACCCGAATTTCATCCTCAACCATCCGCATATAATCCTTTTTATGACATACTCTATAAAATTTGCTAAAGTATGAACAGCACCTTAATAATCATATATCCCGATGCTGCTCAATAAACTGATTTAGGTCCCTGCGCATCACCCTGATCGATTTCCAGATCCGCACCGAAGGCAATGCGCCCGCCCGGATGAGTTTATAAACCTGGCGCTTGGAGATCTTGAGGTTTGCAGCCACATCCTTAGCAGTGAGCATCTCCTCGGAGGGGTTATTTTCGGATAATATCGATGTGGCTGGCATACTGATCACGCTGGGATCTTCGATCCTTCCAGGATTACCCGGGTGAAATTCCGGGCGGTCTCGGCCAATTTATTCAGGTCGGTCTCACCCTCATTGACCTCGTGAAGGATGTTTTTAAAGACGATGCGTTTTTGAAAGTTCAGAAGCTTGAAGTAATCGTCCGGCAACAACCCGATCAGCCTGGTATAAGCCTCCTCACCGAGTAGGGTCCTAACCATGATGCAGGTTTCGTCAAAAACCACCATGTTTCCTCCGCTTATACTGATTTGATCGGGTCTGGTTTGTATAATTCTGGCTTTAATACCCGAAGAATTTCCAATGCAAACGCTCCCCGCCAATCGTCATAGGTTATGAAGATGGCCAGGATAGTGTAGTAGGATGGTTTTATGCCATCTTCCCAATTCTTGATCGATTGATAGGAGATCGGCTCAGGTAGATGATCTGAGAGATCAATTGCAAACTCTCTCAGGGATTTCTCACCACGGTATTTGGAAACAATTTCTGAAATGTTCATTTATTATTCTATTCGATAGAGATTTACTATATGGTAGATTATATATATAATATAGGAAATGTCAAGGGTTTAACAATAAATGATTACAATTCCATTGTGGATTTCCATGATTGGTTATATGAAAAATATATTGAATGGCGGGGCGAACACAGTGGCCGGGAAGGCTCAAAAGCAGAATTTGCTAGGTGGATTGGAATTACAGATAAATCACTTTTTCAATATTTTATGAAAGAAGGTCAGATACCAAAATCGCCTCAAATAATTAATAAATTAGTGAATAAATATGGTGATGAAGTATATGAAGTACTAAATATCCATGAACCTGAAATTTCTATTTTAAAAATAGAAGAAATTCTTCCAAAATTGAATCAGAACCAACAAATAAAATTTATGAGGCGTCTAAATCAAATTTTAGATGAATTTATAAATAATGAATTAGGTTCATAAAAACAATTATGGGAAATAAGATTTATAGATCAAATTACGCATTTAAACGAAATGATCTCACATGGGATATGCTTTGGCGTGGTGATGATCAAGGATTAATCAAATGCTGGGAAATTGGAAGAGATTTACGCCAAATCAATCCAGAACTCGCATCCTTAGCTCAAAATGGAGAACTTCCTTTATTAGTTTTCAAGGGTGGTATTGAAAGAAAGATAAAGAAGATTAAAAAATATGGAAGCCTAAATTATCTGGCAGAATGGCAGGGGCTTAGAGGTGAAGACCTTAATATTGATTTATCACAGGAATATGAAATTATCTGTTCTAAAACCAGGATGAGAGTTATTTTTACAGGGGATATAAATAAACTCAAAAAAGCATGAATTAAAAAAATAATGAGTGGATTTCTTATGGATCAGCTTTCCTACTTCAGTTTCACCAGCAAGGCCCGTTTGGATAAAGCAATTAATTCCTTTACAGGTATTATTGAGGGTATATCGATTGATCGTAAAATCAATAAACGCGAGGTTTCTTATTTGGTGAGCTGGCTTAAGGAAACTGAGGATTTAAAAGATCGCCATCCATTGAATGAATTTTTACCCATCGTCGCACAAGCACTTGAAGATGGTATTCTGTCTGAAGATGAACGACTGGATATCCAGTGGCTGGCTGAAAGGATGATTTCTACCGAATACTATAATCAGATCACTGCCAATATACAACGCCTGCATGCAATCGCCGGAGGAATTTCAGCTGATAATATTATTACTGAAGAAGAATTAAATAATCTTTCATCCTGGCTCAGAGAACATGAATTTCTTCGCACTTGCTATCCCTATGATGAACTTGATAGTTTGATCACCTGCGTGTTGTCTGATAAAAAAATTGATCCACAAGAACACGAAATGCTTCTGGCTACTTTTCAGGAATATATTCCATTACTGGATAAACATACGATCATAAAACCGCCAATTATTGAGCAACAATTGATAACAGGATTATGTGCAGTCAACCCCAAAATAAAAATACCCGAATCACAATTTTGTTTCACCGGCGCCTCAGCTTTTTATACCAGAGATCAATTCACTGAGATTGTAATTAACCTGGGTGGTCGAGTAGTTAACAATATCAGCAAATTGGTCGATTACTTAATCATCGGCGCAGCTGGAAATCCTTGTTGGGCATATTCCTGCTATGGAAGGAAAGTCGAAGCTGCTGTAAATTTGCGAAAACAGGGTTACCATATTCTGCTTGTGCATGAGAACGACTTCAAGGATGCGATATTGAATCAATAATAGGAGAATGAAATGGACGGTTGGGGAATTGCCATATTTGTGATCGGATTAATTCTATATATGGTAACGAAGAAAAAGGTGATCTTTCTATTTGTCAGCGGCGTTGGTCTGGGTATTTTGATCGGCGCAATTTGGGCTTATCAGCTAATGAGGAGTATTTTTTAAAAGCACACCGCCCCTTGGGTTGAGGGGCGGATTTTCTAATGTTAAAGGAAACTCGTGGGTAATTCGTGTGCAATTTATTCAAAAATTTCGTCGGATAATTTCCGAAAAATCAAAAAAACGTTTAAAAACGATGTATTCCATGCGCTATATGCGCTGTATGCGCAATATTCCCACTATGCAAACACTACCATCTTACTTCGGATCAGACGGTTGTGGGTTCGAATCCCGCCGGGGGCGCCTATATATGGAAAAATACGCCTGTTTTTAGGCATTTCTGCCATATATGGGGGTATGCTTTTTGAGCAGTTTGATTTCGTGGGTAATTCGTGTGCAGTTTAAAAATCTTTTGGGGAAAATTAGTTTTAACGTAGATGATCATTTAGTGTCACAATGTGACGCTAAATATTCAGTATCTTGTCACAACCTTCTTCATGGAAATGAACGGCTCCCCAGGACTGATCACATGCTGCACCATCACTTTGCCCTTCACCGGAACCGCCTTCTGAGGGACCGGTTTAACCTGCTGCTTTGTTTTTCTGCGAGCCATAAGAACCTCCATCAATCTTGACCAAAATCGGCGCGGTCACTTCATCCATCACCCGGGCCGCCTCCGACTGGTCACTCGGGATGAAGTGCGCATAGGTCGACAATAACACTCCCATCGTATGGCCTAGCATCTCGGCGATCATCACCGG
>MEWP01000027.1 GCA_001775395.1 candidate division Zixibacteria bacterium RBG_16_53_22 | reverse complement strand
AAGAAAGAGAAACCGCCGACGGCCTCAGGTCAGATGTGAGATACCCAATCTACCCTGGCCTGGGTTGGCGCGGGCATCGGCGACTGAATAACAGCCGGCGACGGGGGCCGGCGGCTTGCGGTTGACCTTTTCCAAGGCTGCATTTGCCTTGCGATTTCAGCCGGAATGCATATATTTTTGCGCTTGCATTTCACCCCGCAAGCGAACTTGGACGGTTGTTTCATATTCAGAGTCGGGCCGCTGGATTTATTATTTTTGCAAATGCGGCCTGTCAACTTTAGGGAGACCATTAGATTCCAGAAAGGGGGATTTGATTCTATGCCGAAATTTTTTATCGAGGTGCCGCATGAAGCCGAAGCGGTGGCGTGCGCCAAAGCTATCCGCGTATTCCTGGAAACCGGTTCGCATTTTTTGACCAACGCCGAATGGGGATGCATGGACGGGGAACACAAGGCCTGGTTTATTATCGATGTCGACACCAGGGAGGAAGCCCGTAATGTCGTGCCCCACGCTTTCCGCCGCGACGCCAAAATTACGCGGCTGAGCCGGTTCACGCTGGAGGAAATCAACGCAATGATACGCCGGCACGAGGGGTAATCATCTCAACATGGGACCAGCGTCGTTGGTATTTCGCCGACGGCTAAGCAGTTGGAGGAGTACCCGGTCGGCGACCGATATGACGGCTTCCACCTTGAGTGTTCATGTGGTGCGGTGATGGGCATAACTCATATCTCGGAGCGCGAAATTGAGGCGGTCGCATCCCAAATCCTGGAAAGGAATGTAGAACCGGTTATTCGCTTGCGCCTTCGCCGCGATATTTTGGGGCAGAAAGAGCCGGGCGGCAAACTGCTGAGCATCCGTCGGGCCGTTGACCGAAGCCGTAATATCGGGATACTCAGGGATGAACGAAGCGCCGACGGGGGCTGGGGGGCCTTTCATTCGGCAAGTCCGGCGCCGGGCAAGAAGATAGTTTCCACCGAGGCCGGCGTGAGAAGGGCGCTGGCGCTCGGCCTCGAAAAATCGCATCCGGTTCTGCGCCAAGCCCGAGCCTATATTCTCGATATGTTGCAGGGGAAAGAGGAATACCCCGATTATAACGAGAAAAATGACCGCTGGCCCACCGGACGGCGTTTGTTTCTCGCCTCCACGTTAGCGCTGATTGACCCGGCAAATACCGTTCTCGATAAGGACCGAAAACTGTGGCGGGAAATCGCCCTCAGGACTTTTCAATCCGGGCGGTATTCTGCGGATGACGAGGACAACGCCCACAGGGAATTAACCGGGGCAAGCGTCAAAAATAGTTACCTGGTAATTAATAACCGCTATGCGCTGAATATTTTGGGTTCGGCCAAAGAGCTCTTGCCCCGCCATATCGAGCGTCTGCTTGTGCAATGGCTGTTCGGAAGACCCGATGGCATCGGATATCTGGAGACCTCGTTGGGCCGTCCCCCCTCAGCCGGCAATCCGGGGCAATTAGATCGGTGGTTTTCGTCGTTGGAGTTACTTTCAAACTCGTTTCCGTCATGGATTGAATATGGCAAGGGCGCAATTGACTGGATCTGGGGTCGGCGGGGTGACAACGGCTACTGGGACTTTGGCCCGCGGTCAAGGAATTCGATATTTCTGCCGCTTTCGGATAACTGGCGCGCAGGGGTCAATCGGCAAATAGATTGGACTCTGCGAGCCTTATTACTTCTGCATAAATATTGTGTTGCATGTCGATGCAACAAAGGGAAATGAGGCCCTACGGCTATCTGGCAGAGAATCCTGCCGCCGCCATCGGACGAATAAATACAAATAAGAACGCCGGCTAATCATCTTACTCTGGCAAAAATATACTCGTCAAGAAACCGGTCGCCCTTTTTGACATTTTTTGCCAGTTTACCTTCGAGCTTGAATCCGGCCTTTTCCAGAACCCGCATGGAGGCCCTGTTAAATGTGAAAACATGGGCGTAGATTCGCCGCAGGCCTAACTCGACGAATGCGAATCCGGCGATCTCCCTCACCACCAGGGTCATGATTCCCCTGCCCCAATAAGGCCGGGCCAGCCAATAGCCGATCTCTGCCTTGTGGCCCTCTATTTTGAATATCCCGATTCCGCCCACGGCTTCGCCGTCGATCTCTATCGCGAAGTTAACCCAGGTTGGATTTTTCCGTCGGGCGGCGTTGCGGACTTTCCTCAGCCAGTCGTAGGCGTCGGCCAGCCTGTACGGATGCGGGACCGACAGCAAGTTGCGGGCGATCGTTTTATCGTTGATATGGGCGGCAATAGAAGAAGCGTCGCTTTCCCTATAAGGTCGAAGGGTAAAATGCCTGGTTTTTATGACACGAGGCTTGATAGCAGGTTTGAGGTTGGTCATGGCTCAATCCCCCCCTTGTCGAAAATGATCGGGGCTATTTGAGATATAGAAGCTTAATTGATTTTTCCCTGCCGCCATGCCTTAGAACGGAAAAGTAAATTCCGCCGGCGGCCAATTCTCCGCCCTTGTTTCTGCCATCCCAGGTCAGCTTGTGGCGGCCCGATGCGTATTCCCCATCGGCAAGTTTCCTCACTTGTGCGCCGAGGATATCGTATATCACCAGCTCGACAGGGCCGTCAGCGGGCAGATCGAATATCAGGGTGGTGCTGGAATTGAACGGATTCGGGTAATTCAGATAGAAGCCCCATGAACTCGGCGCGGAGGGCAAATCGCCATCCACGCCCGTGACGGTTTGGTCTGCTATGACTTGCAAGAAGAGCGCATCCTCGGGGCTCAGGCCACCGTAATAGGTAAGCCCTACGGGGCTGGCCTGGAACAAGACAGCATAGAAAACACAGGCAACCAGGTAAGAGCCTTCAAGCGTGGCGTGCAGGCTATCAGCTTGCCAAAGGGTAATAGTCGAGTCGGCCCTCAAGGCCCGTGCCCAGGCATCGCCGGCCGGCACCAGCGGGGCCGCCAGCTCATCGGCCAGCATGCGGAAGGAGGCGCTGACTGAATCCTGCATATGGAAAAAATCAACGAAATCGATGGTGTAGTGGCCGCCGATACTCCACCGGCCACCGCCAGGGCGTCCCCAGGTCATGTAAAGTGCGGTCTGCTGGCGATTATTCGTGATGACGGAATCCAGAAACCTGGCCGCTGGGTAGAAGCTGCCAAAACGATAATAATCTATCACGGGATAGAGGCTTTGCTCTTGCAGAGAGACATAATCCCAATTGCCCTGCGATATCATCGCCAGAGTCGTAGCGTTGGTGGTATGCTGTTGAAGAGTATATCCTCCGGGCGCGCTCATGCCGGTAACCACCGGATGGCTGCCGGCATTAGAAAGCCCGGCAAAAAGCATGGGGACATTGTTAGTGTAGGTGTGGCTGTTGCCTATGAACAGAACCCTCGTGGTGTCATCCTGCGCCACTGCGGCAGTGGCCGACAACATGATGATCGCGATAAAACATGATCCCGGTTTTCTAATCATGGCTATCTCCAATTGCATCGGGTTGCCCGCCTCGATATCACCTAAAAACAGTCTTATTATAATACTTTTGGCGGCGGAAACTATTATTTTGTCGAGCGATTTTCCGATAGAAGTCTTGTCGACCGCTCCCTGGCCGCATCGGAGGCGACCCGGGGCGAACGGAGAACGGACCGAGCGGCTGAAGTCCCGCAGTATGCTTTGCCATATTTTTCGATTTCCGGCGTCGGAATCGGAAAGCCTGTTTTGGCCAGGCCCGCCCGGGACGTTTTCATTTTGGGGCGCCTTTGGGGCTTGAATTAATTATATTGCTAAATCAACGATACCGGGAATCGCCGGATGGAGGCCAAGTGAATCAATCAACCGGCTTTACAATGGATTTGAATCAGCCAGTCTTGTCTGTTGCCCGCCTGCCGTCGATCACTTTTCAGCATACCCAGACCGTGGGCGAGGCGATCGCGTCTCTTAAGATCCGGGAGCCGGGCGACGATATCCTCTATTTCTATGTCATTGATTCATCCGACAGGCTTATCGGAGTAGTGCCCGTGAGACGGCTGCTGTTGAGTCGATCAGACAGCAGGATCGGCGAGATAATGATTCATGACCTGATTTCCATACCCTCCACCGCCAGCCTGTTGGAGGCCTCCGAGATGCTCCTGGAGAAGCGTCTCCTGGCGTTGCCGATAGTCGATTCGGGCGGCATATTTCGGGGCATAATCGATATTTCCATATTCTCCGACGAGATGCCCAGCCTGGTCAGAAAACACGAGGTCGACAGCGCATTCCAACTTATCGGTGTCCATGTCAGCCTGGGCCGAAACGTCTCGCCCCTGAGAAGTTTCAAAGACCGTTTCCCGTGGCTCTTGAGCAATATTACCGGCGGCATAATCTGCGCGATCATTGCCGGAATGTATGAATCGCTTATCGGATTTGTAACGCTTCTGGCGCTTTTCATTCCGGTGGTTCTGGCCCTCTCGGAAAGCGTCAGCATGCAATCGATGACCCTGACCCTGCAGACGCTCTCCCGCGGCCCGCATCAATGGAGCCTGTTATTCAATGCCGTAAAGCGCGAGTTATTCGCCGCAATTCTCCTGGGGCTTGCAAGCGGCCTGGCCGTAGGCCTGATATCTTATATCTGGAAAAAACAGGCTCCGGCCTCGATTGCCATCGGTGCGAGTATCGCGCTGGCCATGGTAACGGCCTGCATTTTGGGCGTGCTCATACCGGGCGCTGTCAGGGCGTTCCGCCGCGATCCCGGAATCGCCTCGGGGCCGATCGTGTTGGCCCTGGCCGATATCGCCACGCTGATCTTCTTCTTCAACCTCGCCGGATGGCTCTTGGGGTAATTCTTCTGCTTGGCGCAGATATCGGCCGGTTAGGGAACATAGGTCTATCTTCCATCGAATTCACCACGGCGTTTACGGCTGTATAGCCCTGTATCGCCTGCGCCGTTCAGGAAAGGACGCTGAAAAATATATAAGCATTTTACTTGACATCCATTATGGGCGCCTAATTTATTAGGTTGGGGGGTCTTGCGGCCGGGACCACCGGGTGACTGATGCGGGTCTTGGTGGCAGGGTGTTTCGGACCATCCGAACTCTCGCCTGCCCGGCGGCTGCAATCGGGGTCTTGGAGATGTGGCCTTAGGCAATCGGGTTGCTGCGCCATTCTTCACGATCATCCCCGGTAAGATTTTGGTTGATTGGCTGTATAATTGGGAAGACGCATTAATAAAAAGCCATGTTTACTACAAAAATCGGGAGGTGACAGGTCAGATAATTTCGAGTGTCCATGGGGGTATTAGAGCAATCAATAAGGAGTGTTCGTGATGAAAAAAACGTTACTGATTTTAGTCCTGGCATTGAGCCCGGCCATGGTGCTGGCTCAGACCTTCATCAACGAGGATTTCAGCGGCGGTTTTCCACCGACAGGGTGGGCGGCCGATTCCCATGCCGACAACTGGCATGAGTCGGGGACCGCTAACGCCGGCGGCACGGCCCCGGAGTTGGTTTTTGACTGGGATCCGCGCTTTACGGCGACCTCGCGCTTTCTATCGCCCAGAATCGACCTAACTGGGGTAACCAATCTTAAGGTCCAGTTCAAGCATATGATCGATCACTACTCGAGCCCTTATACGGTGGGAGTGGCCACCAGGGCAGGCACCGGGGCATGGCATGTGGTCTGGCAGACCAACCCAAGCGGCAATATCGGACCACAAGTCCTATCCAGGGATATTATCAATTCCGATGTAGGGGCCGCCGACTTCCAGATCTGCTGGTACTTCACAGGCGATTCTTATAACATCGATTACTGGTATATCGATGACATCCTCCTGTATTCGCCGCTGGCTCACGATATAATGGTTGCCAGTGTCGATATTGAATCGCAATACCCTCCCGGCGCTAACCTGGCACCGAGCGCCACCGTGCAGAATTTCGGCTTGAACAATGAAACCTTCGATGTCAGCTGCAAGATCATGATGGGAACGACCGCTGTTTATAACGATACGGTTACGGGAGTTACGCTGAACGCCGGGCAGTCCACGACGGTCAATTTCCCGAGTTTCAATATCCCGCAGGCCAACGAGCTGTATGATGTCACCATGGTCACCCTGCTCACGGGTGATATGCAGCCCTCGAACGACACCGCCATGGCCTGGTTCAATACCTACACCACGCCTCGAGACATGGTGGCGGTCGAAATCGGCACCGGCACCTGGTGTGTTTATTGCCCCGGCGCGGCCATGGGAGCCGAGGACCTGGTCGCCAATGGCTATAACGTGGCGGTTGTCGAATATCATGCCTACAATGGCGATCCGTTCGAGAATGAATTCAGCATGGCCCGGGTGCTCTATTACGGGATCAGCGGATTTCCGACGGCGGTTTTCGACGGTGTCGACAAGTTCATCGGCGGAAGCAATACCGAAAGCATGTATGGCAATTACGTGCCCCTGGTCGAGGCCAGGGTTGATGTCAATTCCGCTTTCTCAATCGATGTCTACGGCGAGCACACCGGCAATAACTATGCCCTGACCCTTCAAGTCACCAAGCAGGCCAGGATACCATACGAAAACATAGCCCTGCACGTGGCGCTGACCGAATCCGGGATAAGTTTCAATTGGCAGGGCCAAAACCACCTGGAATGGGTCGAGAGATTGATGCTTCCCGATGCCAGCGGCACTATCCTCGATTTCGGCAGCGGCGACGTTCAGACAATAATTCTTAACTTCACGCTCGACCCGGCCTGGGATGTCAACGAGTGTGAGATTGCGGCGCTGATACAGAACCTCGACGACAAGGAAATCCTTCAGGCGACCAAGATCATGGTTCCCGATCTGGTACCCGTAGGTGTCGATGATCAGGTTGCGCTGCCGACAGAGACCAGGCTGGTCGGCAATTATCCCAACCCGTTCAATCCGTCAACCACCATCCAGTTCTCCCTCAGGGAGGCCGGCCAGGCAAGGGTCGAGGTATTCAATCTCCTCGGCCAGAGGATTACGACCCTGGTCAATGGACCTCTGGCCGCCGGCAATCACTCCGTGATTTGGAACGGCAGGGATTTGCGCGGCAACAACGTGGCCTCGGGCGTGTATTTCTACAAACTTGTCACAAACGACCACTCGTCCACCTTGAAGATGGTGTTGGCCAAGTAACAATTCACTTTTAACCTGAAAACGGGGAAGAGGTTTACCGCCTCTTCCCCGGAGAATGACAACCCGGGAAGACGCGATGAAAATGAAAAGAGGCCTCGTCGCATTTACGCTGCTGGCGGCATTTTTTGTTCTTCTGGGCTGGACCGAAGCCCGAGTTCACATGGTTTACCCCGATGGTTCGGGCGCCTATAGTGTCATCCAGGAGGCTATCGATTCCTCGGCCGACGGCGATACCGTCATGCTGGTTGACGGCATTTACGCCGGCCGCGGGAACATGGACTTGCGCTATTATGGCAAGGCGATCACTCTCTGTTCACAGAGCGGGAATGCGGCCTCTTGCCTCATCGATGTCAGGGGCGAGGTCAACGAGGCCGCCGAGCGCGGCTTCATTTTCGATAATGGCGAAGACACCCTGAGCGTGTTGCGCGACCTGACTATTATCAACGGCAGCGCCGACGGCCCTTGCCCGGCATGCGAGGGAGGGGCCATATACGCCCATCTCAGCTCACCCAAGATTGTCAATGTAATCTGCCGCGCCAACTACGCCGCCTCGGGAGCCGCCATAATGGTCACGAGGGGTAATCCTATCATAAGAAATTGCCAATTGGTAAACAACACGGCGATCGATGGCGGCGGATTGTTATGTATCGACAGCAGCAATGTAAAAGTCGAAAATTGTCTCTTTAGCGGGAATCACTGCGATCTGCGCGGCGGCGGCATATCGCTGCAATCGGGCACGGTCGTATCGCTTATCAACTGCACAATTTCGAACAATAGAGCCTTGCAGGGCGCCGCCCTGGCATCCTGGGAAGCTGACTATATCGTTCAAAACAGTATTATTTCATACGGCAGGGACAGCTCCTGGATTTATGCCTACGGCCAGTCCGATTTCACATTCACTTATTCGGATATTTTCGGAAACGCCGGCGGTGACTGGATTGCTCCGATCGATAGCCAGGGTGGCATAAACGGCAATATCTGCTCCAACCCCCTTTTCGCGGACACATCGTCCGGCGATTTCCGTCTGACTCAGAATTCGCCATGCATCGATACCGGTAATCCAGCATCACCCCCTGACCCCGATAACACGCGCGCCGATATGGGCGCCTTCTATTTCCACCATGGCGTGGCGGTCGATGATGACATCTCCAAGCCTATGGTCTTTTCACTAAGCCGGAATTATCCCAATCCTTTCAACGCCGCAACGACTATTGAATTTTCGCTTGGCCGACCATCCGAGGTGACAATTGATATTTACGATCTGCTGGGTCGCGCCGTGGCAATGCTGGATTTGGGTAGAATGTCCCCCGGCCGCCACGAGGTTTCCTGGAACGCCGGCGATAACCCCTCGGGCGTATATTTCTACCGGCTCCGGGTCGATGGTGATTCAGAAACCAGGCGGATGGTTCTATTGAAGTAGCCTCGCCCGGCTTTCGTTATTTGGGGTAACCCTAAATTGATGGGTGTCGCATCGAGCGGTGACACCCATTTTCTTTGGCCAAAACGAACTGTTGGATTATTTCGAGAGACCATAACTTACGTTCCGACCGAGCCCCGCCCGCCAACATGGCGGTTGGAGATGCGGCTCTTTCCCTTGTCGCTTGTGCTTCATGAGCACATGGAACCCCGAGTCGCTATTGGGGGTTAATGAAAATAGATTTTTGCAGGACATGGCGACTTGATGAAAACAATCCGCTGATCCTTGAGGAAAATATCCGGCAACCATGATTTTTCCCGTGTCATGCCGGGCAGTACTGTCAAAATTCCAAATTACTAACGTAAATCGAAAGGATAATCTCATGACCAGGAGATTGTTGGTTTTTTTCGCAACCGCCTCGGGACTGCTGCTCCAGGCCGTGCAGGCGGACGAATCCGACACCCTCTGGACTCGCACATTCGGCGGCCCCAACGCGGATGGCGCTTACGCGATAGAGTCAACCTCCGATGGCGGCTTTATCGTCGCTGGAGAGAAGGAGATCTCTTACTTTGGTCCCACGGATGTTTACCTGCTAAAGGTCGATGGCAACGGCGACCTGGCGTGGAGCAGGACATTCGGAGATACCAATGCAAATGAGATCGGCCGCTCGGTGCAGCAGACCTCCGATGGCGGATATATTGTTGCCGGGTACGCCGGTGTCGGGCAGGATAACCAGGTATACCTCCTCAAGACCGACTCCGAGGGCAATTTCCAGTGGGACGCCAGCTTTGGCCCCACCCCCGATAATCGCGGCCACTGTGTGCGGCAGACCTCTGACGGCGGTTACATTATTGCCGGGCAGGCATATGTCGTCCACGGCGCGTTTGGGTCGTACGACTCTTACATTATCAAGACCGATGCGCAGGGTGGCCTCGAGTGGCAGCGGTTCATGGGCGGCGATATGAACGATTATGCCCTCACCGTCTGCGAGGTTCTGGGCGGCGGTTATATCGCGGCTGGCAGGACCCAGTCGTTCGGCGTCTGGGACGCCTACCTTATCAAGTTGAGCGCCGTCGGCGACAGCCTTTGGGCCAGGGCAGTCGGCGGGGCGGCCGCCGATGAGGCCACGGATATCATGGAACTGCCCGACGGCGGCGGATTTGTCTTCAGCGGCATTTCGGTTGCCCCAAGCCGGGGCGATGGCGATGTTTACCTGGCCAGAACCGACACCGACGGCAATATCGTCTGGTCCCGGACTTACGGCGGCGATAGCGATGACGATGGTCAATCGCTGGCCATGACTCGTGATGGCGGGTACATTATCGCGGCCATGAGTTCGTCATTCGGCGCTTTTAGCTGGGACGTTTATGTTATCCGCACAGACTCATTGGGCAATGAAATCTGGTCGCGGACATTTGGGAACGACGGCGATGACCGCGGCCACGGGGTAACCCGCCAATCCGACGGCAGTTTCGCCGTGGCGGGGTGGACCTCCTCCTTTGGCGCGGGTTGGCTCGATGTCTATGTCATAAAATTCCAGGGTGACGGTACGGTTTCTGTCGACGATGGAGCCGATATGCCCCGGGAAATCGCGCTGGGCCCAAATTATCCCAATCCCTTCAACGCCACGACATCGATTCCATTAACACTCTCAGAAAAGTCGACAATAGAAATCTCTATATATGACATTCCCGGGCAAAGAGTGAGCGTTGTAACCCGGGGAGTGTATCCGCCCGGCGAACATCGCTTTGTCTGGGATGGAAAGTATATCGGCGGTGGGAACGCGCCCTCGGGGATTTATTTCTATCGTGCCGACTGCGGCGGCGCGCACCGGATCGGGAAGATGGTGCTCCTGAGATAGGGGCAAAAGTGTAATTTGTCACGCTCATTCAATTTTTAACTTAGTAATAGTCTCATCGCCATCGTCGGTGGTTTGACCGGTTCTCTCGAATCCGAGGCTCGCGTAAAGCCGGTCGGCGCCGACGTTGTCGTGCTCGAATGAAACCTCGATTTCGCGAATGCCGGGATTCTCCTTGAGTCGCTCGATAACCTCCACCATAGCCGCCCGACCGTACCCCTTTCGTTGATGGCGGCGGTCCATCATCAGGCGCTCGATATGGCCATACTTGTTTTCCTCATCGTACCAGTACATGACGAATCCGACCATTGTCTCACCGGAGTAAACAGCCGGGGGAACCGAAATACCGTCGGCTTTGGCCTCGGCAAGAGAATACAGGTTTGAAGCCACGAAGTTTTTCTGGCCGGGCTCGAGCTTCAGGGCCAGGCACTCGCGGAAATTCCCCATCGTTATCACCCGCAGAGTGATTCCCATCCCTCCTCCCACTCATGAATCGACACGGGATAAGATATATCTCGTTGACGCCGGCGGGCAAGGGCCTTGTCGCCACCCCGGCTTTTTTGCTTGAAAATTCACGGGCCATTCGTTAAAATGACACCGCTTGATTTCAGCTGTTTCGATTTTCATTTCCTCAGGAGGTCCAAATGAATATGAGAATTCGCGCGCTTTTCGGATTCGTGGCCGTCGCCCTGGCGCTGATGGCGGTTCCCGCCGTCGCCCAGGAAAAGCCATTCCAATTAGCACTGGTAACGCCGATCCAGATTTTCTCGGAAGACGTCTCGATCACCGGCCTGCGCCTAAACCTGTTGTATGGACGCAACCAAACGGTTACCGGCGTCGACCTGGGGTTGGTCAACCACACTAAGGCCGGCGATTCCAAGGGGATCCAGTGGGGCCTTGTCAACCTGACGGACGCTAACTTCACCGGCCTGCAGGACGGCTGGGTCAACATTACCAAGGGCGATTTCGAGGGTCTACAATGGGGATTCGTGAATTATGTCAATCACGGCAACGGCCTGATGATCGGGTTCGTCAACTACGCTATGAGCATGAAGGGTCTCCAGATCGGCCTGGTGAATTTTATCCGCCAGGGCGGCCAGTTCCCCGTCTTCCCGATCGTCAATTGGTCATTCTGAACGATCTCCAATGATTAATAAGCGCCCGAAATTCCGTTGGGATGCGGGCGTTTTTATTTTCGATCATATGCCGAGCGATTGATATCTAATCGAGTTCCGCCATCAGCGAATCTAAATCCAGCGGCAATGTCACCAGGGCGTACTCGCCGCTTTTGTCGCGCGGCCATTCCCGGCGGGGGCGATCGGCGTAAAGCTCGATGCCGTTCCGGTCGGGGTCTTTGAGATAGATGGCCTCGCTGACACCGTGGTCGGAGGCGCCATCGATAGGCCAGTCATATTCCGATAGCCGCCTCACAATCCGGGCCAGTTCCTTGCGACCGGGCAGCAGGATGGCAAAGTGATACAGCCCGGTGTTTCCACGGGGAGGCGGCGACCCGCCGGCGCTTTCCCAGGTGTTGAGCCCGATATGATGATGGTATCCGCCCGCAGAGACGAAGGCGGCGGAATTCCCCAATCGACCTGTAATTTCAAATCCAAGGACGTCCGTGTAAAATCTCAGCGAGCGCTCGAGGTCCGACACTTTCAGGTGTACATGGCCGATACGTGTGTCGGGGTGGATCTGGTTGCTCTTGTCTGTATCTTGCATTATAATATCCTCACTTGCGCGACTATAAACAAGGTCTGTTGACCGGAGAGTTCCGCGGCCGGTTTCGATGGAATTTATTGCAGGCTCCCGAATTTCATAAACATCGAGGGAACAGCTCGCCGTGGGGGGCCGTTATTGTGCCCGGAAGGATAATGTCATGAGTGATATTCAGCCAAATCGAATAGATACCGGCCTGCTGATTCTGCGTATCGGATTGGGGGGGATGTTTTTATTCCACGGCCTGCCGAAGATTTGGGGTGGCCCGGAGAGATGGGCCAAGATCGGCGCGGCGATTGGCAATTTCGGAATACATTCTTACCCGGAATTCTGGGGTTTCATGGCCGGGATGGCTGAATTCGGCGGTGGGCTCTGCCTCATCGCGGGCTTCGCATTCCGCCCGGCTTTGGTCTTAATGATGATCACGATGACCGTGGCGGCCTCGTCGCATTTTGCCCGGGGCCAGGGGCTTGGCGGCGCCTCGCACGCTGTCGAAAACGGCATTGTTTTTTTCAGTCTGATCCTGGTCGGCCCGGGAAAGCACAGCCTCGATTGGTGGATTAAAAGCCGCAGAAAATCCGCACCCGCAAATATCACGTAAAAAAAGACTTGCCAATCTGCAAAGTTAAATATATATTTGGGTCGAGGGTTCACGCGAGAAGAAGCAAACATGGCGAACGGCTAATCTAACGATTGGGCATTAACCATTGAAAGGAGGCGCCCATGAGATTCGCTATGAGATTTGCAGCTTGCCTGACGGCTTTTCTGTGCCTGAGCCTTCCGGCCAAAGCCCAGTTCCGAGAAGCGGTCTGGGACACGATCACCGCCGACACCCTGCGGGACGCGCTCACGCCCCAGGCGATCGCGGTCAACGGCTACGAGCAGTTTCACCTCACTTATTCAAAGTCGAGAGCCGCCGAGGGTTGGAGCATCTATTATCGCTTTTTTGATTTGCTGACGGGCATGGGACCGGAGACGGTGATTGAGTCGACTCGAGCTTGCTTCAATCCGGTGATCGCCTCGCGATTCAGCGACAACGATTACAATATCGACATCCTGTTTGAATCGAACGATGACATATTCAAATGCAGCAGCCTGTCGCCATTCGGGCCGTGGGAATGCGAGGCTGTCAGCGATACCGCCGACCCGAATATTTCCCCAAGCATGGCCTGGGGTAATAATTTCCTGCATGGCGCATGGATCACATTTATCAACTCGCAGTATAAGATTGCCTACATGAGGACAGGCGGAGGCCAACCGCGCATAATTGACGTTATCGAAGGATCCGAGCTCGGGCAGTTCGGCTCGGGGGCGCAGCCATATATCATCGCAGTCGGCGAATTGCCGCACATTTTCTACCGCGGCATCAGCGGCTTCAATTACCACATCCATCATGCCTTCAAAGTGCATGCCGACAGCGAATGGACAATCGAGCCGGTCTTTACGCCCAATGTCGATGATTATTCGGCCTCGGCCACGTCTAATGGCATTAATCAAATATCCCTGGCCATATCAGGCAATGCGGGATTCGGGTTTCCCTCCCAGGTCTATTACACCTGCAAGGACCCGGTCAGCGGTGAGTGGTCGATCCCTGATCTGGTTACAGGCGGATTCTCGGCAACGAATGGCAGTATGATATCACGGCCGGGTCGGAGAAACTATGTGGCCAGTTGCGGAGTCAGTGGCAATTTTTTCACTGGAGAGGTTTATCTATCGAGCGATTCGAGCGGCGCATTTGAGACGAGCCTGCTGGCCTCATACCAATCCTGCTCTCAGCCATTGCTGGCCGATATTACCGGCGAGTATGCGGTGCTTATGTTCGATGCCCCTATCGGCGCCAACGAGGAACGCAATGTCGAGATAGTCTATCTCGGGCCGGACGTTATGAGCTCAGTTCACGAAACGCCCATACCCTCGATTCTGGGTTTCAGCCGCAGCTATCCGAACCCATTCAACTCCCGAGTCAGCATCGAATTCGGGCTTGAATACCCGGCTTGTGTGACAATCGATATATTCGATATCCTCGGACAGAGGATTGAAACGCTGACGAAGAGTGCTTTCGCCTCGGGTGAACATCGGCTTATATGGGACGCGGCAGAGCACCCGTCGGGAATTTATTTCTACCGGCTGAAGGCGGGAAACCAAAGCCGGACCGGCAAGATGGCGTTGTTGAAGTAGCCGGCTTGGTTTAAAAATCTCCATAACAAATGTAATCATCCCTCGATACCATCGGAGCGCCCAAAAGACGGCGGCGCAACTTTAAGATTCCGACCTCGTAATTGAAATATAGATATGGGCTTGAGGGTCCCTCAAGAGCATGAGGGCGATCGCTTGAGGACCTCAAGCTCATGGAAGCGCAACTTCATTTCGTATCTAAATGTGTATCGAAATTCGGCTGATTAAAATCATCAATCGCGGGAGGCGATAATGAATTTTCGCGCGCTGTTCATTGTAGCGATCGTGGCCGCCATCTCTACGGCCGCCTTCGGCCAGGACATGTCGGACCTCACTTACACCACCGGGTCGGAAGAGGCTTTGGAGCTTTATATCGCGGCACAGGAGAAATTGGATAATTTCCTGGCGGACGAAGCCGGCGAATTGTTCGCCCGGGCCACGCAACTCGATCCGAATTTTGCCATGGCCTATTACGGCTGGGCCAACAGCTCGACCAACCTCAAGGATTTCGAGGCGCGGCTCGGCATGGCTGTCGAGCGGGTCGAAAAAGCCTCGGAGGCGGAGAAACTCGTGATTCTCAGCCTGAAAGCCCAGAATGAGGGTGATGTCAAACTTGGCGAGGAGTTGCTGGCCCAGGCGGTCGGTTTGCATCCCAACGGGAAACGCTTGAGATATATGCTGGGCAATTTCCATTTCGGGCAGCAAAAGTACGATTCCGCCGAGCAGGAATATCGCAACGTCATCGCAATCGACCCAAGTTTCGCGCCGGTGTATAATATATTGGCTTATCTCCTCTCCAATCAGGGCCGGTATCCGGAGGCGATCGAGACACTGAAAAAATACGCCGAGCTTCGGCCAAAAGATAACAATCCGCGCGATTCCATGGGCGAGATTTATCTCTACCTCGGCGACCACAAGAATTCCCTTAAGGAATATGGCAACTCGCTTAACATCGATTCGTCTTTCGTGGCCTCGTGGGCGGGGCTCGGCCACAACCATGTCTTCAGGGGAGATTTCGCCAGGGGACGCGCCATGTATGGGAAGATAACGACCTACGCCAATACGATGGCCGACTCCAATACCAGCATGTTCTGGACCGCCACCGCCTTCTGCCACGAGAAAAAATACGATTTGGCCCTGAAAACGCTTGAGGGCCAACTTGAATTTGTCAGAGCTCGTGACAACCCGTCGCTGGAGGCGGTTATCCATGGCCAGATCGCCGAGATTTACCGCGAAACAGGGGAATCAGAAAAGGCAATACGGGCGGCCGGAATGGAAAGGCAGGTAGCCGCCAGGCCCGAGATATCGAAAGGGCCGCGCGAAATTTTTCTTCGCGACGCCGCTTTTACCGAGGCGGTGGCATTCGCCAGAATGGGGATGACCGATTCCGTCAATTCCCGGCTCGAGGAATATCGCCGGTCGGCGGCCGAATCGACCAGCCCGATCGTGGCCGGGAATCTGAACACGATCGAGGGGATAGTGGCCTTTTATGGCAAGAACTACGAGCTGGCGTTGACAATGCTATCCAAGGCAAACGAGCTCGATCCCATAGCGATGTATTATTGGGCGCTGTCGAACGAGGCGGCCGGCAAGCCGGTCGAGGCCGAGAAAGGGTTCGCCGAATTGGGATCAATGAACAGGAACAGCCTCAGCTATGGCCTGGTGAGGCCCTGGGCCATGGCCAAGGCCGGGAAATTGTAAATCCAGGGCCGGACAAGTGGCCGGCTTGGGCCTGCGTTGACTCCCCGGCAATCCCGGAAATATGAATTATCTACCGGCCCCGGAATCTTGCGGGGCTGTCGGGATGGCCGGGGGGCTCCAAACCTGGAAATTTTTGATATAAATTATGAATTTCATTATTAAAATTGTCTTGACATCGGCCCAGCCCCTCATTAACTTCAGCCTATAAGGTAAAGACAAGCAGGAGTGTCATAGATAATAGACCGTCCCGAACGGGTCGGTCGATGTCATATATGATCATTGAATTGACTGGGTGTCGGGGATTATTTGAAATCGATTCCCCTGATAAACCAAGCTCTGAAAACCAAAAAGGAGGCACACCATGATCTTAGTCCGAGACATTTTTCAGCTAAAATTCGGCAAGATGAGAGAGGCCATGGAGATGTGGAAGCAGATTTTATCCACCATGTCCCAGAGCGGCTACATGCCCGATCGCCTGCTGACCGATCTGACCGGCCAGTATTACACGTTGATAATGGAAAGCACATATAACAACATGGCCGATTTCGAGGAATCGATGAAAAACGAGGTGGGATCGGACGAGTGGCGCCGCATGTACCAGAAGTTCACCGAACTGGTAGAGTCGGGCCGGCGGGAGATATTCACAATCGTGCCTGTGGGCGAGCAATCGACCATGCAGTCGAGAACGCAGGCCACGGCCAAAGTCGGGGCCCCAAGATAATTTCAATTCCACATACGACCTTACGAGAAATCCCGGTCAGAGAGCCGGGATTTTTATTTGGGGCGACTTTGGGAAGCCTCCGATCATATTTCAATATCAATATTAAACATATCATGAAGCGCCGTCCTGGCCGCCCGGAATCCGCACATGCCATGCACACCGCCGCCGGGGGGTGTCGACGATGAGCAGACATATAAGCCTCTGACCGGTATCCGGTAAGGCGTCAGGCTCCAGGTCGGCCGGGTGAAGAGTTGCCCCCAATCCATGATTCCGCCGTTGATATCGCCACCGATGTAATTGGCGTTGTAGGCCTGGAAATCTGCCGGGTTCATAACATGCCGTCGAATTATCCTGTCCGTGAATCCCGGCGCGAAGCGCTCGACCTGAGCCTCGATTCGCCCTGTCATGTCGAATATCGAGCCGTGAGGCACATGGCAGTAGGCCCAGGCCGTATGTTTCCCCTCAGGCGCCCGCGTAGAATCGAAAAGGCTCTGTTGAGCCAGAATGACGAAGGGGCATTCCGGGTGCTGTCCCGATATTACTTCGCTTTCACTTTGAATAATTTCGTCGATTGTTCCGCCGACATGCTCAGTGGCGGCTCGGCCGCACCCTTCTGCCCTGAAAGGAATAGGTCCATCCAGCGCCCAGTCAATCTTGAAAACGCCCGGGCCGTAGCGATATTTGGATAATTGCCGGCGATAGCGGCCTGGCAGGGTATCTCCGGCAATTTGAACGATCTGCCTTGGCGTCAGGTCAAATAGCGTGGCGCGAGCGGATGGGATATCGCTCATTGACTGAACCTTATGTCCGGTTTCGATTTTTCCACCATACGATTGCAGGGCTGTCGCCATCGCACGCGCTAATTGCCCGGAGCCGCTCTTCACCAGCAGCCAGCCGTCAGTGTGGGCCAATGCGGCCAGGACCAGCGCAATCGAGGCTGTCGGCGACCGCCGAATATCAAGCATCGAATGCGCGGCCAGCCCCGCGACAAGCGCCCTGGCGCGGTCCCCCCTAAAAAACCTTGTCGCAAGCCCCCTCGCGGACTGGACAGCATTGAAACCGAAACGCGCCATCGCCAACGGGTGATGTGGGAAACGAAATGGTCCGAGTATTTGAGGCGCGATTTTGGCCCAGTCTGCGGCCAGCGGGCGCATCAATTTCGAATACGCCGCCCCATCAAAGCCCAGTCCCTCCGATGTTGTCTCAATTGAATTTTCGAGCATGATGGCGGTGCCATCATCCAAGGGATGAGCCATGGCCGCCGGCGGATGAATCCACTCTAGCCCGAATTTCTCAAGAGGCTCCCGCCTGAAAAAAGGCGATGACCCGTAAAATGGGTGAATCGCCGAACAAACATCGTGGACAAAACCCGGCAGCGTCAGCTCCGCCGAGCGAGTACCGCCGCCGACCGAAAAGGCGGCCTCGAGAACCAAAACCGAAAGCCCTTCCCTCGCCATTGTAATAGCGGCGGCCAGACCATTTGGGCCGGAGCCGACAATAACGGCATCGTATTC
>MEWP01000026.1 GCA_001775395.1 candidate division Zixibacteria bacterium RBG_16_53_22 | reverse complement strand
AGCAGATCCTGACGGGACTACCCCGACACTTACTGTAGTAAACAATCCCACTAACTCCAGTTTTGTGGATTCAACCAATGGAGCCGGGAGCTTCACTTTCAGTCCCAATTTTACTCAGGCCGGTCTCTATAACGTTACTTTCATAGCTTCTGACGGCAGTTTGGCAGATACTGAGATAGTGGCCATAACTGTCAATGAAGCCGGCAACCAAGTTCCGGTATTGGCAGCAATCGGAGCAAAGTCCGTAAGTGAAGGGCAGACTCTTACCTTCAGATTTTCAGCCACAGACCCGGACGGAACGATTCCTGCACTCACCGTGGTCAACAACCCGGCAAATTCAAGTTTCGCAGATTCTGCTAATGGTGCCGGCAGTTTTACTTTCTCAGCAGACTTTACTCAGGCCGGTCTCTATAACGTTACCTTCATCGCTTCTGACGGCATATTGGCTGACACTGAGATAGTTGCCGTAACCGTCAGTGATGGAGGTAATCAAAGACCAGTTTTAGCAGGTATTGGAGCCAAGACTGTCAATGAAGGTCAAACTCTGACCTTTGGAATTTTTGCTACTGATGCAGATGGAACATTGCCGACTTTCGCGGTAGTCAATAATCCCGTCAATTCAAGTTTGTTCGATTCCCTCAATGGAGCGGGCAGTTTCAATTTCACGCCTGATTTTACCCAGGCGGGAATTTACAATGTCACCTTCATTGCCACAGACGGAAGTCTAGCTGACAGTGAAGTTGTACAGATAACAGTCAACAGTGTAAATCAGCCCCCCATTTTGGCTGCCATTGGTCCTCAATCAGTGACCGAAGGACAGACTCTTCAGTTGAGAGTCTCGGCCACTGATGCAGATGGGGTGATCCCAAGTTTGACTGTGCTAAACGTTCCGACTAATGCAAACTTTGTAGATTCGCTCAACGGAGCGGGAGGTTTTGTCTTCAATCCCAGCTTCACTCAGGCCGGCACTTACAACGTTACATTTGTTGCCAGCGACGGGAGTTTGGCAGATAGCGAAGCGGTTACCATCACCGTAAATGAGGCCGGCAACCAGGCGCCAGTTTTGGACAGCATTGGATCCAAATCCATTGCCGAAGGACAGACTTTACTGTTCAGAATTTCAGCCACCGATGCAGATGGAACCTTTCCCGAACTGACAGTGCTAAATCCCCTTCCAAACTCCAGCGTGCAGGACTCACTCAACGGAGCGGGAAGTTTCAGATTTACTCCCGACTTCACTCAAGCGGGCACTTATAATGTGATTTTTGTGGCCTCCGACGGATTCTTGGAAGACAGCGAGACCGTCACCATTACCGTTACTGAAGCCGGAAATCAAGCTCCGATTTTGGATCCCATCGGTACCAAGGTAGTAAACGAAGGGCAAAGCCTAAGTTTCCGGGTGCATGCCAGCGACCCGGACGGAACCATACCGACCCTCTTTACCCGGGCACTGCCCACCAATGCCGCCTATGCGGATTCCGGGAACGGCGCGGGAGCATTTGTCTTCAATCCCTCTTTCACTCAGTCCGGAGTCTACAATGTCACTTTCCTGACTACGGACGGGATTGCAGTCGATTCGGAAGTAGTACAAATTAACGTCCTCAACGTCAATCAACGACCGATTATAGATTCGATCGGCCCCAAAAGTGTGGCGGAGGGTTTCAACCTCAATTTCCGAGTGACCGCCTCGGACGGTGACGGCAACAGTTCGATTGTATTGACGGCTGCAAATCTGCCTGCCAACGCCGCTTTTGTCGATTCCGGCAATGGAATTGGAAGATTTAACTTTAATCCCGATTTCACCCAGTCTGGTGTATACTTGGTGACCTTTGTTGCCTCCGACCTGTTCCTGGCCGACACGGAAGTAGTCCAGATAACCGTTACCGAAGGAGCCAACCGGGCTCCGGTTCTGGATCCAATCGGGTACAAAATAATTACGGAGGGGGTTCTTTTGGAGTTCAGAGTGCACGCTAGCGATCCGGACGGCACCATTCCCACGTTGTCTGTTTCCGGAATGCCCAGGGGCGCGGTTTTTGTGGACTCGGGCAACGGAGCAGGGAGTTTCTCCTGGACGCCTGATTTTGCTCAAGCCGGATTATTTAGCGTCAAGTTTACTGCTACCGACGGAAAGGCCAAAGATGAGGAGAATGTATTTATACAGGTCAGAGACGCAGGCAACCAGAGGCCGGTCTTGCTTCCGGTCGGACCCAAGAATGTGACCGAAGGGCAGATTCTCACTTTTGTGGTCTCGGCCGCGGATCCGGACAGCACCATTCCTCAGTTGTTTGCAGACAGCCTGCCGTTAAACGCCGGATTTGCTGATTTAGGCACCGGCAACGGTAATTTCGTCTTTGAGCCGGCTTTCAACCAGGCCGGAACGCACAACGTTCTCTTCCGCACCAGTGATGGAACCCTGGCCGATTCAGAGCTGGTGACCGTCACGGTATTGGAAGCGGGAAACCAGCCGCCCCAGTGGGTATCCCTGCCGGATTCACTTGTGATTACCGAAAATGGCACCGGAGGTTTTAACGTCAGCGCAGCCGATCCGGACAGCACCACTCCTCTTTTGCGGGCCGCTAATCTCCCTTTGAATGCGACCTTTGTCGACAGTTCCAACGGAAGAGGAAGATTTACTTTCTCTCCGTCCTTTGACCAACAGGGAAGTTACTTTGCCTTCTTTTTGGCCAAGGATGTTTTCGACACCACCGTCTTTGCCCGGGACAGCGTCAAGCTGATAGTGGCCGACGTCAACCGCAAACCGGTCTTCACTCAGGGTGCTATCACTGACAAGACTTTAAACGAAGGTGACAGCGTTTTAATTAACCTGTCCGCCGCCGATCCGGACGGAACCATTCCTCTATTGGGATTTCTTGCACGGCGCAACTCCCCCACCGATCCGATTGTCGCCGTCCCCAACGCTACCATGGCCGACAACGGCAATGGCAGCGGAGTTTTCAAATTCAAACCCGATTTCTCTCAGTCCGGAACATACTATATTACTTTCACCGCCCGGGATCAGGTCTATCTGGCCGACACAACCTTCTTTTTGCCTCAGGTCAGAATTACGGTCAATAACACCAACCGAGCTCCGGTGATTCAAAATATAAACGATACCAGCTTCACTGAAGGAGACAGCCTGATCATCATCGTCAACGCCATCGATCCGGATTTAACCATTCCAACTGTCAGCGTTGGAACTTTGCCTGCTAACGCCAGTTTCACTCCCAATATCAACGGAACCGGAAGATTTAAGTTTAAGCCGGTCTTTAACCAGAGCGGAGTGTACCCCATTTCCTTCTTTGCCAGCGACGGCACTCTCTCAGATACCGAGCTGGTGAACGTAACCGTGCTGGATGCCGGCAACCACTCTCCCATTCTGCTCACCAACGTGCCGGATAGTGTGGTTTTGGTTCCCGGTCAAAACTACAAGCTCAATGTATCCTCTACCGATCCGGACAGTACCATACCGGCGCTGAGCGCTGCCCCGCTGCCGGCCAACTCTTCTTTTATCGACAGCCTCAACCGGAGGGGAGTCTTCCAGTTCAACCCGGACAGCTCCCAGAGCGGGTCTAACTACCAGATAATTTTCTCCGCCAGCGACGGTCTATTGACGGATAGCGATACCCTTAAGGTGTTGGTAATTAGCTTCTTACGAGGTGACTGCGATGCCAGCGGTACTATAACGTTGGCAGATATTGTCTACCTGATAAACTACATCTTCAAGGCTGGCCTGGCCCCGGTTCCTCCTGCTGCGGGTGATGCCAACGCCAGCGGCGACATAACCTTAGGTGACGTAATCTATCTAGTGAATTACATCTTTAAAGGTGGCCCACCACCGGCCGGCTAGGGTAGAAACAATAGCCAGCACGCACAGGCCACCGGACAAGAAGTGACAAAAAAAGACTTGACAAAATTGGGATAAAAGCTTTATTAGGTGTGGATTTAGAGGTTTCAAAGGCTCCTTTAGATCCAGCTTTGTTGGTTAACTCATAAGGCTCGCAGTACAAAAAGAAGAAGAAAAAATCCTGTCCAAGGAAGGGGGTGGAGTGTTTTCTGATTTTAGCTTAACAAGGTATAGTTGATTACAGTTAAAAGTGCGATATATTTTTATAGAAAGTTAAAGAGTCAGTGAGAATTCACAAAGCAAAGGAAAAAGGAGTGGAAATGTCCAAAAAGCTTGTAGCAGGCCTGATTGGATGGCTTATCCTATCTTTAATCTTGATGTCATCGGTTTGGGCTGCGGTTAACAAGGACAAAGCTCCAGCGACCAACGACAAGTCTGCTCAGTTGAGCAAGTCGGTGATTCCGACGAAAACGCAACTGCTGCAGAGTCGTCCCCGCTGGGTGACTTGGGAAAAAATGAACCAGGATTTAGACCGGGCAATACGCCAAGAGCTGTCAGGCTCAGCGTTTGAAGCTGCCGCGGGGATAATCGAGGAGTCTCCCTTCTTCGCCCCGTCGGTTGCAACAGAGACGGCACCGGAGAATTTTGATACCGCCGGCAACAGCTGGTATGACATTGGCTCTAACCACCGCCTGGGCCGCATTATTGCCATTGTTCCCGCCAGCCGCAACGTAGGTATTGACTGGGCCAACAGCGAGAATGCTGCTTTGACGACTCGAAACATTTTTGGCGCCCTGTGGATTGGTGCCTCCAAGACAGGCGGCAACTTCCTAGGCGACGTTCCCACCACACTAGTCGGAAGAGGTGGGTTTCCCTGCATAACTTACACAGTAAGAGGCGGGAAACTGGCTTTGGCCTACCATCATGCCACCGGTACTCCGGATGGAACCTGGTGGGCAGTGGAAAAGGTAGCCGGGAACTTTGACTGGGATGATGAGTTTCACGTTCCCGACTCTATTGTCGGGAAGACAGAGCGGGCCATCTGGACCACCGCGGCCGGCGGGTATATTATCGACGCCGCCGACTATGACAACGATGCCAACGCCACCGAATCTCTGGATGTGGTTCATTTCTTCGGCAACGAAGGGAACCTGACCGGTAATTCAGTGGACCGCTATGTTTACTCCCGGGCAGTCGATTCAGCCGGAGCCTGGATTTACCCGGGCTTCACCGGCACGGTCGCTGCAACGGTTGACACCGGTATTAGGATTTCTCCCACGGTGGTGACTTCTAAGAAGTCACGCAGAGTGGCTCTGATTTATACCTCCGAGAGGCAGTGCGGATTCGACGATGCCTGTTCGGATGTTTTCTACATCGAGTCTTTTAATGGCGGTGAAGATTGGGCCGCGGCCGGTTATAACTTTCTCAGCCCCCCCATATCCAACAACCGGGTCAATCTGACCAATTTTGACAGCAGTGATGCCACCCGCCCCACCGGAGACCTCATGGGGGTCTATGACAATAATGACAGTCTGGTAATCTCCTGGAACCAGTGGGTGACCTTCGACTTTCTGGCGGGAGTCTCGGCCGAGGCAGACCTTTACGTCTGGACCAAGGCCTTTGGCCCCAGAAAGGCAGTGGACGGCAATTTCACGGTCATGGCCGACAGCGCGGAAAACGCGATTATTCCTGACGGCCGCCGCCAGACCTTGAATTACCCGCACATTGGCGTGCATAACGGAACTGGAACCCCGGCTCGCACCAATTTTCTCTACATGACCTACGTGCAGTTTGGCGGTGACTCGACTACCCAGTACGCCGACACCAATGAAGAGGCATACCTCAACGGTGAAGTCTACGTAGTTTGCTCCACCAACAACGGAAAGACCTGGTCATCTCCGCGTAACATGACCGTTTCTCGCACCCCTGGCTGCCTGAAGCCGGTTGCCAACGTAGGCACCTGCTCGGGAACGATGTTTGCTTCCTGCGCGGAAATGGTCGACGACACTATCCACGTGGCCTACATGACCGATGAGTACGCCGGCAGCTTGGTGAACTCAGAAAACACCTCTCTTACTGCCAGCAACAACGAAATCATTTACATGAAGTATCCGGCCTTCACCCCGACCCCGGTGCAAAGAATCTCGGTTACTCCGGGGAGTTTCATTCAGATTCCGGGTTCGATTCTGACCGACACCTTTTACGTTCAGAACATCGGTAATGCCAACCTGACTGTCGACAGCATTGAAAACGACAGCGGCTGGCTGGTTCTGACCGATACGGACACCTCCGGATTCACCATCATTGAGGGAGACCCGGACCAGCCCATCACTTTTACGGTCAACGATGCTACCAAACCCGACGGGGTTTATTTTGATACGGTAGTGGTTTACAATACCTCGGCCAACAAGCCGGTGTTGTCTATTGAAGTTATCATGATAGTCGACAACGGCGACGCTTTCGTGGCCGATTCGTTCCGGACCCTTAACAACGGCACCATGCTGTTGTCGATCGGCAATACCGGTAACCTGGGCAACGGGCTTGACACTGCCGGAATGTACCAGAAACTGGGCACCGATACCACCTCCATGCTCTTCGATGGAACCACCTTTATCGTCATGCGCAACGCCACCGGCGACACTGTGGTGGGACAATACATGCACAGCCAGAATGGATTGCATGCCCTGCTGCCGTTGCACGTTAAGGAAGACAGCGCTCTGGGCGTTGCCAAGGCCTACACCACCTCGGCTGGCAACACTGTAACCATTCCGACCGGGACTTACGATTACGCCCGCGCTAAGTTCACCTCATTCCTGCCTGATAAGTTGGGGGTTCCTTATCCCGGAGCCTGGTACGGAATCGTGGTGGAAGAGGAATTCTGGTGGTTCTCGGCTCCGACTAATGCTTTGGTTATGATTCAGAAGATCTCCAGAGAGAATCCACCTTCCTGGTGGCCGGACGTTGACAAGGGAACCGACGGTGTTACATCCTACATCGGCCACGGGATTGACTTTGACGCCGTCGCCGATACCAACCCCTCCAGCCTGGGGACCACAGCCGCTAACTACGGGCGTCAGGTGCCGGGCTACGGACTGTTGTGGCAGCAAGGCATAGACCCCTCCTCCAACTACTTGGTCGACAGTCTGGTGGATCGTAACGGGCACTTTACCGCCCTGATGAATCTGGGCAACGGCGGCACCATCGACCCGCCTGCCATGCACATCACCTCCAACCGGTACGCGTTGTATCCGGGTACAGGCTATGTGGCCGATACCCTGTATAGAATGGCTGCCGACAACTCGGTTGATACGGCTGATTTCTGGACTGCGGACTCCATCCCGGGCAAGCAGTTCAAGTACTTCGCCACCGACTCCTCTAAACACGATTCACTGCCGGTCGACATCAGCTCGCTGATGACCATGTGGATTCTGGCCGGTGGAGACGCCACGGTCAGAACTACCGCTGCGGCTGCCTTTGTCATCGTAGATACCTCAACTCAGAGCGGCAACAGCGGCTGTTTCAAGATGACCAGCAATTACCAGAAAATCCGCAATCTGCTGGGATTAGACTCGGTGGCCACCAAGCTGGTGCACACCGCGGTTCAGTGCAGCACCGCGGCCTGTATTGCCAAGCCGGGAGACGCCAATGCCAGCAATACCTACACTCTGGGTGACATCATTGCCACAGTCAACTACATCTTCAGCAAGCCTGGCTGCACGCCGGTACCTTTGTGCTGGCTGTCGGGTCTGTTGTGCCGCGGAGACTGGAACGGTTCCGGCACGGTTACCTTGGGAGACGCGATTCAGGGAGTAAACTATATCTTCACCAAGCCGGGCGGACCTTGGTTCCCGGTGCCCAGCGGATTATGCTGTACGCCTTACACCCCATAAGAGAAACAAGACGAGTTAGTTCATTGACGAGTCAAAACAACAGCTAGGAGACACGAGAAAACGTGGGTGGAAAGAGGGAGAGCCCCTCTTTTCCGCCCCATAAGAACTGGAGGTGGTACAAGAGCAAATCTAAAATCCTGGATTTTACCGGAAACGGAGGGGGAACACAAAAAATAAGCCTCCGAATGCTCTCGGAGCAACATCACTCTAAAAATACTTTGGAGGTTTGGAGATGAAACGTAAATTCATATGGCTGTTTTTTGCCACGGTAGCCGTTCTGGCTACCAGCAGCCTGGCTTTGGCGACCGAATGGCCCACCGCCAGCGGGAACTACCAGAGAACCGGTTTTAACCCGACTGCGGTTTTGGATGAGGCCCGGTTGACCCAAGCCTGGAGTTATTTACACCCTACTCACGGCGGTCCGGTCTGGGGTGAGTTGGCAGTGTACAATCAGAAAGTGTTTGTACCTTTCAACTCATTCACGGCCGCACCTTGTGAAGTGCAGGCCTTAGACGTCAATACCGGCGCCCTTCTGTGGACTAACGCCCTGACCGTCACAGGTAGCGGTCTCAGAGGCACCCCCTCTGTGGCTACCATCGGCGGTACAGACTACGTCTACATCGGCAGAGGCTCCGCAGGCGGAGCGGCTGGTCTCAGATGTATCGACGCCACCACCGGTCTGACCGTGTTTGATGCCTCGTCCGCAGGACAGAGAATCAGATACTCCCGCCCGGTAGTGGTGGACACCAACGGCGACGCCACCCTTGACATCGTGGTGGCCGGAACCGAAGGTGGAAACCTGATAGCCTGGGATGCCTTGACCGGCGTTATGGCCTGGACCACTACCCTGGATGCCGGCTACTGGGTTATCTTTGGACCCTCGGTTTCAACCGACGGCATGGTAATCTACTGCGGTACGGTTGACCTTTTGGCCTCCGGCCACGGCCGGGTGCATGCGGTCAATTCCGACAACGGCGCTATTCTGGGAACCTTTGACCCTCTGGTTAACGGTATTTACGAGGATGAGGGTTACACAGCCGCCCCCATCTACGTGGATGACAACACTGTCATTGCACACGGATACGGTACCTTGACTCAAGTGTCGGCAGGCGGACGCTACAACATCTTAGACCGCTTCTGCACTCTTTTGGGACAGGGTTCGGTCAACAACGGGTCGGCCTGGGCAACTCCTTCTATTTTCCCCGATCCCCTGACGACTGATACACTCTGTATCGTTCCCATAGACCTGCCCTTAACCCGTTTTGGAGGCTTCCTAGGAGTCAGAGCCAGAAACGTCCCCACCATGCGTGGCGGCGGCAGCGGTTTCCGCTATAATGTGTTTCTCTGCGGCGACCCCGACTACATGGTTCAGAACCCCATCGCTATCGGCAACAGCCCGGGCGGAGAAGGCCTGGGAGTTTTTAACACCGATGGTGGTTTAGTTGCCTCCGACGCTAAGATGTACGTCTATACGCCTCACAGCTTTACTGGAACCACCAATTTCCACCTCTGGCAGAAGACCTACTACGCTTCCCAGGGATTCTTGAACGTGACCGGTCCGGCGGTAATTGACGAAACCAGCAACCCGGCCGGAATCGTTCTGGTCACTCCGGAAGGCTATGGTTTCGTACACGGTTTCAACCACTCTTTGGTAGCCAGAGCCAGATGGCAGGACGAGACCTTCTGTAACGATGAAGTGTTCATGAACGTCCCCCTGCCACTCAACGGTTCTGACACCGACACGGTCACCTTCTACAACGTGGGTGACGGACCCGGTTCCTACACTGTTTCCGGATTCCCTCTGGCGGCTGCCTTGGAAGGCAAGACCGTAACCAACGTTGAGGTTCGCGCCACCAGGTACAACCCGCGTTTAGGGGCCATGGCGGATAGATTCGCTGATGAATTAACTGTATCCGTCAAGCAGGCCTTCATGAGCAAGAGCGCATCCATGCTTCAGAAGATGCAGGTTGCTGACGAATTCCCGGCCGTTCTGGACAAGAGCTCTTACTCCTTAAAGCAGCAAGAGACTGCCCAGTCTGCCGCAACTCCGGTCTGGCTGACCATCAACGATTTGACCGGCGGCGGACCAGTAGCCCCGGGCGGCTTTGCTGACATCGAATTAATCGCCAGCTCAGCCACTCTGGGTCTGGGTGTCTACACCGCGACCCTGCTTTTGACCGTGGCTCCGGATGAGCCGGATCCCGACTTCTACGGCGCGCCCTTCATTCAAGTGCCGATTAAATTCGTGGTCGGATTCGTGCCCACGGCCGGACCTTACGTCGAGGCTTCCGATGCGGCTCTGTGGCTGTGCAACGTAGGAAAAATCGGAGAGTTCGCCAATGCACTTCCTGACGCTCCTTTCGGTAACTTCGTAACCTCCTTCGGCTCGGGTGCCGAGCTCTTCGAGGGCTCTTTCTACGCCTACCAGCCTGGTTCCGGATGTCTGTGGTTTGCCATCTTCGACACCATAGACTTTAACGCGGACGGCCTGATGAACGTGGATGTAATCGACCCGACTCTACAGCCGCAGAACGGGCCTCTGGCTTCGGCTTACTTAACCGAGGTTCAGATGTGCAGCACCGCTTTCTTGACCGTGAGTGCTCCCGGCAAGGACTGCTGCTCCTTGAGAGTCAGAGATTTCACCATCGGTCTGTGGGACGGTGCCTACTGTGATTCGGTGATAATCAAGAAGTACGTTATCACCAACATCGGCGCAGGCGCCTGCAACGACATGACCTTCGGTGTCTTCGGTGACTGGGACGTAGATGGAGGTGCTGTGGATGAGGGTAATGGAGATTCCCTCCACAACATTCTCTACCAGTACGCTCCCTCAGCGGCGACTTCCATCTTTGGGTACATGCGCAAACCTTCGGACGACATCAAAGCACACGGCCAGGAAATTGACAATCAGGCAAAGCAAATCCCCGGCACCAACTGGGGCGGCGATTCTCTGAAGTCAGTTCTGGACCTTAATGGCTGGGACTTCCAGCCTGGACTTGGTGCTCTGGACAGGTCAATGGCGCTCTACAGCAAAGGTCATGACCTCGGTCCGGGTGACTCCCACCTAGAAGAATTCATCGTCTTCGGATGGGACGAGACCAACGTGCCTCTGACCAAGTCGGTCTGGAAGGTATGGCTGCGTCAGGACGGGTTCTACCGCGGTGA
>MEWP01000025.1:26488-47082 GCA_001775395.1 candidate division Zixibacteria bacterium RBG_16_53_22 | reverse complement strand
CATATGTTCGCGGCAAAGCGAACCGTGCGAGGCGTGATGCTCCGGCCACTCGAACGCCTTTCGCAAATCATATCCGTTTTTCGAGATGACGATTAAATCGCCGCATCGTGGCGAGCCGGATACCTGGGCTATCTGCACCATGGCATCGGGGTATTCCGAATCCACTGTCTGAGCCAGCGATTCATGAGAGTCGAACGGGCCGAGCGGGCCGCCGTAGCCGAGGGGATCGCCGGTCTTGGGCCTATAGGAGTATCGGCCATCACTGAATTCGATGGCGGCCTCTCCCCTCGCAGATTCGACATCGACCTCGCCTACTCCTTTCCTTGAAATGAGGAGGTCGATCTCGGGTCTCTGGAGAAGCTCCGCAACGGCGCTTGCGATATCGTCAGCCGGAGCGCCATCCTCGGGGTGGTGGTCGAGCCAGTAGACGTGCCCCAGCGCGTTGCCGGAAATCATGACCGAGGCCCGCGGCCTCCATTTCCAGATAATTGGATAGTAAAGGGTACTGATTTTTCTCCTTTGGAAATATTTTGCCAGGTCAAAATGAGTATGTGTGGCGGTCAGGCCGTGGTCGGAGGCGATGATGATAAGCGTATTATCCAGGCGTCCCTGCAATCGGAGCTTCTTGGTCGCCTCGCCCAGGGCGAAATCGACGAATTTATAGGCGGACATCGCCTTATCGTGAAACGGATGGTTCAGATGCGAGTAGGAATCGACGCCGGGAAAAACGGTAAAGACGAAATCGGGGTCGGAGTCAACGGCGCGCATCAAATATCCAAGGGCGTGGGCATCGACCTTCTTCCAGTCATTGGTCAGATGGGCTTGGAGATAATGAAACAGCTTGGATCTCGCAGTAAAATTACGGTTCCTGGCAAGACCCCTGGTTACGAGCGAATAGGCATTAATTGAACGTTCGAAAAGTTCGAATATGGTGGGGCGGTTGTAAGGCAAATCGCTGTTCAGCAGCGGGGCCTCGATTCCATTGTAGCTTCTATACCGCATGAGTCCCCATTTTCGGCGGAAAAACTCCTTCTTATCAAGCCATCTTATGCCCGGGATATTGACCGTGCCCGGGAAGCAGCCGGTCAGGAACGGCAGGTAGGCCGGCCCGGTGGTCGAGGGGCAGCACGTGACAGCGGTCCGGAATGTGCCCCCGGCCGAAACCAGGTTTTCAATATTGGGGAGATCACCGGAATCGATCAGGTTTCGCATGATATCGGGCCTGGCGCCATCTATCAGGATAAACAGGATCAGGGGTGAACTTGGCATAATATGGGAATGATAGCGACTCCGGTGGTGTCATGCCATAGCAAATTGGGCTTGCGCGTCAAGACATAATTGCCTATTTTATCGATGGAATTCTTATGGTGCCTGTATTTTGGAATATGTGCCTCCTTCATCCTAAATCATATCTAAGGGCTGTTTTTAGTCCGCCGATAATAAATCTTGGAGGAAATCGGTTATGATAAGATCAAATCTCAAGCGTATAACTTTGGTCGCGACCACCTTAGCCCTTTTGCTCGAGGGCCGGGCCGGGGCCGATTGGGGATTGGCATACCTGGGCGGTATAAACGTAACCGGGCCTGCCCACGATGTTGTGGTCGGCGGCAATTACGCCTATCTGGGTGAATGGGATTACGGTCTCTCGGTGATCGACATCTCCATACCCAGCAGCCCCGTCAGGATTTCTGGTATAAACACGTCGGGTCTGACCAATTCGGCCATCCTGTCTGGTAATTACGCTTATGTTGCCGACTGGAACCGCGGGATGACGGTGATTAATATCCAAGATCCGGCCTCCCCAATCCTGGTGACGTTCCTGGATACGCCCGGCCAGGCCACAAATATCACGATCCTGGGAAACTATGCTTATATCGCCGATTATAACAGCGGCTTAAGCATTGTCAATATCGCTGACCCGTCAACGCCTGTCCTGGAATCGAGGATCAGTGTCGGGGGGTTCGCTGACGGCATCTGGGGCCAGGGGAATTATATCTACATCGCTGTCGCCGCTCTGGGGCTTAAGACCTATAATGTCACCGTGCGGGACACGGCGATTCTGGTCGATACCTACACTACCGACGGGGCCGCTTCCAATGTTACCGGGGCCAACGGTTATGTCTATCTCAGCGACGGCCTGCGGGGGATAAAGGCCCTCTCGATCGCTAATCCATCCCGCCCGACTTATACCTCGGTGGTGGAGACTCCCGGCTATGTCAATGACGCGGCCGTCTCGGATACGATTCTCTATATCGCCGACGATTCCACGGGGGTGATCGCGGCCTCGATGGCCAGGCCCCTGTTTCCTTACGTTATCGACGTCTATAACAGCCCCGGGATTGCCAAGGGTATTTTCTCCAACGGGCCTATGGTCTATCTTGGCGATACCGACAGATTCATCATCCTGGTTATGGCGGATCTCAACGCCGTTGACGAAGATGACGTGTTGCCGGAGATGTTCGATATAAGCCCGGTCTACCCGAATCCATTCAATTCATCGAGCACGATTGCATTTTCGCTGACGGAGCGGCTGCGGATAAGCCTCGACTTGTACGACCTGACGGGGCGCAGAACGGCTCGCCTGGCCGGCGGCGAATATGAGGCGGGCTCGCACTCGGTCATATGGGATGCGGCGGGCTTGCCCAGCGGGATTTATTTCATAAAGCTCTCGAGCGGCAAGGCGCACAAGACGATCAAGGCTGTTTTGCTCAAGTAGTTCGTAATAAATTTAATCAGGGTTTATAAGATAGCATCCGGCAGCGGGAATATCCGGCTGCGAGAACGCCGGCGAGGTCGGGGTGTCGCTGACAACTCTCGTGGTCAGCTTTATCCCCGGTCGTGAAAATGGGAAGCGAATCCCCGGCAGGATTCGGTTTTCAGCGGCTAATTGGTAAGTCCAAAAGAATCAAATGATATGAAATAGGTAAAGATTATTTTCTCATGATCGAACGTGCAGACGACCTTATAGTTCGACAGCGAGGAGAGCATCCCGGCAAAGCCCACACCCAAGTCCCTGACCGAGGCCCCCTCCCTGTATCCGTCCTCGATCTCCTTCAAAATATTAACTGATGAAAAGAGGGCGACTGTCGGCCAACGGCCAATCATTTTTTCGGCCGGCTTGGCCAGAAGGAAGTTGCCCATGAAATGTTGCCATTTATCGGGGGTCTGAAAAGCGAACTGGTCAGGGTTTACATAATACCAGTAGTCCTCGCTGGGGGAAACGAACTTGAACTGCCCGTCACGTGGATGTGAGAAGAAAATGCCGGCGAAACTCTGGGAACAGAGCAGGAACGCCAGCAAGAATGCTCTGGCGAGCGATTGAAAAACGGCGAATGCATTTGTTCTGCAATGGATCGAGAGAGGCATCTGCAACTCCTTCTGGTTCTGGCCAGGGGCGAATTACCATGGCCGATCCCTCTCTCTTTGGCCGGGTGAATTGTCTCGAATTCCAATAGCGCAAAGCCTATGCCAAAGCAGCCGCGATCTTGCCGGCGGCGAGCGACCGTAATCCCATGAACGACATCATGCCCCTTCTGCGGCAAATAGCTCAGACGGTTTTCGAAAACCGGATATGTCGCTCGCCCTTTGCAAATGCCGTATCATAATGTGAAACAACAAGGTTCGCAGGATGCACTATCCGGGATCGCCCGACGTTGCCATTCCTAATACGGTGATAGGAAAATTTTTCCAAAACGGTGTGAAGTAGATTCCCTTTTGCCGACCCGATAGACCCCGCTCCCTCGACCAAGCGCTGAGCTAATATCATATAGAACAATGACTTGCCCGCGCAGTCCGGCGTTGGCACCGCCTTTGTTTTTCACCTAGGTGGATTGAATAATGAAATGGAGGCGGTCTGATGTTTCGAGTAATCAATAAAGCCATTCTGGGAATAGTCCTCATCTCCTCTCTGGCGCTGGGGCAGTTAACGCCTGAACAACAGAGACTTAAAGACGAGCTTATCAACCAGCAAGGAAATGACGCTTTCCAAAAGGCCGATATTATCGAGCAATACACAAGTCCGGTCAAATTCACCGAGCAAGATCCTCAATTTTACGTTCCGCCCGAGGGTAGCCAACCACCTGCCGGCATCTCCGAGCGGCGGGAGCAATCGACAGGCGACGGCCTGAACATTTTCGGCTACAACATGTTCGATGGCTCGCCGGAAAGTTATTCGCCGGTGCTTGAGGCCACTCCTCCCCCCGATTACAAGCTCGGACCGGGCGACAACATCCTGGTCAATATGTGGGGCCGGGTCGACATGCAGCTCGACCTGACAGTCGACCGTGAGGGGAAGATTTTCATTCCCAAGGCAGGAGAGATCGCCGCCTGGGGCATGACTCTCGATAATTTCCGCGAAAATCTCAACCGTCGCCTCGGAGGAATTTATAGCGACTATCAGCTATCGGTAACGCTGGGGAAAATCAGGCGGATAAAGGTATTTGTTTACGGCGAGGTCAAGAGGCCAGGAGGTTATACCACCTCATCTCTGGCCACTCTGTTCAACGCCCTTTACCTGGCCGGCGGCCCAAGCCAGACAGGCAGCTTAAGGAAGACAAAGCATTTGAGAGGAAACAAGGTCCTGGCCGAGATAGACCTCTACCGGTTCTTGATCGAGGGGGACAATTCGCAAGACAGCAAATTGGAATCTGGCGATGTCGTATTCGTGCCGGTGGTCGGGCCGTTGGTGAGGATTTCCGGGCAGGTCAAGAGGCCGGCCATTTATGAAATCTGCGGCGGTGAGAAGATATCCGACTTGATCGGCCTGGCCGGCAAGACCACCGCCGAGGCCTTCCTTGAAAAGGTCAGTATCGACAGGATAGGGAAAGGCGACAATCGAATTATACAAGATGTCGATCTGTCGGAGGTCCTGAGAGACACGAATCCCTCGGTTTATGCCGCGGCTGATTTGGCTCTGAGGGATGGCGACCGGGTCTCGGTGCCATCAATATTCGATCTGCGCAAGAACACGGTGAAATTAGCGGGAAATGTCAAGCATCCCGGCACCTATGGACTGCGGGATTCGATGCGGATATCGGATCTGATCGACCATGGCGGGCAGCTTCGGCACAACACTCATCTCGAACGAGCCAACCTGTTCAGGACATACCCCGATCAGAGGCGCGAGGTCTACCCTGTCGGTCTGTCGGAGATTCTGAGCGGGGCAGACTCGACCGACTACCTGCTCATGGACCACGACAGCCTCGCGGTCTACTCTGAAAACGAGATAAAGCGCGACATGACGGTGACGATCTACGGGGCGGTGAAGCGCCCCGGCACTTTCGAATATTTTGAGAATATGCGCCTCTCCGATCTGGTATTTCTGGCCGGAAATCCCCTCAAGCAAAGCTATCTCCTGCAGGCCGAGGTCGCCCGCATCAATCCGGGAATGCCGGATGAGGTAATTCATGCCAATCTCGAGAAAGCGTTGGCCGAGAAGGAATCGGCAGATGATTTATGCCTGCTGGAAGATGATAAGATTTATATCAGGACTATCCCGCGCTGGAGCATGGAGAATAACGTTACGATCGAGGGGGAAGTGATGTTTCCCGGTGTCTATACCCTGATCAAGGATGAGGAACGGCTTTCGGACATAATGGAGCGATGCGGCGGCTTCACGCCTGACGCATTTGAGGAGGGTTTGGTATTCGTGCGCGGTTCCATTATCGACGATATCGAGAAGAGGCATGTCCGTTCAATCCTGGCCTCGACAGAAACTACAATACTCGATAGCCTGAACCGGCCTCTGCCCAAGCTCGACCAGACGGTCGACTTGAGGGGCACCAACAGAATCATAATTGATGTTCGGGAGGCCATGAAAAATCGCAAATCACCCGATAACGTGACTCTTCAGCGAGGAGACTATATCTACGTGCCGAGACAGCCGGCGGGAGTGCAGGTGCTGGGAGCGGTGGCGATGAACGGCACAATCGTCTTCAAAAAAGGGAAGAACGTCGATTACTACATCAAGGCCAGCGGGGGCTTTTCCAAGAACGCCGAAAAAGGGCAGACGAGGCTGGCCAAATCCAGCGGTCGGTTGCTATCCGGAGGGCACGCGTTCCAGACCGCTGTCGAGCCGGGAGATATTGTATTGGTGCCCCAGAAGGTCAAGCGCGACAAGAGCTGGTTTAGATCCGGCACCTCGATTGCGGCCATTGGCAGCTCGGTTTTGACCGCGATACTGGTCGCGGACAGGTTGAGGTGATAAATGGACAGATTGACTCTAAAAGGCGCGTCCAGCAACAAGCCATCGCCATTCTGGGGGATGGTTGTCCTGCCGGCGCTCAAATACAAGCGGGTGATATACGCGGTGGTGGGCGCATCGTTGCTGGTGACTCTGGCGGCCTGTCTTATCATCAGGAATAAGTACACCTCGACCGCCACCATACTGCCGTCAGGCCCGGCCTCGCTGACATCGGAGTTGAAGGATTTGGCGGCCGGTTCGCTGGGCGAGCTCGGCCTTGGCGCCACCCCTTCGCTCGAAAATGTCTCGGCCCTCTACCCCTCGATTCTGGCCAGCCGGATGATTGCCGAGAGGATTATCAAGCGTGAATATAAATTCGAACATAAATCAAAAATAACGAGCCTTACGCTCGAGGAGTATATCGACGCCGCCAATCTCGATAGGGCGATCAAGGCGCTTGGCAAGATTGCCAGGATTGCCGGTGACAGGAAGACCGGGGTGGTCTCGATTTCGATTACGACCATCTACCCGGGGCTTTCGGCGGCCGTGGCGCACGCTTATCTCGAAGAGCTCGACAATTATAATGTCAACCACCGACAGTCTACCGCCTCCGAGAACGAGAAGTTCACATCCAGAAGGCTGGGGGAAATCAGGGCGGAGCTGGGGCAGGCGGAAGATACGTTAAGAACGTTCAAGGATTCGAATTTGAATTTCAGGATCTCCAACGATCCGGGGCTTCAGCTGGAGCTTTCGCGCCTGCAACGGGAAGTCGACATCAAGTCGGCGCTCTACCTGACCATGGCTCAGCAGAACGAGCTGGCCCGGATCGAGGCCGCCAAAGACATCCCTGTCATACAGGTGCTCGACCGGGGTTCGATACCGTTGGTGAAATCATCGCCCAGACGAAGCCTTTACCTGGCGGCCGCGCTGGTGGTGTCATTTGCCTTTTCGATACTTCTTGTTGTCTGGCTGGACCTTTTTGCCAGGCGCGAAGTCGGTCGCGACATAAGGCTGGTCATATCGTCGCCGGCGGTAAAGATGAACAGGGTCGAGGCCCGGATAGCCGACAGGTTTTCGAGATTGGCCGATGCGATCCAAAATAAGGACAGCGCTCAAATCGAGGATGAGAAACTTTAAGATAGGGGTTTGTATGGAAAAAAAGTTTGTCAGAATTGCGGGAACATTGTTGGATTTGAAACCGCGCCGATGCGCCGGGATTGACGCGGGCGAATTCGACAGATCAGGGGCGGCATGGGCCGGATACGAGGTGTCGCAGAAGGTGGTAAATGCCATCAACGACAGCTTGTCCGCGCACGAGTCCGCCGCGATCGAGGATACCAAGGATCTGCGCGGTATCTTATCGAGGTACTCATCGTTGCCATTCGAGAACATCAAATGCTTTTCCTCTCCCGAGGCGGCGATTGAGACGGCAGCCAGAACTTATCTCGAGCCTGATGTCGAGGCGGTGATAAGCGCACCGTCCGACGAGGTTTTCGAGGCCGCCGTTCGGGGCGCCGGGGCGCGGATAGTTTGTGTCGATCATGACAATCCATTCGATCGGCAGATCGAGGCTGTAGTCAATCATATCGGCCCGCGCACCAGGATGGTCTTTATCGAGAATCCCAACCGCGTAACGGGGGCCATGTTCTCCGAGGCGGAGATTGTGTTCCTTCTGGCTTACGCCGAATCGACGATGGTGGTAATCGATGAACGGAATTTCGAGCACAGCGGCCGAACGGCAGCCGACCTGGTAACGAGGTTTCCCAACCTGACTGTAATCCGCAGCGTATCAGGGATTTTCGGAATGGGTCCGCTGAACATGGGGTATGCGCTAAGCGACCCCGAAAATCTGGAATATTTTGGCCGGGTCGAGCCGATCGATCCCAACTCCCGCCTGATTTACATAGCAGCGAAAGCGGCGCTCGGCGATTCGGGATGCCTGCAGCGCAACCGAACCACGATCGAACGGTCGCGAGCCCTCTTCATCAGTCACTTGCCGGAAATTGGGTATGCATTCCAGGCGGCTCCGGCCGATTTCATGCTCCTGAAAGTAGCAGATATGGAATTCGCGATGAGGCTTCTTGCCGACAGCGGCTGCAGGGCCGAGGATCTATCCCAAATCGAACATCTCGATAATTACGTCAAGGTCGAAATCGGAACCCCGGAAGCGGCCGAGCTTCTCCTGATGGAGTTGAGCCTGGCTGCCGGCCATCTGGCCACGGGATACAACAGGAATCGGTTGGGCGATTTGCCAAACCGGCTATCCGCTGACAGGAAGTTCGTTGTCACGACCAAATAGCGGCTTTCCGGATTTGCCCAAAGTGAATTGGGACAATCGATTGATCATTGAGGACAGCCACAGGAGGACATGATGAAAGCAAGCCAGCCGCTTAAGTTAAGGCGACTTACCGAGGAGAGAATCTCGGCGTCCGTGTTTCAGATGGCGTCATTTTATACGCGACACAGCCCGGTTAAGAAGGGGAAGGGATTCCTGATGGAGCAGGTCCTGAGCGCGGATTTGCCTTCGTATTCCTGTTGGACACGATCAAAAGACGGCAGATTTTTCGAGTTTAATTCCGAGACCAGGCTGGGCCATCAAATTTTCTTCCTCGGATCACGCGAGGATGCCGAGACGCGACTGGTGAGAAGAATCGTGCGGCCGGGTGAAATCGCCTTCGATATCGGAGCCAATATCGGATGGTATACGACTCTTCTATCGCAGTTGGTTGGCGAGGCTGGGCTGGTATACGCGTTCGAGCCGGTTCCGGGCATATTCCAATCGCTGTTGAGAACGGTCGAGAAGAATCGATGCGCGGAAAATGTCATCCTATTCAACAACTTATGCGGCGCTGACTGCGAGCCCGGTCTGATCTATGAATTTCCACGTCTTCACCCCGGCCTGAGCAGTTCCCGGCCGATCGGCAACGAATCGAAAATCGAACATCGGGTAGCCAAAGTGACAATCGATGATGTGGTTCAATCCAGCGGCATAAAGGGAATCGACATCCTCAAAATCGACGTGGAAGGGGCGGAACTCGAGGTCCTGAAAGGCGCAAGCAGGACGCTTGGCTCCGGAATGATAAAGGCGATTCTTATCGAAGCCAACGAGGAGAGGGCGGCCGCATTTGGGTATAAATTCGGTGATTGCCTCGATCTCATAGTCGGATCAAACGATTTTTGGGTTTACAGGTTCCTGAATGACTATTCCGGCCTTTCACAAATTGCATCCGCCGCGGACATACAAAACGGCGATAATCTGATTGCGGTTCTCGAGTCGTCGAAGAAAGCGGAGCTTGTCAGGCCGATGGTGAGGATATAAAGTGAAATCGATTTTACAGGTCTTTTCCTTTGATCTGCTCGCCAAGCTCTTTCTTGGTATCATGGGGATTCTTCTGATTCGCTACCTAAGGCCTGTAGAATATGCGACCTACATATTGGCCATATCGGCAGTCACGATGACCACCCAGGCCCTGGCCACCAGTTTTAACCGGCTCTATATCGTGGGCCGCAAGAAACTCCGGCTGAGCGACCCGTCGGGCTTTCTCGGCCTGCAGCTTGCGGCGCTTTCATGCATATCGATGCTGGCGCTCACCTTCTATGGAAAAGTCGGGGCTATATTCTGGCTGATCGCTCTGATGGCGGCTGCCTCAACGCTGATGGAATTTTCAAAGACATTTTTCCAGGAGCAATTAAAATTCCTGCGCTTTTCCATGATCGAACTGGCCAGGACCATGTTAATTCTGGCCGGCGTGGCAACCGGTATCCTCTTTCTTGGCAAAAACCTCGCCGCCTGGCAGGTATTGGCCATCCAGTCACTCTCCATGCTGGTCGTTTTCACCGCGGTGTTCGCAAGGAGGATTGAACCGGGCCGTGTTTTCCTTTTGGGCCAGGCATGGCGGTTAGCCCGGAATATGGCCAGGAATGGTTTTTCTTGCCTTATCGGCTACTTCATTCTGTTCTCATTATTCGGTCAACTCGACATCTGCATGCTTAGAATTCTGGCCGATGACCAGGCTGTCGCCACTTACGGCTCAGCATTCCGCTATTACGCTATCGTGATAATGGGGCTGTCATCGGTCCACGTGGTCCTGCTTCCGTTTACGCAGAAGGCAAGCAACATCAAACAGGTCAGAGCCACTTTCCGGAAATACTCCCGACTGGTTATGCTGACTGTACCGCTGATCCTCGCCGGTGCATGGCTGTCGAGATGGATTATCCCGATAATTGACGGAGGCAAATACCCGGAGGCAATACCCGTATTCAGAATACTGGCGGTTTCCGCGATTATTTCGCTGGCGTTCAGTCCCCATGTAAACGCGGTCATGAGGTTCGGCCAATTCAGGTATATGTTGATTCTTGTCTGCTCCGGGATCGGTATCAGCGTAACCGGCAATTTGATTCTGGTGCCGGCTTTGGGGCCGGTTGGCACCGCAATCACCACCCTGATTTCGTTCTCTTTTGTAAATGGCTTAACTTTTCTCAGGGGCAGGAATCTTTTAAAGCGTTCTGAATTCCTGCCGGACGACGAGGTAATATCCGATGAGACGCGGCCTGAATCGGTAGTTACGACGAGCGCGCCGGAAGAGACGGTGGTCTCGAGGTGACCCTATGAATATCGGTCCATACTGGTTAAAGGCCAGGCTGAAATTAAAGGCATTAGCCAAGCGGTTCCAGCTGCCGACAAAGGTGGAACCGATCGATGCCTTCTTTTCTCGTCATTGGAGCGGCGCCGCACCCGACAGCTCGTATTTTGGCCCCAAGGCCCGTTTCTTTTTCGGCCCCGGGCATGCCCGCGAATACCGCGAAGCTATCGAATCAAATTTCGCGGATTCCGGCCGGGAAACGATACTCCGGGCGGAGCGAGCGCTAGCGCATACATTCGATTTGCTTGGATCGGGCGAAGTTTGCCTGGGCGAGACGATCAACTGGCACGCCGATTTTAAGTCGGGAAGGATCTGGCCCGGAAAGGCGCACGGCCGGATCAAGATTGTTTATCCCGATGATAAATCCGATGTGAAGGTGCCATGGGAGCTGTCGCGCCTGCAGTTTCTGACTGATTTGGGGCGCGCTTATTTCCTTACCGAGAATGATGCCTACAAGGATGAATTCATGGCAGTCCTGCGCGGCTGGGAGGCGGCCAATCCGGTCGATATCGGTGTCAACTGGACATGCAGCATGGAGGTGGCGATACGGGCAATCAATATTGTCTGGGGCATGCACTTTTTCCGGTTTGATGACGATGACAGGGAATTCGTTCAGAGTATCATAAGACTTCTATATTATCATGCTAATCATATCGAAAAAAACCTCGAGTTCATTTCCGATGGCGCAAACAGCAATCATCTGATCAGCAACTACCTGGGGTTATTTTATATCGGATTGATATTTTCTGAATTCGACCGCTCGCAGGAATGGCTTGGAATTGGATCGGCCGGTCTGGAGAATGAAATGCTCAGCCAGGTCATGCCCGATGGCCCCGACTATGAGGGTTCGACCTCATACCACCGGCTGGTGCTGGAGATGTTTCTTTCGGCTTATGCGCTGGGTGCGCGCAACAATGTGGCATTTTCGCAAAATTATCGCGACCGGCTCTATAATATGTTTCGATTCTCGGAATCGGTCACGGGCAATTCCGGGCTGGCCCCGCTGATAGGCGACAACGATGACGGCTACATAGTTAAGCTCGCCGGCGATAATCCGGCCGACCACAGGCCTCTCATAGATGTCGGCCGAACGCTCCTGAAAGAAACAGCATCGTCCGGGCACGTACCCACCGAGGAGAGGCTGTGGTATCTGGGGCCGGGCTGTCTATCGCAGACGGCCGCCGGCTCGAAATCCGGACCACGATTATTCCCCGAAAGCAGTTATGCTGTAATCAGATGCGAGAAGCTTCACCTGGTATTCAATGCTTTCGCCGCGCCCGAGGGAAATTTCGGCGGCCACAAGCATAACGACCTGCTCGCCTTGACGCTGGAGGCCGACGGCCTTCCTTACTTGATCGATCCGGGAACGTTCTGCTACTCCTCCGATTTTGCCATGCGCAACCTGTCGCGCTCGACTTCATTCCACAGTACGGTCGAGGTGGATTCGTGCGAGCAAAACCGATTCCTGGCCCGCCGGCTGTTTTTCCTCAGACGCGACGCCGAGGCGAAAATCGACCTCTGGGAGGAATCGAGCGATCATATCATCGTCTCAGGCTTTCATACGGGCTACAGCAGGCTCGGGGACAGTATCAGCCACAGAAGAACGATTACGGTCTTTGTAAGCGAACTGTCGGTAGTAATCACGGATGAATTTACCGGCCGGCACGGGTCCGAGCACGATTTCGTCAGCCGTCTTATCATGCCAAATGTGAAAATTATGATGGCCCAGGATAGAGAGGTCGCTATAAGACGGAATGGTCACCCCGGCCTTGTCATAAAAAGCAGCGGACAGGGCTTTCTCAGCACGACTATCAACCAAATCGAATATTTCCCGCGCTATGGGGTCAGAGAGCGCGGCTACCAAATGGAATTCGCCTATCGTGGAAAGGTTCCTTTCGCCGCCACCATAGGTATAAAGCCGGGTACGCTCTCCAGCGCCGATACGCTCGTAAGACTCAAGGCCGTGGCGGATTTATGAGGGCTGGCAGATGATGGCGCGGCTTTCATTTCGCAGAGCGGAATCGATATCGCTCCTGGGCGCCTCCGCAACAGCGGCGGTCGGATTAATAACTGTGGGGCTGATTTCATTCGACATCACGCTGAACCAGGCGTTAGCGATAACATTTTCCGCCATAACGCTCACCCTCTGGGCGCACAGCAGGCTTTCCGGTCTCATATCGGCCATCATATTTTTCCTGTCGAAATCGTTCTGGGTGCGATTGGCATATGCCATTGAAAGTGGCTCGGGGGGAAACAGGTTCGATCTTCTTGGGGTGGCACCGGCCCTGTTTCTGGCCGGCTTAATCATCTGGCAGATGCTCGCGGATTATGCCGCCGGCAGGAGGCTCTGTCCCGATCGAACCAGGCGACTCCTGATCGTCTTCGCGGCGATATCTCTGGGTACCGTCTTTTATTGCGGCTCGCCGCTCGTTGGGCTGGGGGGATTCGAACGCAACGTGCTGCCCAACATGATGATATTATTCTTGGCCGCCACGGTGCTGACCAGTTATGACGATGCCGGCAAACTTCTTAAGGCCTTGATGGTATTTGGACTGATATCATCGGTTTATGCCATCGGGCAATACTTTTCCGGCCTGTATCCCTGGGAAATGGCCTGGTTCCGAGACCTGGCTTGGGAGCAGGGACTCTCGGGATGGCTCACAATCGGCTTGAGGGGAATCGAGTTTAGAACCTTTTCGATCTTCTATGGCTATATGGATTTCTTTTTCACGAACGTATTGATATTCGCGATGGTGTCGGCCTGCAAAGATCTGTGGAGCGGCGCCTGGAAACGAGCCTATTACTTTTATACCGCCTGTTGGTTCGGCATCCTTGCCCTGTCGCTGGAGCGGATGCCGATAATCATGGTTCTCATAGTGTGGCTGGTGCTTAAGTATGTGAGATCTTCACGCACGCGCCGACGAAAAATTGTGTTCGCATCACTGGCAACGGTCGGCATGCTATACGGCACGCTTTTGCTTGGCGGGCCAATTTTGAAAACAACCGGAACCGATAAACTTGTCCGCCTGGCGGAGCTGGCCAATCCTCTGGAGGCGACGTCGATGGTTGATCGAATCGAAACGAAGTGGCTTCCAGCCCTCGAAATTATCAAGAGCAATCCGATCGGAGTTGGAATCGGCTACGGTAGCCAGACCAAGGCCAGCGATTCGGCCGCGGAATCGGAAAATTATATTAAGCCCCACAACGAGATAATTCAGAAGACGCTCGAAACCGGCATTATCGGAGGCGTAATCTACCTGCTCTTGATGGTGGCGGTATTCAAGGATGGCTTGGATCTGGCCAGGCTTAAGGGCCTTGGAATTTTGGGGGCGGGCATGGTTTCCTCCACGCTGGCATTCTGGGCCTGCGGGATTGTGAATCTGCCCTTCAGCGGATCATCCGGGCTTTTATACTGGCTCATGGCAGGGGCGGTCCTGGGAATGAAACAAGGCGCGTTTCCATCTGAAACATCGCCTAAACAAATATGGGAAGGCGCCGATACATTCAACGGGTGTCCGGTGCAAGATGAAACAATATAAGGACACCATAACGCGGTTGGCCAAAAACAGGACAACGGGATGCTAACAAGGATTAAAAGATTCTTCCTGCCGTGCAATGTGCCTATCTCAAAAGCGGCACAGCTCGTGCTGAAAAATCATGTCGGCATGACCGGCGAGGACATTGTCACGCTCTCGACCCAGGACTGGCATGACCTCTGGACCAGAAAACAGCGTTTCATGCTGCAATTCGCCAGGCAAGGGAATCGGGTCCTCTATGTCGAGACGCAATATCATTGGGTAACATATCTCAGGCTGTTTTCGCGCCAATGGCGTCGGGCATATCTTTTTCTGCTGGGGCCTCGTCAGGTGGCGCCGAATCTGTATGTCTACACCCCTCCCCTGCTCTTGCCGGCGTTCCAGATATTTCCCTGGCTGGCCGCGGTCAACAACTTCGCGCTGGCGTTTTTCCTGCGGGCCGCCATGAACAAGATTGGAATCGAATCGCCGATACTCTGGCTTTACTCGCATTTCAACCATCCCCTGATCAAGAAACTGGGGTGCAAGAGAGCGTTCTACGAGTGTGTCGACGAATTCTCGGGGGCCAAGGGACTGATCAGGCGCGAGGTGGCCGCGGCCCTGGAGGCCGAAACGCTCAGGTTGGTCGATCTGGCCATCGTGACGGCGCCGTCGCTCAAATCAACAAAGCAGAATTACAATCGCAATATATTCGTTGTCTCCAACGCCACCAACGTGGCGCATTTCGGAAGGGCCCTGACCGATAGTTTGCCGGAGCCGGCCGACCTGAGATTGATTCCGCGTCCGAGGCTCGTGTTCCTCGGGGCGGTGGCCTACTGGGTCGACCTCGAGCTTCTGCGATTTGTCGCGCTCAACAGGCCCTCGTGGAATATAGTGCTTATTGGCCCCGTCGCCGCCGATGTCGGCGCTTTTCGAGGGCTCGATAATGTCCATCTCCTCGGCCGTCGATCTTTCGACGATCTGCCGAATTATCTGGCCTGGTGCGATATAGCTTTGAATCCCTACATAGTCGATTCGGTGGCCGAGAATTGCTCGCCGCTCAAGCTTTATGAGTACCTGGCGTCGGGCCTGCCGATCGTCTCGACCGAGATGCCCGAGGCCAGGAAATTCGACGACCTGGTGGCCATAGCCCGCTCATACGAGCAGTATCTCGAAACGTTGGATGATATTCTTGGATGGAGCCAGGAACAAAGGGATATTCATCGACAGAGCGCGCGGCGCGCGGCCTCCGGACATTCCTGGGAGAGCAGATTTGTCGAGGTAGATAAAATTGCCCAGGGAGCGCTGTCATGAGAATCGCAATCAAGGCCACGCAAATCGCACCGGGCGGCGGCTTGACACATCTTAACAAGATAATCCAATGGTTCGGAAAACTTGCTCCGGAAATCGAATTTGTTCTTCTCGGACAGCGCGGACAGGAAGATCTGTTTGTTCCCGCCCCCCGGAGCTTCGAGTACCGTTTCTACAAATTGCCATCTTTACATCTGGCCGCCCAAATCGGTTGGGAACGGCAAATCCTTCCCGGAATATTGCGCGATCTTAGAGCCAATCTTCTATTTGAGCCGGGAAACAGGGGGACGCTTAACTCGCCCTGCCCCAAAGTAACCCTGCTTCATAATATTGCCCCCTTTGATAATGAGTACACAAACCATGAAACGCCCTATCAAAAGCTCAGGAATTCCCTTTTGAGACGGGCCACAATACAAAGTATGAATAAATCGCAAGGGATCATATTTCTCACCGAATTTTGCCGCGAATATTTTTCGGGCCATATCGATTTATCGAATATTAAATCGAGTGTGATCTACCACGGAAAGCCCGAGGAGGATAGTTCGGTTGATACAAGTATTTTCAAAAGGCTGGGAATAGCAGGCCAATATATTCTCTCGGTATCAGATATTTGGCGCTATAAGAAAACCAAGGAGATGATCCAGAGTTACCTCTTGGCCCGGCAACGCCAGGCGTATCTGCCGCCCCTCATAATCGCCGGTAAAAACCACACCGCCAAGTACATGAACGAAATTATGGACATAATTGAGACTGCCAAGTCGGAGCGAAATATCATTTTCACCGGATTTTTGGGACAGGCCGAACTGGGGGCCCTTTACGCTAATTGCCGGGCCTTTTTATTCCCATCGGTACTGGAAACTTTCTCCATAATTTTGGTGGAATCGATGGCCTGGGGCTGCGCGGTGGCAGCTTCGAATCGAAGCGTCGTAGCCGAGGTTACGGGCATGGCGGCCCTATATTTTAACCCGGACGATTTAGAGGATTTCGCATCCAAAATTATCACCATAGCGACCGATGAAAGGCTCAATTTAGCGATGCGGGAAAAAGCCGCAAAGCGTGCCAGGTTTTTCTCATGGGAGAAAACGGCTCGAGAGACATTGAGCTTTCTTTATGAGGTCGCATGCGTTTCCGAATTTGGTCCTTCCAAAATGCCAGAACTTGAGAAAGTAGAATACTAATGGACTACGTCAAACAACCGTTGGGTTTTAGAATCAGAAAGGCGATCAGAAGCGTGGCCATGTTCGGCCCGGGCCGCACCTATATAAATGTCATGGGGCAAAGGCACATGCGGCGCAGCTACGAGCATCTTCCCCCTCAAAATGGCGGGCAAAACGATCGCCAGACGGTTGGCATTATCGGCTGCGGCAATTATAGTTTTTCGGTTATCGCCTATTTTTTGCGCAAGGAATTTGGGGATGTCATCGCTTCCTGCATGGATAAGGATATCAACCGGGCCGCCTCCTATGCCTCTCACTATAAGGTGCCGTATTACACCGATAAAGCCGAGGAGATAATCTCAAACCCGCAAATCAGGCTTATCTATATCGCCTCCAACCATGCCAGCCATGCCGAATATGCCATAAAGGCTCTGGAGGCGGGCAAAGACGTCTATATCGAAAAGCCCCACGTAGTCTCGGTTGACCAGCTTCTGCGCCTCAACCAGGCCATGCAAGATTATAATGGCAAAGTCTTCCTGGGCTTTAACCGGCCCGGAAGCCGCTTCGGACAGATGATCAAGAATACCTTAGCTGCGAAAGATGGGCCGGCCGTGATTAACTGGTTTGTGATCGGCCATTGCCTTAGCCCGGGACACTGGTATCTTCGAGATGGCGAGGGCGGCCGGGTGCTGGGCAATCTCTGCCACTGGACAGATTACACTTTAAGGCTTATTGGGGGAAATCCATTTCCGATAACGATCATCCCCGTCAGGCAAAATCAAAGCGACCAGGATATGGCAGTCAATCTCGTTTTTGGGGATGGCACTATCGCCACTATAACATTTACCGGCCAGGGGTACACCTTTGAGGGGGTGCGCGAGTGTTTCCGAGCCCAAAAAGGGGATATCATCGTCGCCATGGACGATTTCAAATACCTGTTAATTGAGATAATGACCCTAAAAAAGAAATACATCAACTATCATCACGATCCCGGTCATCGAAACAATATTGTCTCCTCTTTCAAAAATACGCACGAGAGTGCCCGCTATGATCGTCAAAGTGAGATTTCGCATATTCTCAATACTGCCTGGCTATTCCTCAAAACCAAAGAAGCAATGGAGACAAATGAGCGCCTTACGATTGGCTCCTTTGAGGAGTATTTGGAGGCCGCCAGCGCCAATAGAAAACAACCGGAACGTATGGCAATGGAGAAATAATGGACTACCTCAAGCAACCATTCGGCTTTAAGGTCAGAAAAGTCCTCAGATATCTGCGCATGTACGGGCCAAGCCGCACCTACATGAAAGTCCTCGGCCAGAAGCATATGCATAAAAAATATGAGCGGCTTCCCCGGCAATTCGGGAAGAGACAAAAATCGCACACGGTCGGTATCATAGGATGCGGCAATTACCCATTCTCGACAATCGCCTATTTCCTGCGCAAGGAGTTCGGCGACGTAATCGCCTCCTGCATGGATATCGATATCAATCGGGCGGCGTCATTCTCCCGCCGTCACCGCGTGCCGCTTTACACGGATAACGCCAACGATATCATAGATGATAATAAAATCCGGCTCGTCTACATCGCCTCCAACCACGCCTCGCATGCCGAGTATGCCATACAAGCGATCGAAAGCGGCAAGGACGTCTATATCGAAAAGCCGCACGTGGTCAGCATAGATCAGCTTCACAGGCTCAGTAAATGCATGCGGCGCCACAACCGCAAAGTCTTCCTGGGATTCAACCGTCCGGGCAGCCGCCTGGGGATCCTCATCAGGAAATACTGCGCCGGCCAGGACAGCCCGGGAATGTACAACTGGTTCATAGCCGGCCACGCGATCGACCCAGACCACTGGTATTTCAGCGAGGGCGAAGGCGGGAGGGTACTTGGCAACCTCTGCCACTGGACCGATTTTACACTGCGCCTCGTGCCGATGGAATCGGTGTTCCCGGTTACCATTACCCCCACCAGGCATATCAAGAGCGATTGTGATATCGCGGTCTCTTATGTTTTCGCTGACGGCTCGGTCGGGACGATAACCTTTTCCAGCAAGGGGCATACGTTCGAAGGCGTCCGAGAGAGTTTCAGGGCGCAAAAGGGGAATGTCCTCATTACGATGGATGATTTTAAGCGTCTGACAGTGGAAATAATAGCCAGGAAAAGGGTCTATGACAACGCCTACCGTGACCATGGCCATAAGGCCAACGTCGTCGGGGCATACAAGAATGTTCATCGCGACGAGGCCTACCATCAGGAAAGCGAAATCTCCTACATCACCAACACCGCCTGGCTATTTCTGAAGACGAAGGAATCTCTCGAGTCCAATGAGAGAATTACAATCGACTCATACGAGAAGTCGAACCCGTCGAGCAACCGGGCCCTGCCGAAAGCTCGACTGGAAAAGTCAAGAAGTCCCCAACATGCGCGAAGGTAAAGCATCTTAACTAATTGGGAGTGCCGATGAAACAGCTTCTGCAATACAACCGTCAGAAAGGCCCGCGCCTTGTCGATGTGCCATCGCCGCAAATGAAAAGCCGGGGCCTGATTGTAGCTAACCGGTGTTCCTTGATCTCGGTTGGCACCGAGCGACAGATGATCGAGGTCTCGCAGATGTCGTTATTGGGCAAAGCCCGTGCGCGCCCCGACATGGTCAAACAGGTGATCGGCAAGATGCGGACCGAGGGGATCGCCTCCACCTATAATAAGGTCATGGGGCGTCTCAATTCCCCGACTCCTCTGGGATATAGCTGCGCCGGCCTGGTCGAACGCGTCCATGATGCGATTGAAAGATACGTTCCCGGCGATCGGGTCGCGTGCGCCGGATATGGATACGCCTCGCATGCCGGGGAGGTATTTGTTCCAGCAAACCTGGCTGTCAAGATTCCCGATAACGTGACTTTCGAGGAAGCAAGTTTCGTGACACTGGGCGCTATCGCCATGCAGGGAGTGCGTATCGCCGACGTGCGGCTGGGCGAAACGATTGCCGTGATAGGCCTCGGGCTTTTGGGGCAGATAACCTGCATGCTACTGGCGGCCTCCGGTTGCCGGGTCCTGGGAATAGATATAGATGCCGACAAAACGAGGCTGGCAGTGCAGATGGGAGCGGAAGCGGCATTCGTGGCGGATGGCTTCGAGCATCTGCCTGTGGTCAATCTCACGGCCGGGCATGGTGTCGACGCGGCCATTATCACGGCGGCTTCCGATTCAGCCAAGCCGGTTGAGACGGCCGGACAAATTTGCCGCGACCGGGGCCGGGTGATAGTTGTTGGCGCTGTCAAAATGGATCTGCCCAGGAAGGCCTTTTATGATAAGGAACTGGAGCTGCGCCTGTCGCGCTCATACGGCCCGGGGCGCTACGATTACAGTTACGAAGAGGCCGGCCACGATTATCCATATGGATATATCAGGTGGACCGAGAACCGAAACATGCAGTCCTTTTTGCAGCTTATATCCGCCGGCAAATTGAATGTCAAGAATTTGATTACGCATCGTTTCGATATCTGCGAGGCTGAGAAAGCTTATGACTTGATATCGGGCAAGACGGATCAGAAATACCTGGGAATCGTATTGAATTATCCAGAAAACATCGAATGCAAACCGGAAATCACCGGCACTCCTCCCAGATCGATTTTTCTCCCTGGCAAAAAAGTCAAAGTAGGCGTTGGATTCGTGGGGGCGGGGAATTTCGCCTCCGGTGTTCTGCTTCCGAATATTGCCGCCATAAAGAGGTACGAGCCGATTTCGATAATGTCGGGGTCGGGAGTCACGGCTGTATCATCGGCCGCGC
>MEWP01000025.1:692-26475 GCA_001775395.1 candidate division Zixibacteria bacterium RBG_16_53_22 | reverse complement strand
TAAGGCATCCTCGGATTTCGGGGAAATGCTGGCTGACCCCGATATCAACTGCCTTTTCATTGCAAATCGCCATGACCAGCACGCCAAGTATATTATCGAGGCCCTGAACCGGCAAAGGGCGGTTTTTGTTGAAAAGCCCTTGTGTTTGAATTCCGATGAGCTGGAAAAGATCAGGCTGGCTTACCACGGTTCCGGCGTCCCCCTCATGATTGGCTTCAATCGTCGATTTGCTCCCTTCGTGGAGAAGATCAAGGAGGCGCTCAAAGGCTCGAACTATCCGCTCTCCATGCACTACCGTATCAACGCCGGTTTCATTCCATCGGGCACCTGGATTCAGGATCCGGAAAGGGGCGGCGGCCGGATTATCGGCGAGGTCTGTCACTTTGTCGATCTGCTCTCATATCTGGCGTCATCAAAGCCGGTGAAGATTTCTGCGGAGGGTTTGGGGATGCCCGACGAGCGCTACAGGTCGGACGACAACCTGCAGGTGATGATCAGGTTTGCCGACGGCTCCGTCGGTTCGATAAATTACATTTCCTCCGGCAACAAGACGGCATCCAAGGAATATCTCGAGATTTTTGGCGGCGGCATGGCGATAGCAATGGACGATTTCAAGAGCCTCACTATTGTCGACGAGAAAGGGAAGCGATTTGAATCGCGGGGCTCCCAGGACAAGGGGCATCGCAAGATGTTGGAGTTATGGGCGTATTACCTTGCGACCGGTTTGGGCTCGCCGATCCCGTTTGAGGAGATTGCAGATTCCACCGAGACGACCTTTGAGATATTGAATTCCCTTGCCGGCGGGGAGGCGGTATGGATGAGAGACTGAAAATTCTCTACATTTCGCATTATTTCCCGCCCGAGGTTAACGCCCCCGCGTCCCGTGTTTCGGAGATGGCACATAGGTGGGCCGAGAACGGCGCCGATGTTACGGTCCTGACCTGTTTTCCGAACCATCCCAACGGCATTATCCCGAAGGAATACCGCGGCATGTGGCATTGCCGGGAGAGGCGCGGCGGCGTTAATGTCGTTCGGACCTATGTCTACGCCGCGGCCAACAAGGGATTTTTCAGGCGGATACTCAACTATCTTTCTTTCATGTTTTCCTCCCTCTTCGTCGGGACCGTAATGTCAAAAAGGCCTGATATTCTAATAGCGACCTCGCCGCAATTTTTCGTGGCGGTGGCCGGGTATGTTATCAGCAGAATCAAACGCTGCAAGTTCGTGTTCGAGGTTCGCGATCTCTGGCCGGAGGAGATAGTGGCGGTGGGGGCGATAAAAAATAAAATGGCCATAAGGGCGCTGGAGGCGCTCGAGATGTTCCTCTACCGCAAAGCCGACATCATCGTGGCGGTGGCGCAGGGCACAATCGATCTGCTCAAGGCGCGCGGTATTCCCGAGCGGAAGTTGGCTCTTGTCCCGAACGGAGTCGATATCGATTTCTTCATGGCCAGGGCTGAGGGGCGGCAGGTCCGTAAGCAATTGGGTATCGACGGCAAATTCGTGGTCGGCTATATCGGGACCCACGGCATGGCGCACAAGCTGGAGACGATTTTGCAGGCCGCCGCCAAGATTCGCATGCGAGACGATATCATGTTCCTGTTTGTGGGCGACGGGGCCGAAAAGGCGAGGCTTATCAGGATGGCTGACGATATGAAATTGACGAACGTGGCGTTTCGCGATCAGGTCCCGCGCGAAAAGGTGCCGGAATTTTATTCTGCCTGCGATGTTTGCCTGGTGCCCCTCCGAAAAGCGGAGCTGTTTACCAGAAATATCCCCAGCAAAATTTACGAGATAATGGCATCCGGCCGGCCGATTATCATCTCGACCGAGGGTGAATCGCGACGGCTGGTGGAGGCCTCAGGCGCCGGAACAGGCGCCCGGCCCGAGGACCCCGATGATCTGGCAGGGCAGATAATCCGGCTCAGTCGCGACCCTGCGGCTTGTCGGGCGATGGGCCATAGTGGTTATTCATTTGTGCTCGCCAATTCCTCGCGCGCCAGGCTGGCCGACGACTATCTGGCAATCCTGAAAGGTGTAGTCGAAGGCTCATTTTCGATGCCGGCGACTAATAAAATAGAGACAAAAGCCGAAAATAAATACGGTGCTGCGAAAAGGGCAAGGGCGAGGGTTTGACGACCGGAATAAATTAGGCATTAAGGAAGGGGAAAACGGTGCTGCGGGAAAACCTGCGCATCTTAAGAAGGCTGGTATTCGCGGCCGACTTGTGTCTGGTGGGCTTCGGCTTTCAGCTTGCCATCATGATCGATAACGCCCGCTACGGGATTTTCGCGGGCCTTTTCATATCGGACGAGCTCTTCCTGCCTGCCCTGATAATCTGGGGCCTGGTGCTCTGGTATCATCCCCACTGCTACGTATTCAGGCTCAAGAAAGTCAGCGAAATAATCCGCAATTGCGTCAAGGCCTCGTTGGTCGCATCCGGAATTTATCTGGCTTTCATTTTTGTCACCGGTTATTTCGAATGGAACCGAACGCAGGTTATCCTGTTTGCCTCTCTAACCTCTGCCCTTCTGGTGTGGTCCCGGCTCAGCATAATCGTGCTGCTGCAATACTACCGCAGGAAGGGGTATAATTACCAGACAGTGCTCATTATCGGGACCGGTGAGCTGGCCCGCGATTTCGCCGACAAGATTCTCAACAATCTGCATTTCGGCCTTAAGATACTCGGTTTCCTCGATTTGGAAAGGCGGCCCGATCTCTGGCGTTATCGCGATATCCCGAGTATCGGATACCTGAGCGACCTGCCTGATATCCTGAAGAGAAAACAGGTTGACTATGTTGTCTTCGCGGTCGAGAGGAATCACCTCGACCTGATCGAAGTCAGCGTAAGGATCTGCGAGGAGATGGGCGTGCGGGTCTCGGTCCTGGCCGATTTCTTCCACTTGAAGATTGCCAAGCGTCGGGTAGAATCCTTTTTCGGCGCCCCGATGATATGTTATGACACGGCCCCGACATTGAGCCTTCCCATGGTGGTCAAGGCGGTGCTCGACAGAACCCTGGCGGCCGTTGGCATTCTTGCATTTTCGCCGATTATGATTGTGGCCGCGTTTGCGGTCAAATTCTCGTCGCCCGGCCCGGTGATATTCAAGCAGCCGCGTTGCGGGCTTAACGGGCGCAAGTTCACGCTCTATAAATTCAGGACCATGGTGCGCAACGCCGAGGAGTTGAAGAAGAGCCTGATGCGCTTCAACGAAATCGACGGGGCGGCTTTCAAGATGAAATGCGACCCGCGTATCACCCGCGTAGGAAAACTCTTGCGAAAAACCTCGATCGATGAGCTCCCGCAACTATTCAACGTTCTCAGGGGCGAAATGTCATTTGTCGGGCCGCGCCCGCCCCTGGCCGAGGAGGTTGCCCAGTACGACCTCTGGCAGCGACGCAAGCTTTCCATGAAACCGGGCCTGACCTGTCTCTGGCAGATAAGTGGCAGATCGAATATCTCATTTAAGGAGTGGATGAGACTCGACCTGGAATATATCGATAACTGGTCGCTCAAGAAGGATGCCGAGATTCTGGTCAGAACAGTCCCGGCTGTCCTGAAGGGGACGGGCGCCAGGTGAGAGAAGGCGTCACATGACTGAAAAAGCTCTTCAGAAAAGCAGCCCGGTCAGGCATGTCGACCCGGGCACGGCCCCGGGCAAGAAAGACGGCCCGTCAGGCGGCCCCATCCGGCCAGGGGTTCTTGCCGGCATTTCCGAATCGCTGGCGGTCGGATTATCGTTCTTTATCGGTTTCCTCTTGCAGCAGCGGCTGAATATTCGGATCGAACCACCCTCGTATGCAGGCGATATCGAAATGGCATTGATTGGCGCGGGCATGGCGTTCAGCTATGCTTTCGTCTTTGTCCTTCGCCGATGCTATATGACCCGCGCAAGGCGCTCCCGGCGGGAATCGATAAGCAGGCTTCTGGTGAATATTTCGTATGCCTATCTAATGGAGCTGGGGCTTCTTTTCCTGATAAAGGATTCCAATTTCGCAATTGATAAGACCGCCATCCTGTTCGGCTATTTAATCGGCATTTTGCTCCTGGCAATAATCGGGCTGGTCATATGGCCGCCGCTGACCCAAAGCAGGAGAAGCGAGGGAAAGAAAAAGCTCATTATTAAAGGCCGATCAAGCAAAATCATAGGGCATGGCGCGGAGATGATCGATTCGGCAAATCTCGATGAGCTCGGGAAAAAAGTCGAGACAAAAAGCCGTATCGAAATTGAAATGAAAGGCGATCCCCACGCACCGAAGCAGCCGGACGCTGGCGCCGTTATACGTTAAGTTCCATGAGATTCACAAAGCTAACATCGATACTGATCGTTATCCTTACCGGATCTACCCAGGCAGCCGATATCCCTGTCGGAAGCCCGATAAGTGAGCGGTTCTTTGAACTATCGCGAGAGCTTTACGGCCGCGGCCTCCTGAATGGAATCGAATATTCGGCGCCTGAAATGCCGGAGGCAGGCGACAGGCCATTCGAAAATTCGCTTATCGACAAATGCAAATTGATGACAGGTGACCTCGGCAGTCGGAGCCTTATTCCGCGCCTGACGACCGGGCTCTGGCTGGTGGAAAATGCGAGGCTGGGCGAGGAGAACAAGAACTATCTAAAAGCATTCCCGTTTTTCAAGATTGCGTTCGGGCGAAGGTTTACCGCCAACGTGCTCTACCGGATTGACGATGAGCTGGCCGATGACCCTCGTTACGAGGGCAAATCCTGGAAAGGGGTGGCGGGCCTGGCCGAAAATGCCACCGTTAATTTCGAGGATGGGCCTTTTGTCGCCCGATTCGGGGTCGAAAGACTTTCCTGGGGGCATGGCGCTTACGGCAATCTCATGTTCTCGCGTCAAGCAATGCCCTTGACGGTCTTGGGAATCACTTATCGTAAATGGATTCTGGAATTCCACTCGATTGTCGGTTTTCTTTATCCCCTTGCCGACCAGTTGAACCAAATGGAAAACGACACCTCGTTTTTCACGAGCCAGCAGAGGTATCTCTCGGCCCACTCGCTCACCATCAGGCCTATCGGTGACCTGTCGGTGTCGTTTCGCGAAGTGGTCATTTATGGCGGCCCCGGCCGCCGGCTCGAACCCGCTTATGCGTTTCCGCTGATCTGGTATCACGGTGAGCAGCTCAACTCGGGCATGGACGATAATACCATGTTGGCCATGGCCGCCGATTACAGATTCAGGGGCAGGCTCTGGGTATACGGCGAAATCCTGGTCGACGATTACCAGGCTGACCAGAGAACAAGGGGCGATTATGAGCCGAACCAGCTCGGCTGCCTCGGGGGTTTCGAGCTGTACGACCTGGCTCTTGAACGCTCCGGCATAGCGGTTGAATATGTCAGGGCAAGTAACTGGACTTTTAACCAGGCCAGGGCCCACAACCGCTATATAAATTCGAATTTCGCGATTGGCTTTCCCGACGGGCCGGACGTCGACATCACTAATTGGCGACTCTGGCATTGGCCGGCCAATTTTTTGAAAATTTCATATCTCGGCTCATACAGGCGGCGCGGCGAGGGAAGGCTCGACGCCCCCTGGTCGAGGCCATGGCTGGATATCGACCATTATTCGGAACCGTTTCCGAGTGGAACGGTGGAACATCGGCTCGCAAATTCCATCGAGGCAACAGTATTGCTGGAGAATGGATATTGGGGTAATTTGCGGTTCGATTTGGCCGATATAGATAATGTCGAGAATATTCCCGGATCGAGCGAGAAAATCCGGGAAATTCGCGTAAATATTGGTCTAAAATTACCACCCTTCAACTGGGAGTTGTGATCATGAAAAAGTCTTTGGGAGTAATCTTAACGCTCTTGTTGGCCGCGGCGCCGGTCACTGCGGCCGACTTTCTCACCGGGGCCAGGGGCGGGGGTATGGGGTTCTCTTATTTTCTTCTTTCAGACGATCCATCGGGCGCCCTTTATAATCCCTCCGCGCTGGGTTTCATAAAAGGCTGGCAGACGCAAGTGATGTATGAGAGAATGACCGACTACGATTACCAGGTGGTCGAGGAAAAGCCATATTATGGCCAATTCGGATTCGTATACCACCTGCCCGGCACCGGGACCTTTGCTTTGAACAGCATCCAGAGCGGATCGTTTTCAAAGTTGACCAATATTCCCACGTTCAACCATCTGGCAATTTCATATGGGCGTCAGGTGTCGGGAAATTGGGCATTCGGCGGCACCTTGAAATATCTCGCCGAGCACGGATTCGGTGAGCGGACCGCTCTTGACGGCGATCTTGGTCTTTCATTCAGGGCCCCTGTCGGGGTGGTTGCAGCCCTGGCTGCGGAAAACCTGGCAGGCTCGAAACTCTCGCCTGAATACATGGGCTTGAACGAGTCTCTTCCCAGGCGATTCAGAGGAGGCGTAGGGTACCTGGTGAGCGCCGAAAAATTCCAGGGCGCGATGCTGGTTTCCGAGCAAATGGAGGAATGGGGCTTAAATGAAAAGGTGACGGCGACGCTCACCAATGTCGGCACCGAGTGGTGGTTTCTGCAGAACGGTAAATTTTCATTTGCGGTCAGAACCGGCTACACATTCGGTAAGGCGGTCCAGGCCGATGAAAAATTGGATTATTCCGGACCTACTGCCGGCACTTCTCTGAATTACAGGATCGGATTCAACGATCTTAGACTTGATTACGCCTGGCAAGCCTACCCTCTCGAGACGAATGGAGAATCGGCGCCGGCAAGCCATTACGTGGCGCTAACCTTCGGATGGGGAGGCGTGCCATTCTTTGGCCAGCGGAACCCAAAGGCGGAGGCTCCAAAGACGGAGACTCCAAGGGTAGAGGCTCCAAAGGCGGCGACTCCCAAGGTTGAGACTCCGAAAGCCGAGGCTCCAAAGGTCGAGGTTCCGCAGGTGGCGACTCCCAAGGTAGAGGCTCCGAAAATAGTGGCTCAAAAAGCGGAGACTCCAAATGCTGAGACCCCGAAAGCGGAGGTTCCAAAGGCAGAGACTGCCAAGGCTGGGGCTCCGATAGCTTTCCAACCCGCGAAAGAGCCGCAGCCGGCCAAGTTATTTGCGAAACCCGGGAAAATCGAGGAAGAGGCGGCGCTCAAGGACAAAGATACTGATTTCCAGGAGGCCGAATTCAAGCAATTCAACGTGGCCATGGAAGTCAATTCCATAGCTTCGATGGATTTCAGGCGGATCGTGTTCTATGTCAGGCCTCAGCAAGTGGTAAAAACCGTCAGCTGGAAGCTTTTCATATTCAAGGCCAAAATCAAAGCCTGGAGCGAGGCCGAGGCTGGCCGCTGGGCGGTGGCCACAGTCGAGGGCAAGGGAGTGCCGCCCATCAATGTGGTTTGGAACGGGACCGAAACCAGCGGCGAATTCGCGGCGGCCGGAAAATACTACTACATCCTTACTGCCGAGGATACCAAAGGGCAGAGATACGCGACCGAATGGTTTAATTTCAAACTGGAATAGCCGTGCGACTCGAGGGGGATGAGCGTCGCCGATAGAATCGGCGGCGCTCTTTCGTTTTCAGCAAAAAGGGCCCGACAACCGGGCCCTTCGAACGAATATCAAACGCGCCTGGAAATCATTTCATGAGTATCATCTTCTGGCTTGCGAAATAATCATCGGCTATAAGGGCGTAAAAGTATACGCCTGATGATACCTGACCTCCGCTCTGATCCCGGCCGTCCCATCTGACGCTGTGATATCCGGCCTCGAGCCTGCCGTCCAAAAGCATCCTGACTTTGCGGCCGAGCAAGTCGTAAACCGCAAGTTCCACGTTCGCTCTCGACGGCAGCGTGAATGAAATTTGCGTGGACGGATTAAATGGATTGGGATGATTCTGCAGCAGCTCGAAAGCTGAAGGAAGGCCGCTGCGCGAATCATCGACGCCGACCGGCCCGACCACGAGCGTGCAAGGTATAACGATCGCCGGCTCATCGGGATCGTTCGATGTTACGTTCAAAAATCCGTAGTGCTCGCCGGGATAGACGTCGGTGGCATTTATGAACAGACTGACTACGGCATTGCCGCCGGGCGCCACCAGGCCCGAATTGGGGGCAATATTCATCCAGTCCTGCGGCGCTTTTATTAGAACTGCCAGGCTATCGCTGATGTAGGCCTGGTTATATGCCACCTGCAGGCCGACTGTGCCGTTTGAATTTTCGATTCCCACGCTGCTGCTGGTCGCATTTCCGATTATGGTTTGATATTGCAGCGTGATATTCCCGTCCGCTAACATGATTATCTGAAATGTAAACGAATCAGCTCCGGCGCTGCTGGGCATGTTGAGCCAGGAAACTATGGCCGTATCGCTATTATTGGAATAGAAGTATGCCGACCCGCCCAATTCAGGGTTAAGATCATCCCAGAAGGCGGCAACCAGATCGTTGGGAACCTGCGTGTTTGGTATCGGCTGATTTTGGGGAAAGGCGGCCAGGCTTGAAAAAGACAGCCAGCCATTAGAGCATATCCATACCGAGCTAAAGGTGGAAGCATAGAATGGTATGCCAAATCCGACGTTATAGGGACCGTCATTATCGTCGTTGGTGAAATACAGTATCTGCCCAAAGGCCGATATGTCCACCCAGGAGAACACGGGGCCACCCGGCTCATCGGAGTCGATCCATATATATCCGAAGTTGTCCGGGCCGCCATGATCGAGAATCATGGGTGGATTCGGTCCGCCGGGATCACCCTCCTTTGAGACCCCTTGCGAAGAGGACGACGGAGTGCGTTCGACTGCGTCACCATTTTGGGGCGCTGAGGAAAGGGGGGGCGACAAATCCGTTTGTCCGCCGCCCGACGAGGTCAGACTGGCAATTTCGCTGACCTGGAAGCTCAAGACACCCTGCCCTGTATTTGATATCGTCAAGGGTACTATCGTCGAGTCGCCGGGTTGAAGCTCGATCCTGAGAGAGTATAGGCTGACCCCTATGTCGGGATCACTATCGGTCCATGCGATACCCCTCTTGAGTCTGACGCCATCGAGATACCATCCAGCCCGGACGATCGCGCTGTTGGTACCAACCCAGAACCTGAACTTGACTATCTGTCCCTGATAGCCGATGAGAGGGAAGACCGCCTGTTGCCATCCGCCGGTCGAGCCGGTATAGCCGGGCAGGTTATCGAGGCCGGTTACCTGGTTGTCCGGGTAATTCCCGACCGGGGCTATGAGAGCCCAACTGCCGCCATTGTTGGTGGAAATGCAGACATTGCCGCCGTCATAGCTGTTCTCGAATTCATACCAGTGGTAAAATGTTAAGGTGTCCAACTGGTCATTAATGGAATAATAATATGAGTAGAGCATGTCATCGGAGTTGTTGTTATAGTTGCCCGCCAGGTTTGTAGCCCAGACGTTTGTGCCATCGAGGGCGGAGCCGGGGCCGGAGGTCGGCTGTCCCCACTCCCAGGTGCCGGTCCCAGACCATCCGGCGCCGGTCTGCTCGAACGACTCGAACGCGGCCAGAGAGAAATTTAATTGAACCGAATCGCCGGTGACCACGAGAATCGAATCTCGACCAAGCCCGTGGCCGATAGCCCTCACATGCACGTTATAGATTGATCCACCGGGGATCGATGGGAATCGGTAACGGCCGTTCTGATCGGTATTTGCGGGTGAAAGGGGTGTATCGGCGATCTCGACAGTGGCGCCGACAATCGGGGCCGATGTCACATCATCGATGACGATACCGTAGAGTACTCCTCCGGGCGCCAGAGGCATGATGATATGAACATCAACGGTATCGTTTGAAATCAGGGCGCAGGTGGTTTCTTGCGGAACGTACCCGAATCGACTGAAATTAAAGGTATAGCTCGTATCCGCGGGGAGGGCGATCGAGAAAGCGCCGCTTGAGTCGGTTTCGTCATGATTGGTTCGCCCAATTACGGTCACTTGCACCAGGGGTATAGGAATGCTGTCGACATCCGTCACAAGCCCGCTAATCCTGCCATACCCGGTTTGGGCTGCCATGCATGCGGCGTGCAAATCGATTATTCCCCAGCCGAAGGTGTTATCCTCGCCGGGCAGGTTATCGCTGGGCGTCTCCACCGCAGTCTGCATGAGAATGGTCTTGATGGCGTCGGCGTCGAGGTCGGGATTAACTTGTCTCATGACAGCCACGGCGCCGGTGATGTGGGGCGAGGCCATCGAGGTGCCGTTCATTGTTGTGTAGGAGCCGTTGTTATATGAGGACCGTACGGCGTATCCCGGGGCCACAACCTCGGGCTTTATCACCTGCTGGCCGCCTGGGCCGCAGTACGATGGTCCCCGGGAGGAAAAGCTGGCAATTGGCATATTGTCGGTTCCGCCGTTGATAGCGCCGACCGAGAAGCAATTGGTGGGTGTAGTACCACGATCAGCCGGGCGCCTCAACGAATTGGCATCCGGACCCTCATTGCCGGCCGAGAAAATGACTACCGAGCCAGCCACCTCGCAATTATCGATTACGGACCAGAAAGTCTGGTCGCATGGCGGATAACCGTGACTTGTGGTCACCCCCCAGGAATTGCCGATTGCGTCGGGATTGTCCTGCGTATTGGGATTGCCGTCGGGATCGACCGCCCACTGAAAGGAGGCGATGGCGTCTGTCACCGTGCGGGGAATTCCGCCCCCACGATCGATAGAGCCGGCCGCTATCCATTGGGCGTCAATGGCAACCCCGACAGTATCCGATCCGGAGGGGGTGCGGCCGCAAATGGTGCCCATGGTGTGGGTACCGTGACCACCCAGGTCCCGGGGAGTTGGATAATTTGAATATGGGTCAAACCAGCTTTCGCTGACATCACCATCGTTGTCGACATCGCCGCGGAACCGGGCGGCGAGCGCCACGTGTGAACCCATGACTCCGGTATCGATGTTCATGACGACCCGGCCCAAGCCGGTCCACCCCTCAGCCCAGGCGGCCGGGGCGTTGATCCTGGTCAGCCCGATTTCGTGACCCAAGAGAAGCTCGTCACTGGGCGCCCGGCCCGCCGGCTCGATACCTTCGATCTCGTAGTCGAAATAGATTATACTCAAGTCATCTCTTAAGGCCAGTTGATTGAGGGCGGCTTTCGTTGCTCTGGCCCAGAACATGTTCGCTATCCAGTAAGTGCGGTATTCCTCGATCTGGCCGCTCGATTTCAAATTGTCCAACAGGGCCACGATTTCCGGTTGGGTGCGGGTGGCGACCTCCTGCAAGGCTAATATTACCCGTCGGTTTCTTTCGCCGAGAGTGGCCTTTTCAAGCTTCAACTGACGGTCGAGCGTCCCGATATCTGCCTGCTCGGTCAGATATGCCAAGACCTGGATGTGCGCGCCGTCGGGCATTTCATTCAGGATTGTCAGCAGCGATTGATCGATTTCCGCCGCCCATACCCCCTGCAAACCCACCAGAGCAAAAGCCAGAAAAAATAGGATACATCTTTTCATCAGAGACTCCTTGAGATAGTTATCGAAAAGAAGTTCGCGATATCGAAAAATTCCATTTTCGGGGACACAAATACCCTTCCAGGCCGGGAATGCCTAAGAAATCCCATAAACCAATATAAACGATACTGGTTGAAATTCAACGAGATTAATCCCGCATCAGGTGGTGATATTCTCATTTTTCAGCCAATTAACAAAATTGGAGATTGAATCGGTTCCTCTAATTCGGCTCACGATGTCACCTAAGGCATTGCCGCATAACGGACCGCGGTTCGTGGTTCGATATTGACCTTTGGGGGGCAAACGCCTATTTTATGGCCCGAAAGGAGAAATCATGGATCTCAGGAATCTACCGGATAAGGACGCGCTTCTGGCTGCCATAGAGATGGAGGAGCGGGGCTACAATTTCTTCGAAGATTCCGCTGGAAAGGCAAGTGATACCTTCGCCAAGGAGGTCTTCGGTTATCTGGCCGATGAGGAACTTAATCATATTAAGGCCATAAAGAAATTCAACGAAGAGTATATCAAGGGCGGGCTGGGTGACGCCGAACGCATTATCGCCGATCTCAAGGCCGGCAAGCCAAAGACATCGATTGTGAAAATATTCGATCAGCTTAAGGATAAAACCCCTACGGCGGGACGGGACCTCGATGTTTACGAGTTCGCCATGGATTTCGAACTGAAGGGCGAGGCTTTCTACAAAAAAGCCGAGGCCGAGGCGACCGATCCCCGCGCCAGGAAACTTTATGGTTTTCTGGTGGGTGAGGAGAGGAAGCATTTCAAGATCGTCGAGTCGTGCATGGCCTATTTCGAAAATCCGGCCGAGTTCTTCCATCAGCGCGAGAAGTGGCATGTGGAGGGTTAGGTCCTCACACATGGGCAAAATGAAACGGGAGACGGGTTCCGCCGTCTCCCGTTTTTTTGTGTGAAGATCTACTGCCCTACCACAATCCAGGGGAAGTAGGCGTAGAAGGCGGCGCAGCGCACCAGGTCGTCAACGGCCACCGACTCATCGGCGGCATGCGCCATCTCCTCGTTGCCCGGCCCGAACCCGAATGTCGGGATATTCGCCAGGCCCATAGTGGCGACACCATTGGTGGAGAATATCCACTTGTCGACAAGCGGCATCGAGCCAAACAGGCGCTGATGGCATCGGCCGGCGTAATCGATGAGGTGATGATTCTCGGGCAGGAGCCAGGTGGGATAGCTCTTACTGGTTGGGTATGTCGTGCCGCGCCAACTGGGTTTCTCGAATACGGGGATTTCGATCCGGGCACCCGCCTGCTGGACCTCCATCAGCGCTTCAAGCTCGGCGCGAGCGCTCATGGGAGTTTCCCCGCGTGTCAGGCGACGGTCGAGGTAGAGGCAGGCCAGGTCGGCCACGGCGTTCAGCGACGGCGCATTGGATCGGATTCGTGTCGCCGCCACAGTCCCTTTGCCCAGAAAAGGATCGTCGGCGAGATTGCCGTTGAGATTTTCAACCGCCTTGATTATCGGGGCCAGCCTGTAGATGGCGTTCTGGCCGCGCTCGGGCGCCGAGCCGTGGCAAGCCACGCCGCTGACCATGATCTCGATCTCCATCCGGCCGCGATGCCCGCGGTTTATCTTGCCGCCGGTCGGCTCGGTCAGAATGACGATATCGGGCACAATCTTATCCTCGTTGACGATATACTGCCAGCAGAGGCCGTCGCAGTCCTCCTCCAACACGGAACCAACGAAGAAAAGAGTAAATGGCAGGTCGGTGGATGATTCGCTGAGTATCTTCAGCGCCGCCAGCATCGAGGCCATGCCGGCCTTCTGGTCGGCCGCCCCACGCCCCAACACGCGCCCGTCGCGGATATCGCCGCAGAAGGGGTCGAAACTCCAGCGTTCGGGCTGGCCGATATCGACGGTGTCGATATGAGCGTCGAAGGCGATGACCGGGCCGCGATTGCCGAGCCGGGCCAGCACGTTGCCGAAATTATCGACTGTGACCTCGCCGGCGCCGCAAGCGGCGAATTCCCGTTGCAGGAAATTGACGATCTCCTCCTCCTGGCCGGAGAAGGAGCGAATCCTGATAAGCTCGGAAAGCGCCCGCGTCGCGTAATCGCGATACTTCTCAGCTTTCTCTCTTATATTTTCCGGCGTAATTTTGGACATGGTAATTTCCAACTACCCGGATTCGAAGTTATTTCGAACCCGAATTCAGGCTCAAACACCGTCGCCCTACAGCCCCAATTCTTCTTTGCGGAAGATCGGGTCGAACTCGATACCCATCAGGGCGAATTTTTCCTCGGCGCCCTGGCGGCGGTCGACTATCGCCAGCACTTTGACAATTTCACAACCCAGCGCCAGGGCGGCCTCGATTGCTTTCACGGCCGAGCCGCCGGTGGTGGCGACATCCTCGATAATTGCCACTTTCATGCCCGGCTCGATTGGGCCCTCCACCTGGCCGCGGGTGCCGTGGTCTTTGGTTTCCTTGCGGACAATGAAGCCGGCGAGTTTGCGTCCGCGCTTGTGGGCCAGGGCGGCCATAGCCCCAACGATCGGGTCGGCTCCCAGAGTTAGTCCGCCGACAGCATCGCATTCTACACCATCGAGCTTGTCGAGCATCAACTCCGAGATGAGGAAAAGCCCCTCGGAGTCGAGAGTCGCCATTTTGCAATTGATATAATATCGCGATTTCTGGCCCGAGGCCAGCGTGAAATCGCCGAATTTAACCGCCTTTTCGAGAAGCAGCTCGGCCAGTCTCTTTTCCCTATCGTTCATCACCAGCTCCGTTGATGCCCTAATCGGCAAGACCTATTTGCACGGTATCCGAAAATATCCGCTCACTTAACTTCGCGAAAACCAGGTAACGCCCCCCGGCCGGCCAACTGCCATCGGGCTTGCGGCCATCCCATACGACACCGTATCGGCAGGTGGAATCGCACTCCTGGCGCGCCGCCCAGATAGAATATCGATATTTCGTGTTATTCTCCAGAACAAAAACGGCGATCGAATCAGGCGCATTATCAACATGGTTAGTGAGAAACCGCAGCTCCACCTTTTCCCCCATGGCATAGCCGCCGGGCCGGGTCTGGTTTTTCAGGAATGCCCGATTGGCGCAGGACAGAACAATCAAGATGGATGACATCAATGTGACCATTCTTCCCATATTACTTTTCCTCCACTCTCGGCGGCGAGGTGCGCCCCAGGATCGATTCGACGATGAGAAGCACCAGCGCCAGAAGCAGGAATTCCTTCCAAAGCTCGCGGCCGAACCGCGCCTGCAGCACCGTTGTTTTAACGTCCGACTTCGGCGATACCGAAATGATATCGACCCCCAGTAGTTGGCTCAGCTCGGAGAGTGTCACGGTCTCGCCGTTCGACTCGGCATTATCTATATTGAACGACAACAGGCCGACCTGCCTGTCGGGTCGGCCCACCATGCCGGAGGCTTTTAGCGTATAGATTCCCGGCGGGCCGTATTCCGTAATACTCACCGATGAGCCGGAGCCATCCGGGTTGAGCAGCAGGTTTTCGACCGCGTTCTGCGGCGACTGGAGTGTCAGGCCGATTGTCATATTGCCGGGAAGTCTCCAGCGCATCGGCTCCCCGATTATGCCGCTCGAACCCTCTCCAATGATGCGCGAGCCGAGGTATTCGACACTTCGCACAAGGAGCGGGATGAAAAAAGAATGTGCCGGCAGGTCGCCCGAGGCGAGGTCGAAACCGCTCGAAAAGACCAGGACCGCTTTTTCCGTCGACTCCGCCAGGAGGTTTACGCCGGTGGATGTCGACCCCAGGACTCTGCCGCCGCTCAGGTTGCGATAATAGAATATTCGTAAATCCGGGATTTTCGGCAGGGAGCGGTTATCGCTTCCCCGGCCGTAAATGGCAAAGATGGGATGCTCGTAGTCATAATTATTCCAACTTAGATATTCGCCATCGCGGCCGGCCAAAGGATCGACGTTTATTCCAGAGACGTCCGGCAGAAACTTCGACCAGTAGCCCGAATTAGCGCTCTTTCCCAGAATGACAAAAAGGCCTTTGCCGCTCTCCACAAAACGTCTAATGGCGCCCTCGCGGGAGGCGTCAAGCGACGTCAAATCATTCAAAATGATAACATCGTAACTCGCCAGATCCTCACGCAGGATGTTTGCCGCAGGGATACCGGCGAAGGTGATCTGGCCGGCCTCGGCCCTATCGAGCGCCAATCTGATCGGAATGGCTGGATCGGCCGATTGCGAAATCGCCAGGAGGTTGATCTTTTCTGGGATTTGGAAACTGAAAAAACGCTTATTGTCGGGCTCGAAATTATCGTGGTCGATCTCAATATAACCCCCATGATACCCGGGAGTATCCACCTTAATGGCGAATCGGGTGCGGGTCGGCTGGCTCGGCGGCAGAGAAATCGTGGCCTGCGCTTTGCGCTCACCATCGACCACGACACCAACCAGGACATTTTCGAGGCGGCCGCGCCCGAAGTTAACCAATTCGCCCTCGATCTCGAAATTCTCACCCGGCACCATCAGTTGGGTGGGCATCAGGACATCAGTGACAGCGACATTGTCCTCGCCTGTTCGCTCAGGAGTAACGCAAAAGATGTGGATATTTCCCCAGGGGGCGCCACCGAGAAGCTCCGGCGGCAAGTTTTCAAATCCCGCTGCCTGCAAATCGGAGATGATATAGACCTCCTGGTTTATATCGCCGCTCTGCCGAAGTATCTCAAGCGCTTTATTCAGGGCCTCGCCGATATGGCCTTTCTGGTAACTTAACTCAGTCGCTCCGAGGCGCTCCGTGAGTTTGTCGCCGACGTTGGTCGGCCCGATTATCTCCAAATCCGCCTGCCCGGGAAACGGAATGATTGTGATTCGGTCGCCGGGATCAAACGACTCTATCAGCCGCACGGCGATACGTTTGGCCTCCTCGAAGAGGGTGCCGGTCTGACCCTCGGAATCCATCGAGGCCGAGCGGTCGAGCAGGATAGCAACCGAGGTAGTGGCCCTGGAGGAACCCGCGAATCCGCGCAGCGTCGGGCGCGCAAACGCCAGCACTATAAGAGCGATAACAAGCATCCGCAATGCCAGGAGTATCAGCTCTTTTATGCGAAGCCATCGCATGCGGCTGTTCTGCATTTGCTCCAGGAACTTGAGCGACGAGAATTCTATGGTCTTGATTCGTCGCTTGGAAAGGAAATGGATAATAAGCGGTATAGATACCGCCGAGAGGAGGAATAGGAATGCGCTGTTAAGGAACGTCATCCGATGATACGCCCCCAATTACTGCAATTTGATATCATACTTTTTTTCAAGATATCGTTTCGCCAGCGATTTTTGATATGCTCCGGAACCGATGGTCAGCACTTCGTTATAATAACCGCAAGCGCTATCCCTCTCCCCTTTCAAATCGGCCAGCTTGCCGAGTTCAAGGAGTATGTGACCCAGGAAATACGGCCGATTCTCCAGGAAGAACGACGTCTCGAGATTTTCCCTGGCCCTATTAAAATTCCCCATTAATGAGAAGGCCTGCCCGGCAACCAGGTAGTTGGCCGGATCGTGGGGGACGACCTGGGCGCGGTTCAGGGCAATCGCGGCCGCCATCGCCAGCATGGAATCGGCCCGTTCGCCTTCCATAATCTTGAGTCGTGCCGTTTCGATAAAATACTCGGGCGTGTTTTCCGCCCCACCTTTAATCTTCGACAATGTCGAGTCAGCCGCATGAGTGGCGCCCGAGTCGAGCCAGAACGACGCCAACGAAAGCAGCGCGTCGGATTGCCCGGATTCGGCGCACATCGAATAGGCCGATACCGACGACTTCGAACCGGCGGCGACATTTATCGTACTCTTGAGAATATTACACCCTTCCACCCCGAATATGTTTCCCGGCCCAAAAGACCTGCTGGCAACCTCATAGTCGCCAAGCCAGAAAAGACATCTGGCCAAAACGACGCGGGATTTCGCAGCCTCGTCGCCCCCATTTTTCTCTATCTCCTCCAGATATTCCCTCGCCATCTCGTAATTGCCCAGGTCGATGTAAATCGTGGCGAAATATTGCAACTCGCCGGGATTGGGCTCGTAAGTCCGCGCCCAATTCAGGAATTCGGCGAGGGCGCCCCTGATGTCACGCCCATAGATTTCGGCGAATTTTAGCCGAAAATCGAGTGCGCCAGAATTCTGGTAAAGCTCCATGAATTTCAGGAAAAGGTCGCTCTCGGCAAGCCAGCGCGCCAGGGCCCCCGTGACCACCTGGCCCGTGTCGCTGTCGACCCAGGCCTCGTCGGTTAGCAGGCTATCGAGCGCTTGAGGTGAAAACGAGGCGGCCAGTTTCCTCATCTGAAGGAAATTGTCAAAATAGTATCCCGAAAATCCCGTAACCATCCAGCGCGGCCCATAGCCCCAGAGTTTATAGAGGAGAAGCTCGGTCGCGGCGCGCGGCGTGACACCGTCGACTTTGTGGCCGTAGACGACATCGATCCACATCTTACGGGGTTGGATCGCGTAATTTAGCTGGGAATCGATATAAATGCCCTGTATTGGCTCCGGATGGTTTACATAGTCGATCTTGTAGAATGACGAAATCGAAAATGTCTTGCGGAAACCGTCGTAAATCCGCTCCAGGTATGCCATCTTGACATTCCACATGTAGTCGGCCAGCGAACCTTTGAGCCAATGTGTCTTGTAATGAACCGACTCCGAGATTCCCCAGGCGGTGGTGTCGCCAAGCGGCGGTTCTGTCGAAATGATCTTCGAGGTGTCATCGACAACCTTAATAAAGTATTTGACTGTGGCGTCGTTCTTCACCGGCAGCGGCGGCACGAATATGTCATCGCCCACCGCCAGCTTTATATTGTATTCGAGGTTGTGGAATTTCGGCCCCAGCCCGAAAAAACTTGTCTTAAGAGCGCAGGTGTCGGCCGATACCTTCGAGGCATTCATCTGAATGGTGTAAGGCCCGGTGAACACCTCAACAGGTTCTCCAAGAGGAATCAAGAGTTGTCCTTGGAAAACGTCGACATCGGGTCTGCCGATTATCGAGGAATCGCTGACCACGCCTTTTATATCGATTCGCAGCGCCTGCGGGCCAGCCTGAGCAAACGACATCGTGAAAGCGGTGACAGCCAACAGCAAAAATAATCTCATCCGGGTTCTATTTCTCTCCTGCCAGCCGCCTCAGAATCGCCAGGTTGACGCGATCCATTTCGTTCTCCTTGGGTGTTTCCAAGAGCTTGGGGATTTTTTCAAATCTTTTGTCGCGGATGAAAAATCCGAATGGTTTCTCTCCAATTTGCCCCTTACCGATATGTTCATGCCGATCCACGTGCGAGCCCAACGGCTTCTTGGAATCGTTGAGATGAATCGCCACCAGGCTTTTCAGACCTATTATACGGTCGAATTCCGATATCGTTTTATGATACCCCTCCTCGGTGGAAATATCGTATCCGGCGGCGAATAGGTGACAGGTGTCAAGACAGACTTTGATCCGCTCGTGATGCCTGGCATGTTCCATAATAGTCGTGAGATGCTCGAATTTATACCCCAGGCTGGAACCCTGCCCGGCCGTAACCTCGAGGGCGATCTTGACCTTGAAATCCGCCTTGTGCTCGTGGACCCAATCGATTGATTCGGCGATACGTTTCAGCCCCCACTCCTCGCCCTGTCCCATGTGGGCCCCGGGGTGGGTAACGAGGAAGGGTATATTCAACAAATCGCACCGTTCCATTTCGTGCAGGAAAGCCTCACGAGATTTTTGTACCAGGGCGGCATCGGGCGAGCCGAGGTTTATCAGGTACGAATCATGGGCGATAACCGGCCTTATCCCGGTCCGCTTCTGCTCGGCCTGATAACGCTCCAACTCCTCGTCGGTCAGCTTTTTGGCCTTCCACTGATTGCTCGATTTGGTAAATATCTGGATGGTAGAACATCCCAACTTCTCACCCTCGAGAAGGGCATTGAAAGCCCCGCCGGCTATCGACATATGTGCGCCCAAAAGCATATTAGTGAGTCCCCTTTTGCCTGTGCCCGATAGGTTTCAACATTATTCGCTAAAGATATCGATATGATGCCCTTTATCAAGAAAAATAAATCCTGCCGCTGTAAACAAAACAGCCTGCCCAGATCGAAATTGATTGAAATACAGATACGATGATAATAAATTCTGACAGCCGATGATGACTCACGAAATCTAGCGAGGATTAAATGAGAATTAGATCAAGCTCCAGATTCATGTTTTTGGCCCTTGTCATAACAGCGTTTCCGGCGCTTTATTGCGCCAGAGAGACCCAAAGGACAGTGCCAGCTCCCCCAATCGCCAAGGCGATGCCCAAAGCCGACACTTTGTTTGGCGATATCAGGATCGATAACTACTTCTGGTTGAGGGATAAGGCAAACCCGGAGGTTATCAAATACCTGGAGGCCGAGAACGCGTACACCGACTCGATGACCGCCCATCTGAAGAGGCTGCAGGACGGACTTTACGATGAAATGGTCGACCGCCTGGTAGAGACCGATACCGCGGCGCCGGTCCAAATCGACAATTACTATTACTACACCCGCACCGTAAAGGATCAACAGTATCCGATCTATTGCCGCAAGGAGGTGACTCCGTCGGGCGGCGAGGAGATTCTGCTCGATCCCAATGAACTCAATTACAAATATATCAGTCTCGGCGCATTCAAGGTCAGCCCCGATCACAAGACATTGGCCTATGCCATAGATACGTCGGGCTGGGAATCGTACGCCGTTTATGTCAAGGACCTGCAGGAGCCGCGCTTTCTGCCGGATACGATCAATAACACCGGCGGTGATCTTGAATGGGCCAACGATAATATGACGTTCTTCTACACCACCCTGGATTCGACCCAGCGGCCATTCGAGCTATACCGGCATCAGATGGGCACACAGCAGGAGGCCGACAAGCTGGTATATCGCGAGGACGACGGCGCTTTCTACCTGGGGCTGTCGAAAACCAGAAGCAAGAAATTCATCGTAGTCGGCCTTCAAAGTATAGTGACCAGCGAATTTTGGACACTCGATGCCGACCAGCCAAGCGGCCAATTCCGGATAGTGGCCCCGCGCCGCAAAGAGATAGAATACAGCCTTGATCATCGCGGCGACGAGTTCTTCATCATGACTAACGATAATGCCAGAAATTTCAAGGTCATGCGAACCCCTATCGGCAATCCCAGCCCCGACAATTGGACAGAGTTCATCCCCCAGGACGATTCAGTCAAGATCGAGAAAATCGATCTTTTCCAGAATCATCTGGTTATCAGCGAACGCTCCGACGGTCTCCCCAGGCTTCGCATCGTAGATCTGGGTACTGACGAGAGGCATTATGTCGATTTTCCCGATCCGGCATATTCTATCTGGGCGGCGCAGAATCCGGTTTATGAAACCGGCGTCTTTCGTTTCAATTACAGCTCGCTGGTGACGCCGTCCTCCGTTTTCGATTACGACATGCAGAGCCGCGACCGCAAACTCGTCAAGCAAAACAGGGTGAATAATTACAGAGCCGCCGACTACAAGACCGAGCGGCTCTGGGCCCGGGCGCCGGACGGCATCCCGGTGCCAATCGTGGTGGCATACAAGACGGCGCTTTTCAGGGGCGATGGCAGCAATCCCATGATGCTCGAGGGTTATGGGGCTTATGGCATACCGAGCAACCCGTATTTTTCCTTCACAAACGTGAGCCTGCTCGATAGAGGGTTTGTCTATGCCATTGCCCAGGCGCGCGGTGGTGGCGAGATGGGGCGATGGTGGTACGAGGACGGCAAACTGCTCAAGAAGAAAAACACTTTCACCGATTTTATCGCCTGCGCCGAGTATTTGACAGCCAATAAATACACGTCGAAAGACAAGCTGGCTATCTTGGGGGGAAGCGCCGGGGGGATCCTGATAGGCGCGGCGGTTAACATGCGGCCGGACCTGTTCCGGGTGGCGGTGGCGGGCTCGCCTTTTGTGGATGTCCTCAACACGATGCTCGATCCAACGATACCGCTGACCGTGGTCGAATACGATGAGTGGGGAAATCCCCATGACAGCGCTTACTACTTTTATATAAAGGGCTATTCGCCCTATGATAATGTCGAGGCCAAGGCGTATCCGGCGCTGCTCATTATCGGCGGCCTCAACGACCCCAGGGTGGCATACTGGGAACCGACCAAGTGGGCCGCCAAGCTCCGCGCCTCAAAGACCGATGGCAATCCTCTGCTCCTGCTGGTCCATATGGGTGAGGGTCATTTCGGAGTTTCCGGGCGTTACGCCAGGCTGAAGGAAGAGGCATTTATTTACTCATATTGCCTGGATGTGATGGGGATGGCGAAATAAATAGCCCAAGTCGTGTCCGGTCGTGTCACGTCTCCGTACGTGACACGACCTCGAAAAAAATGGCCTTACCCGAGTTCCTCCACGCCTTTGCCGATATCGGCCAGGAATTGCGCCTTGAATGAGGTGTATTGATCGCGCGCGATCGCATCACGTATCTGTCGCATCAAATCCAGATAGAAATATACGTTATGCATACTGGCCAGGCGCAGGCCCAGTATTTCATTGACCGATAATAGATATCTGATATAGGCCCGGCTGTATCCGAGGCAGGCGGGGCAGGCGCATTTGGGATCGATAGGCCTCGGGTCCTCGATATAGCGGGCCGACTTAATAATCATTTTGCCAAACCGCGTAAAGAGCGTACCGTTGCGGGCGTTCCTGGTCGGCATGACACAGTCGAACATGTCAAGCCCAAGCTCGACCGCCTCCACGATATCCTCGGGAGTTCCCACGCCCATGAGATACACAGGCAGATTTTCAGGAAAGTGCGGGAGAGTCTTTTCAAGCACATTCATGCGATCTTCTTTAGGCTCGCCGACCGACAGCCCCCCGATCGAAAGGCCCGGCGGATTAAGCGCCAGCATCTGCTCCAGGCATGAGAGGCGTTGGTCGACATAGATCGAGCCTTGCACGATTGTGAACAAGGCCTGTTCGGTATCGCCGCCGCATATTTCACGCTGGCGTTGGAATGAATCGGACGCCCACCTGATTGTGCGCCTCATATCGGAAAGCGAGGTTTTATCGTCAACCGGATACGGGCTGCAAACATCGAGGGGCATGATCATATCCGCCCCCAGCGCGGCCTGGATATCGACCACCATCGAGGGAGTGAAGCGGTGCCGGGAACCATCGATGTGCGATTGGAAGGTGACTCCATCATCGTCGATGCTGTTCAACGTGGCCAGCGAGAAGACCTGGTAGCCGCCGGAATCGGTGAGGATCGCTTTTTTCCAGTTGGTGAACTTGTGCAGCCCGCCCATCCTGCCGATTATCTTGTGCCCCGGCCTCAGATACAAATGATAAGTATTCCCCAGGATTAATTCGGCGCCGAACGATTCGAGTTCCTCGCTGGAAATCGTCTTGACGGTTCCGCGCGTGCCGACCGGCATGAATACGGGCGTGAGTATAGTGGAATGTGATGTTGTCAGGAGACCCGCGCGCGCCCGCCCGGATTTGGCCACGATCTCGAACTTCAACTTTTCTCCCTGATGGCAGGCCGTCCTTTTGTATATCCATAAGCGCCGACCATGACGGTGGCGCCGGCCCAGTACTGGCGGGCTTTGGTGCAATAAATCAGGGGATCGAGCTTTTCGATATCGAGTCGTCCACGCTCGTCGAAAACCTGCTCGTCAATTTGAGTGGCTACGATTTCGGCGATGAACATATCGTGGCTTCCCAGTTCGAGCACCCGGCGCGTCTGGCATTCGAGGTTGATCGGACACTCCTCTATCAACGGGACCTGGACAATCGAGGCAGGAGTGGCGGTAAGGCCTGCCAGCTTGAATTTATCGGTGTTGCGGCCGGAGGCCACGCCGCAGATGTCGGTGGCCTCGGCCAGGGCCTGGGTGGTGATATTAACGACGAACTCGCCGGTATCCCTGATTATCTCGTGAGAGAAGCGATTTTTCCTGATGCTGATCGATATCATCGGGGGCTCGCTGCAGATTATGCCGGTCCAGGCGATAGTGATGATGTTCGGCCGGTCACCAGGCCTCTGGCAAGTCACCATGACAGCCGGAAGCGGTATCAGGGCCGTCATCGGTTCAAATATCTTCTTGGCCATTGTTTTCGATATCCTCTCCAAAATAAATATATTGATCCAGAAGATTGACGTAGTTGGACCACCGAATGCCGGGTCGGTGTTCTTTCTGCCTTATACGCCTGAATGCCGCCAGTTTGGAATCGAGGAGATCGGCGACATAAAGCGCCACCCCCTCGGCCATCATGGGAGGCACCGGCGATGACTGCTCAGGCGATCCCTGATGGGAAAGCACCAGGTGCCTGATTTTAAGCCCTTTCTCGGATGGAAAATCGGGGATGCGGGCGATGGCCTCGGAGACGATTCGGTCACCAATGACGATATGGCCGAGCAGGCGGCCGGAATCGGTATAATCGATATAATTATCGAGCGAGTAGCTTTCGACTTTGCCGATATCATGCAATAGCGCGCCGGTGAGAATAAGGTCACGATCGAGTTCTTTGAATCGGTCTGCAAAATCGAGGCATATTCCAAAAACACTCAAGGTATGTTCCGCCAGACCGCCAATATAGTTGTGATGCCAGAGTTTTCCGCCGACACCGGTTAGAAACCCGGATCGAAATGCGTTATGGGTGAAAATCTGTGTCAGAAGCTGCTTGAGGTGGCTGTCGCCGACCTTTTCAATCGCCTCGGCGAGCCTTCTATCAAGCTCTTCGGTGGGGATAGGTCCGGCCGGAAGAAAATCCCGAGGGTCGACCGAGTCGGCCAGGTTGATCTTTTCGACCGTGATCTGGTTTTCGCCCTTGTAGGTGGTGACCATGCCTTGTATTCGATAAATGCGCCCGGTGACAAGGTTTCTGGCCAGCTCGGCCGAGCCCGACCAGATCACCCCATTGATCCGCCCGGTGCGGTCTCCGAGTTCAACGAAAATCATCTTGCCGGTGGTGAATTCCTTGAATTCGACCTTGCGCAGGGCAAAGAGATCATCGACGGGGTCCCCGATCGCAAGGGAGGAAACGAAGGTAGTTTTCATATCGTATCAATATCCGAACACAGCCGGTTCCGTCAAGCAGAAAGTGCTTGAGATAAGATGACAGCGGGTTTATAATCGGATACTAATGATAATACTCTCACGATACGTGGTTCGCGAATCGATCGGGCCGTTTATTTTCGGGCTGGCCGTCATCACGCTGGTGCTGATTATGGATTTTCTGGTGGATATCATGAATCTGATTATCAACAAGGGCCTTAATATCGCGCTGGTGCTCGAGCTCTTCGTCCTGAACCTGGCCTGGATGGTGGCCCTGGCGGTGCCGATGGCGGTGTTAGTTGCGGTCTTGATGGCGTTTGGCAGGTTATCCTCCGACAATGAGATTACGGCCTGCAAGGCCTGCGGCATTTCGTTCGGCAGGCTCCTCTTCCCCATGCTGGGCGCGGCCCTCGTTACGGCTCTTGTCATGATATGGTTTAATGACCGTGTCCTGCCCGAATCAAACCATCGGGCCCGAATGCTTCTCACGGATATTTCGCGAAAGAAACCGACCTGGTCGCTCGAGGAAAACATATTCCTCGACCATTTCGAGGGATACAGCATCAGGGTCAGGACTGTCGCCCGCAAGACCTCCGAGATCGAAGACATCATTGTAATCCAGACTGTCAACGCCGAGCGCGTCATCACCGCCAAAGGCGGCTTGATGTATTTTTCACCGGACGGTTCCACGCTGATGCTGGAAATGGAGGATGGAGAGATATTGGAGGTCGAACCTAAAAACCCCAACGGCTATACGCTGACCAAATTTGCCAGGCAGACCATCGCTATACCCGGGGCATCCTCCGACATGGAGCGGACTACCAAGAGCGCGCGCGGCGACCGCGAGATGAGCGTTGGCATGATGCTCGAGGAAAACCGCGGCCGGAAAACCAAAATCGAGACTCTGCAAATCCAGGCCGACAGCCTGATAAAGGGCGCCGTCGTCCGTCTCCTGACGCCGAAGAGAGGAGGCGCTGATCTCGGACAGGTGGGTACTGATAACGCAACCCTCAAGGCAAACAACGAGCTCAAAGGCAGACTGGCATTCCTGGAAAAGAATATCGCCAATTACGAGAGAGAGATAAACTCGATGGATGTCGAGATACAGAAGAAGTTCTCAATCCCGGTTGCATGTATCGCATTCGTGCTGATCGGGGCGCCTTTGGGTTCCCTGGCTCGTAAGGGCGGATTTGCCACAGGCATAGGACTTTCGCTTTTCTTCTTCATCGTCTATTGGGCGTTCCTGATCGGAGGAGAGCAGTTGGCCGACGCCGGCCTGCTGGGAGCATTCTGGGCCATGTGGCTTCCGAATTTCATATTGTCATCGGCCGGGATCATTCTGACAATAATGTTTATAAGGCAATCGAGCGTG